>JBBDQT010000180.1:0-1507 GCA_040905815.1 Acidimicrobiales bacterium
GCTGGCGGCGCCGAGGGCGCCAGGCGCCGACACCGGCCCCTGCCTCTCCTGAACGGTGAACAACGCCATTCCGGACGATGTTGATCGGTCCCGAAATGTGCCTCTGAGCAGGACTTTCGCTAGTCAGGTGTGCTGAACGGTGTTACTCAGATCTACCGGATCTCTACCCGGCCGGTAGAGATCCGGTAGGATCGCCCAGCCCCGCCGACGTAGTTGACGCCGCGCTCCAACTCGTGGATCATCCGCACAAGGCCTTCTTGAGCCGCTCCTTCATTCGCTCGCGCCGGCCATCGAAGAACTCGTCGAAGTCGTCGATTTCGAGCGGAAGGCCTTCGAGCAGGTACTCCTGAACTCGAGCCAGTCGGTCCTGCTCGCCAAAGGTGTCGTTGAGCCAGGCCTCCAGAGGCTTCGCCAGCTTCTCCTGGTTGGGCAGCAGGTTCATGACTTGGAGGTTCGGAAGCAGGTCTCTGCGGTCCAACCGCGCTGCGATCTGCTCCGCGGACCACCCTCGCTTCTCGGCGGCTCGGGTATTGAAGAGCGACTGTGGGTGGAGGTGATCAACCGACGGGTTCCCGCTCGCAGGCTGCGGGCCGAAGACAAGCTGAAGGCAGAGGTTGGCCTGCCAAGTCCCGTACGCCACTTCGTCGAGCAGCGTTTCGATGTCCTCATCTTCGAAGGCCAACTGCTTGCCGGTTCGCTTTCGAACTGCCACCGCCTCGTCATCGAGGAGTCCGTGGTTGTAGACGATGGCTCGGAACTCTCGAACGTTGTCCACGAGCTTGGGCGGCTGCACACCGGCGCGCCGCAGTGCCGCCGCCGTGGCGAGCAGCCCCGAGGCGCGGTTCTCGCACACCCGCTGATTCGTGCCGGGGATGCCGACGTCCTTGAGCAGCTTGGCGAGGACCGCGTTCCTCGACGACGAGACGGGCTCGGTGAGGAGATCGCTACGGGGCACGGGGCCATGCAGACCGCCAGGGTTGATGATCTCCAGACGGTCGGGATACATCTCGACGCGAACCTGCGTCCCCCGGGCCATGGCGTGGTAATCGCGATGGACGAGCGCGTTCGTGATCAGCTCTCGGAGCGCCTCTTCGGGGTACTCCCACACGTCGTCTCGTCCGAGGCCGACGACGATCGAACGCCGTTTCATGTTCCGGCGAAGCACAGCGAGGATCTCCGCAACCATGACCGGGATCGGGCCATCGACGGACTGGTTGTCGAGGAACCGCGTGCCGTCGGCCAAGGGCTCACCCGTCGTCGACGGGAAAGCGACAAAGGTGACGTTCAGCTGCGGGTAGTGCTGTTGCGGGTAGCGGCCGAGGCTGAGCAGACCGGCGAGCGTCGGCCGTGTCTCACCGTCAATCTCCGTCGTGGCCCCGACCATCCGCAGGATCGCTTCGGGGGTCTCGTCGGCGAAGACCCTCCCCCTCGTCGCTCGTAGCCGGGCAACGAGTGCGTCGCCCAGCGCCTGGTCGAAGTCACCGACATCTGCGGCGTCAGCCGGAGT
>JBBDQT010000180.1:1607-21618 GCA_040905815.1 Acidimicrobiales bacterium
GTGCGTCGCCCAGCGCCTGGTCGAAGTCACCGACATCTGCGGCGTCAGCCGGAGTGGTGTCCTCGAGCGGTTGTCCCCGGGAGGAGACGAGGACGTGGACCTCGTAGCTCGTGAGGAGCCGGTCGCCATCGTGTGACCGTCGGTAGGAGCCTCGGTCCATCCCCCTGGACTTGACGAAGCCGGCTTGCGATCTGCCGACAGCTCCTCGACGCGAGCGGCGACCACGGACTTGTCGTCGATTGTCACGATGTCGATCTCGGGCCAGAGCTGAGGTTCGAGCCCGTCGGCGCAGAAGCTCGCGAGGTCGGCGGCGACCTTCGGCGCGACGATCTCTGCGGCGCCGAAGGCGTCTTCCTCCGCGATGCCGAGCAAGATCAGCCCGCCCTCAGTGTTAGCGAACGCTGACAGCGTCTCGGAGACGGACTTCGGGAACCCGCCGGCCGCCGCCTTGACCTCGACATCCCGCAGGTCGGATCCGACGGCGCGGAGGCGCTCCACGGCCGCTGTCGCCTCCTCCTGCAATCCGACCACGGAACCTCCCTCTCACAACTTCCGTGAAGATACACCCAAGTTGTGTGTGGAGTTGGGTGTGCGGGTTGCCGGCCTGGCCCGATCGACGTTCATCTGCGGGGTCTTGCCGGCGTCGGCCCAGAGCTGGAGCTCGTTGGCCCGGTGGTCCCAGTAGTTGATCTCCCGGGTGAGGCGCTCCTTGACGGCAGCGGTGGTGGTGTCGACCCGGTGCTCGGTGTGGAGGCGCACCTTGGCCAGGTGCTCGGGGACGGCGACGTCGATGGCGTGCTCACGGCCGAGGGCTTCGAGGTCGGTGTCGAGCCAGTGGGCGGCGACGGCGGCTGCGAGCTGGGGTTGTTCGTGGTGGTCGGTCGGCGGGCGGTAGTCGAGGTAGGGGGCGTAGTCGAGGTAGGGGGCGTAGCCGGCCGTTCGTGGGGTGCCGTCGGCGGGGATCTTGAGTACGTGCTCGAAGTACGGCTCGGAGAAGTGACCCACATCGTCCGGCAGGTCGACGAACACGCGATCTGGGATCTGCGACGTCAGACCAACGACATCGGGTACCGCCGCCCGGGACTGAGTCGTACCAGGGGCTGTGCGTCGCCCGCGGCTTGTACTTGTTCGCCTGAACGAGCACACCGAACCACTCGCTGGCGCCTTGCCACCACCAGAGCCAGTCGGGTCCGACTCTCACGCTCGATCACGTGCACGAGGTGACCCAGGCAGCGTTCGGGTGGTGGGACCACCACGGTGAACGGTGAGCGGTCGAACGGTGAGCAACTTCAGGGGCTGGCCGAGCTGCCTACGGCTCGATGAAGATGCACTCGCCGGGGCACTCCTCGGCAGACTCCACGACCGCGTCGACCTGGCTGTCGGGGAAGTTCGCGAGGCCCTCGGCGCCGCCGGGGTCGGAGAACACCTTGTCGCCCTCCCTGACGTAGGCGAGGCCGTCGTCGAGGAGTGTGAACACGTCGGGGGCGATCTCCTCGCAGAGCCCGTCGCCGGTGCAGAGATCCTGGTCGATCCAGACCTTCATGTGGAGCAGCCTCCCATGGCTTCGAAAACGTTCCCGACCCTGTCGTCGGGGTGACCACCAATTTACCCGGCGCGAGCGGGAGAAACCCAACTCGACCCCGAAGAGGCATGCCGGAGCGGCGAGGCAGGTGCCGTGTAGGGTCCGAAGCGAGGCGACAGGAGGTGGTCGCAGGTGGCAGAGCACGACGAGACCGAGCTCGAGGAGCTGCGGGAGCAGGCGATGACGCTCGAGGAGGAGGTCGCGTTCCTCCGTCGCAAGCTGCAAGACGCGCCCAAGCGCGTGCGGACGCTCGAGGAGCGGCTGCTGGAGACGAAGGGCCAGCTGGCCCAGGCGGTCTCCCAGAACGAGAAGCTCACCTACACCCTGCGCGAGGCGCGCGAGCACATCGCCGCGCTGCGCGACGAGGTCGAGAAGCTCACCCAGCCGCCGTCGGCCTACGGCACGCTGCTCGGCCGGAACGACGACGGCACCGTCGACGTGTTCTCCGCCGGCCGCAAGATGCGGGTGGCGCTCCACCCCGACCTCGACGACCAGGAGCTGTCGAGGGGGCTCGAGGTCGTGCTCAACGAGTCGTTGAACGTCGTGCTCGCCCGCAGCTCGGAGCTGTCGGGCGAGGTCGTGTCGTTGCGGGAGGTGCTCGAGGGCGGCACCCGGGCGCTCGTGGTGGGCCGGGCCGACGACGAGCGGGTCGTGGAGCTGGCCGACTGGCTCGTCGGCACGACGTTGCGCTCGGGCGACACCGTGCTGCTCGACCCCCGGTCGGGTCTGCTGCTCGAGCGCTTGGAGCGACCGGAGGTCGAAGAGCTCGTGTTGGAGGAGGTGCCCGACATCTCCTACGAGGACGTCGGCGGGCTCGACAGCCAGATCGAGATGATCACCGACGCGGTCGAGCTGCCGTTCCTGTACCAGGAGCTGTTCGCCGAGCACAGGCTCCCGGCGCCGAAGGGCATCTTGCTCTACGGCCCTCCCGGCTGTGGCAAGACGCTGATCGCGAAGGCGGTGGCCAACAGCTTGAGCAAGAAGGTGAGCGAGGTCACCGGCCAGCCCGCGGCGCGCAGCTACTTCCTCAACATCAAGGGCCCCGAGCTGCTCAACAAGTACGTGGGCGAGACGGAGCGCCAGATCCGGCAGGTGTTCCAACGGGCGCGGGAGAAGAGCGAGGAGGGCGTGCCCGTCATCGTCTTCTTCGACGAGATGGAGAGCCTGTTCCGCACCCGCGGCACGGGCATCAGCTCCGACATGGAGTCCACGATCGTGCCCCAGCTGCTGGCGGAGATCGACGGCGTGGAGACGTTGCGGAACGTGATCGTCATCGGCGCCTCCAACCGGGAGGACCTGATCGACCCCGCCATCCTCCGGCCCGGGCGCCTCGACGTGAAGATCAAGATCGAGCGTCCCAACGAGACGGCGGCGGCGGCGATCTTCGCCCGCTACCTCACCACCGACCTGCCGCTGTTCGAGGACGAGGTCGTCGAGCTCGGAGGGGGCGACCGGGAGAAGGCCGTGCGCATGATGATCGAGCGCACCGTGGAGGCGATGTACCAGACCGACGAGCAGAACCAGTTCCTCGAGGTCACCTACCAGAACGGTGACAAGGAGATCATGTACTTCAAGGACTTCTCGTCCGGGGCCATGATCGAGAACATCGTCCGCCGGGCCAAGAAGCTCGCCATCAAGCGGCTCATCGCAGGCGGCGCCCGAGGCATCCGCGTGAAGGACCTCACCGACTCCATCACCCAGGAGTACAAGGAGCACGAGGACCTGCCGAACACCACCAACCCCGACGACTGGGCGAAGATCTCGGGCAAGAAGGGGGAGCGGATCGTCTACGTCCGCACCCTCATCTCCCACGGCCAGGAGGACGAGCGGGCCGGGGGTCGCTCCATCGAACGGGTCGCCACGGGGCAGTACCTGTAGACCGTCGTGTGCGGGCCGGGTGGCAGAGGATCGGGCAGGCCCACGGGTAGGGTCGTCACGTGGCCATCCGGAAGGTGTGCGGGGTCGAGACGGAGTACGGCATCGTGCTGCGCGGCGCGGGGGAGTCCAACCCGATCGCGGCCTCGTCCATGCTCATCAACGCGTACGTGGCCTCGCTCTCCCGCAAGGTGAGCTGGGACTTCGAGGACGAGTCCCCCGGCAACGACGCGCGAGGGTTCCAGGCCGAGGGCTCCCTCCCGCCGGAGGTCGAGACGCACCTCGTCAACGCGGTGCTCACGAACGGCGCCCGGTACTACGTCGACCATGCCCACCCGGAGTGCTCCACCCCCGAGTGCAGCGACGCCCGGGAAGTCGCGGTGTGGGACCGGGCGGCGGAGCAGATCCTGATCGCGTCCATGGCCGCGGCGGGCGCGCTGCTGCCGGCGGGCCAGGAGATCATCGTCCACAAGAACAACAGCGACGGCAAGGGCAACAGCTACGGCTGCCACGAGAACTACCTGATGGACCGGTCGGTGCCGTTCGGCCGGATCGTCAGCGGCATCATGCCCTTCTTCGTCACCCGCCAGCTGTTCACCGGCGCCGGCAAGGTCGGTACGGAGGCGGCCGGGCTCACGAGCGCCGACGTGCCCTACCAGCTGTCCTCCCGCGCCGACTTCTTCGAGGAGGAGGTCGGGCTCGAGACGACGCTGAAGCGACCCCTCGTCAACACCCGGGACGAGCCGCACTGCGACGCCCAGAAGTACCGCCGGCTCCACGTGATCGTCGGCGACGCCAACATGAGCGAGGTCGCCACCTACCTGAAGGTCGGTACCACCGCCATCGTGCTGGCCATGATCGAGGACGACGACCTGCCCCGGGACCTCTCCCTCGCAGCACCCGTCGCAGCCCTGCGCCGCGTGTCCTACGACGTGTCGCTCGGGCTCGTGCTCGACCTCGCCGACGGGTCGCGCATGACTGCCCTCGACCTCCAGTGGCAGTACCTCGACTACGCCAAGAAGTGGGCGGAGAGCCGGGGCCTCGACGCGGTCGGGGGCTATGTGGGCGCCGACGTGCTCCTCCGGTGGGAGTCCACCCTCGAAGCGCTCGAGACCGATCCCGACTCCCTCGCCACCACGGTCGACTGGATCGCCAAGCGCAAGCTCCTCACCGCGTACGCCGAGCGGGACGGGCTCTCCTGGGACTCACCCAAGCTCGCCGCCCTCGACCTGCAGTACCACGACCTGCGGCCGGAGCGCTGCCTCGCCGCCCGGCTCGGGCTCGAGCGGATCAGCATCGACGCCGAGGTCGCGAACGCCGTGACCCAGCCTCCCACCACCACCCGCGCCTACTTCCGCGGCAAGTGCCTCCAGCGCTTCGCGAGCAGCATCGTGGCCGCGAACTGGGACTCGCTCGTGTTCGACATCGGTGGGGATCCACTCCGCCGGGTGCCGATGATGGAACCGTTGAAGGGCACGGCCGCGATGGTCGATGACCTCCTCGAGAGCTGTGCGACACCGGCCGAGCTCCTCGACCGGCTGGGCGCCTAGAGAAAGGCAGCAGGGCAAATGGCAGAACGAGAGCAGATCAAGCGGGAAACCCCCCCGAAGAAGGACGAAGAGGTCGTCGAAGAGACGCCCGCTTCCTCTGAAAGAGGCGACAAGTTGAAGGCGGAGATGGACGATCTCTTGGACGAAATCGATGAGGTGCTCGAGTCGAACAGTGAGGACTTCGTTCGTGGATATGTCCAGAAGGGCGGGCAATAGACCATAGGCTTCGAGCGTTCTGCGGAGTGATGACGGCCGGCCCTACTCGGGGAGGGACACGCCGTGCTCGGCGACCCAGAGGTCCAACGTGCGGGCGACGATGGTGAGGAGCTGCGCCCTGGTCACCGGCTCGTCGGGGGAGAAGGTGTCGCCGTCCCCGACGGCGATGCCGGCGGCGGCCACCGACCGGATGGCCTCGACGTGGACGTTGCCCTCCACGTCGGTGAAGAGCTCGCCCTCGGCCCCGCGGAGCTGGCCGCCGGTCACTTGGACGTGGGCACGGGCTACGAGGGTGGAGAGCTGGGCCCTGGTCACCGGCTCGACCGGAGCGAAGCTGTCGTCGGCGACGCCGCCCATCAGGTCGCCGGCCACGACGCGACCGATCGCCGCGGCGTGCACGGAGTCGGTGGCGTCGGCGGGGACAGAGCCGACGGGGGCGGGCCGCAGCGGCTCGCCGGCCCTGCGCACCAGGCGGTCGAGGAACGTCGCCGTCTGGGCCCGTGGCACGAGGTCCGTGCCGGCGAGCTCGGCGCCGCCGGCGGGGATCACACCCCACCATGCGACACAGCTCGCGGTGCGGTCGAGGGCCGAGCCGACGACGACGTCGGCGAACGCCACCGAGGGCACCGAGACGGTCGGACACGCGGCATCGAGGCCACGGGGGGAGAGCTCGGAGGCGGCGACGTCTTCGCTCTCGGGTGCCATGCCGATCAGCACCGTCGGGATGAGGAACAAGACGCTCGTGATCCCGAAGAGACGGGTGGCGTTCCCGAGCTCCGTGGTCCCGAGGCGTCGGGCCGACCACGTGCTGTCGGCGAACGACGACACGACTATCGCCCCGGCAGCCGCACCGCCGAGCACCCACATCCCCAGGAACGACTCACCCACGCCCTCGACGAGCCACAGCAGGCTGTACGCCAGGCAGATGGTCGAGGTGAACAGCGCCCCGGCGAGCCACAGAGTGCTGCCGAGCTCCGCTCCAGGGTGGTGGCGTCGGTCGTGGATCGTCGTCGAGGCCATGCACGGGCCTTACCCGGCCAAATGTGTACGACCCGGGTTCCGCGGGATCGTCATCAACCTGCAACATCGGCCACCGGGACACGGCAGAGCCCGCTAGCGCCCCCTGCGGCGCGACGGCGCCTGCTGGCCGGCGCGGGCCGCCAGCTCGGCGCGGGTCCGGGCGGGTGCGCCGGCGCCGCCACGGCCCTTGCGCCCGCCCGTGCCGCGTGCACCGCCTCCGCCGGCGGCGGGACGGCGACCAGCCTGTGGCCGGCGGCGGCTCTACGAACGGTGCGGCGGGGCCGGTCACGGCGGTGATCTCATCAGAACCCGGCCGCACGGTCACCGTCGTTGGCTGGATCCCGGCCTGCTTGGCCAGCGTGCGGACGTCCCGAGCCTGCTCGGGCAGGGTGAGGGTCACCACCGTCCCGCCCGCGCCGGCTGGGGGCGCCTCGCCGCGGTGCGGCGGGCGAGCGCACAGGCCCATGCCGGCGCGCGGCCGGCATCGATGCCGGTCACCACAGCCTACGGGTCCGGAGGCCTCGTCCGGCGGCATGGGGGGCGGGGATAGCCTCGGCTCCATGACCTTCCCGCTGTACCGGCCCGGGGACGACCCGGGGCCGAGCTTCGCCGAGCTGTTGCGCCGAACGAGTTCCGTCCCGCCACCGCCGGGCACCGCCATGGAGGGCGTCACCCACGGCACGACGGTGGTGGCGATCCGCTACACCGACGGCGTGGTGATGGCCGGCGACCGCCGGGCCACGTCCGGCAACCTCATCAGCCATCGCACGATGGAGAAGGTGTACCCCGCAGACCGGCACTCCGGGGTCGCCATCGCCGGCGCCGCCGGCCCGGCGATGGACATGGTGAAGCTGTTCCAGCTCCAGCTCGAGCACTACGAGAAGGTCGAGGGCATCGAGCTCAGCCTCGAGGGCAAGGCCAACCAGCTCTCCGCCATGGTGAGAGCCCACCTCCCAGCCGCCATGCAGGGACTCGTCGTCGTGCCCCTCTTCGCCGGGTACGACACCCGCCGCCGGGACGGTCGACTCTTCCAGTACGACGTCACCGGTGGCCGCTACGAGGAGGCGGGCTTCGCCACGACCGGCTCGGGCAGCCTCCACGCCGGGACGGTGATCAAGCTCGGCCACCGCGACGACCTCGACCGGGCGGCGACGCTCGACCTCGCCATCTCGGCGCTGTTCAACGCCGCCGACGAGGACTCGGCCACCGGTGGACCCGACCTCGTGCGGGGGATCTACCCGACGATGGCCACGATCACCGCCGACGGCTTCGAACGGGTCGGGGACGACGAGGTCGCCGACCGGTTCCGCGACCTGGTCGGGCGCATGGCGACACCGGACAGCACGACCGCGACCGGGGCCGCGCCCACCATCGGCCAGGGCTCCCCGGGCGGACTCATCTCATGAGCGAGCGGAGCGAGCGTGGCCCGACCGGCCCGGCCGCAGGCCAGGAGGGGACAACATGAGCATGCCGTTCTACGTCGCACCGGAACAGGTCATGAAGGACCGGGCCGACTACGCCCGCAAGGGCATCGCGCGGGGGCGCAGCCTCGCTGCCACCGCGTACTCGGACGGCATCCTCATCTGCGGGGAGAACCCCTCCCACCGGCTCCGCAAGATCAGCGAGATCTACGACCGCATCGCGTTCGCGGGCGTCGGCCGCTACAACGAGTTCGACCAGCTGCGCATCGCCGGCGTGCGGGCTGCGGATCTCAAGGGCTACTCGTACAGCCGGGAGGACGTCGACGCCCGCAGCCTCGCCAACAACTACGCGCAGATCCTCGGTCAGATCTTCACGAACGAGATGAAGCCCATGGAGGTCGAGATCCTCGTGGCCGAGGTCGGCGCCGGGCCGGGCGACGACCGGCTCTACCACATCCTCTACGACGGCACCGTCGCCGACGAGACCCGCAAGGTCGTGCTCGGTGGTGACGCCGACGCGATCGACGAGCGTCTCCAGACCGCGTACCCGGAATCGGGCGACCTCCAAGCCGCCCTGCAGGCATGCGTCAGCGCGCTCGCCGGTCCCGACCGCAGGCTCGCGCCGGACGACCTCGAGGTGGCGGTCCTCTCCCGGGACAACGGGCGCCGCGCGTTCCGTCGCATCGAGGGCGAGGCGCTCGGGGCGCTCCTCGCCGAGCCCGCCGCACCGTCCGCCTAGCGCCTAGCGCGCCCCGAGCGTGTGGGCGAGGGCGAACAGCACGAGGAGGGCACAGGTCACGGCGATCGTCCACGTCGGCGGCCCGAGCCGGCTCATGCCGCCGGGCTCCCCGTCCTCGTCAGGGAACGACGACTCGACCTCGTCGGCCAGCAGGAGCTCCTGGGCGTCGGCCAGCTCGTCAGCCAGGACCAGCACCTCGACCACCCCCATCGGGTAGGGCCCGTCCCCGCCCCGGAGCTGGGCGAGGATCCCCTCGGAGCCCAGGCGAGCGACCACCACGCGGGCGTGAAAGGCGTCCCGCACCCTCAACACCGGCACCAGCGAGCCGTGATCCACCTTCGGCACGTTATCTTCGGACGGACCCCTGTCCCCTTCGGCCCGCCGAAAGGTTGTCTCATGCGACACCCCCTCCTCGTCCTCACCCTGGCCGCGCTCGTCTCCGTCGCCTCCTGCGGCGGTGGCGACGACGAGCCCGCCGCCGGGACGTCGGAGGTCACGACGACCGAGGTGGATGACGACGACCGCACGGAGCCAGCGGTCTACGCCGAGGACGTGTGCGGCTCGATCGGCGTCTGGTACGGCAGGATCGAGAAGGCCAGCGCCGAGCTGGTCGAGGACGCGAACGCGCTGAGCGACGACGCAGCCGCCGGCAAGGAGCTCGTCCTCGAC
Source organism: Acidimicrobiales bacterium (assembly GCA_040905815.1). Taxonomy (GTDB): domain Bacteria; phylum Actinomycetota; class Acidimicrobiia; order Acidimicrobiales; family CADCSY01; genus CADCSY01. The sequence goes on from JBBDQT010000180.1 coordinate 10,680, forward strand.
TTCCTCGACGACGCCATCGGCTTCACCGACGAGCTGGTCGACGAGCTCGACGACGCCGGCGTGCCCGACACCGACTCCGGGGAGAGCGCCTCGGACAAGCTCGTCGCGGGCATCGAGGAGGTGCGGATGCTGTTCCAGGGCGCACGCGAGGACACCGAGGCACTCCCCGTCGACGACCCTCAAGCGCTCGGGGCCGGGCTCCAGGAGATCGGTGCCGCCCTCGAGCAGAGCTCGACGGCGGTCGGCGAGAACTTCGAGGAGGTGCTCGCCTCCGTCGAGGACCCCGAGCTCGGCGAGGCGTTCGAGGGCGCCACCTCCTGCGGCGAGCTGGCCACGATCAGCTGAGGGGACACCGGCCGCAGGTCCTCGACCGGTAGCGTTCGCGCATGGAGCGGCGCATCTTCGGCCTCGAGAACGAGTACGGGGTCACCTGCACGCTCCGCGGCCAGCGCCGCCTGAGCCCCGACGAGGTCGCGCGGTACCTGTTCCGCCGGGTCGTCTCGTGGGGACGCAGCAGCAACGTCTTCCTCGAGAACGGTGCCCGGCTCTACCTCGACGTCGGCAGTCACCCTGAGTACGCCACCCCTGAGTGCGACTCGATCTACGACCTCGTCGTGCACGACAAGGCGGGGGAGCGGATCCTCGAGCAGCTCTTGAGCTTCGCCGAGCAGCGACTGCGCGAGGAAGGCATCCGCGGGGTCATCTACCTCTTCAAGAACAACACCGACTCCGCGGGCAACTCCTACGGCTGTCACGAGAACTACCTCACGAGCCGGCGCGACGACTTCGGCCACTACGCCGAGGTCCTCATCCCTTTCCTGGTCTCCCGCCAGATCTACGCCGGCGCCGGCAAGGTCCTCCAGACCGCCCGGGGGGCCCAGTACTGCATCAGCCAGCGCGCTGAGCACATCTGGGAGGGCGTCAGCAGCGCCACCACCCGGAGCCGTCCCATCATCAACACCCGCGACGAGCCCCACGCCGACGCCGAGCGCTACCGCCGCCTCCACGTCATCGTCGGCGACTCGAACATGAGCGAGTACGCCACGTTCCTCAAGGTGGGCGCCGCCTCGATCCTGCTCCGCATGCTGGAGGACCCCAAAGTCGTGCTCCGGGACATGACGCTGGAGAACCCGATCCGGGCCATCCGGGAGATCAGCCACGATCCCACCTGCACCAAGCGGGTGCGCCTCGCGAACGGCAGGGAGGTCACGGCACTCGACATCCAGTCCGAGTACCTCTCCCGGGCGCTGCGCTACGCCGAGGCCAACGGTGTGAGCGCGCTGGAGGAGCAGGCCCTCGGCATGTGGGAGCACTGCCTCACCGCGCTCGCCAAGGACCCGCTCACCCTCGACCGCGAGTGCGACTGGGTCATCAAGCACAAGCTCATCGAGGCCTACCGCGACAAGCACGAGCTGCCCCTGACGCACCCGAGGGTCGCGCTGATGGACCTCCAGTACCACGACGTCAGCCAGGAGCGCGGCCTCTTCTACAAGATGCAGGCGCGTGGCATGGTCGACCGCATCTGCGACGAGGCAGACGTCACCCGAGCCGGGCCCGACGAGCTGCGCCCGCCCCAGACGACCCGCGCCCGTCTCCGCGGGGAGTTCATCCGCAAGGCCAAGGAGCGCAAGCGGGACTACACCGTCGACTGGGTGCACCTGAAGCTGAACGACCAGGCGCAGCGCACCGTGCTGTGCAAGGACCCGTTCAAGTCCCACGACGAGCGGGTCGAGCGCCTCATCGCCACGCTCTGAGCGCGTGCCGTCGTTCCGCACCGCCACCGTCACCCAGGTGCTGCAGCAGCGGCCCGACCTGACGCGGGTCGCCGTCGACGTCCACGACGGCGTCCCGCACCGGGCCTATGCGGTGACCGCGCTCGTCGGGCCCGTCGCCGTCGGTGACGAGGTCGTCGTCAACACCACGGCGGTGGAGCTCGGGCTCGGGACCGGTGGGTGGCACATCGTGCACTGGAACCTCACCCGGGGCCCGTTCTCCGAGCGGGGCCCGGGACACATCATGAAGCTGCGCTACACCAGCCTCCAGGCCGACACCGGGGCCGCTGAGGAGCTCTCGGCCGACCGCCTCAGCGAAGCCGACGGCCTGGCCGGCATGCCCGTGGTGGTGGGCGGCCTCCACAGCCAGCTCCCGTCCGTCGTCGTCGCCCTGCGTCACGCCCAGCCCACCGCTCGCATCGCGTACGTGATGACCGACGGTGCCGCGTTGCCCCTCGCGCTCTCCGAGCTCGTGCCCGCGATGGCCGGCGCGGGTCTGCTCGCCGGCACGGTCACCGCCGGTCACGCCTTCGGCGGCGACCACGAGGCCGTCAACGTCCCGTCGGCGCTCGTCGTGGCCAAGCAGCTCCTGGGCGCGGATGTGACCGTCGTGACCATGGGGCCCGGCAGCGTCGGCACCGCCACGTCGCTCGGCTTCTCCGCCCTCGAGGTGGCACCCGCGCTCGACGCCGCCGAATCGCTCGGAGCCCGGCCGGTGGCCGTGTGCCGCTTCTCCCTCGGCGACGCGCGCCCCCGCCACCAGGGTGTGAGCCACCACCTCCTCACCGCCCTCTCGCTCACCCATGCACGCGCCAGCGTCGGCGTGCCCGGCGGTCCCTTCGCCGCCCGGGTGCACGCCGACCTCGCAGCCGGCGGCCTCGCAGAGCGCCACGACGTCGTCGGCGTCGACGACGTCGAGGTCGGCGACCTGCTCGCCGCGTCGGGCCTCACCGTCACGACGATGGGCCGAGGCGTCGACGAGGACCCCGGCGCCTTCGCCCTCGCCGCCGCCGCCGGCACCCTCGCCGCCCAGCTCCTGTAGGGCACCCGCCCTTCCCTCCTCTCGCCCTCCCCCTCCCGTTCTGGCGGTTCGATCGCACACCAGCGGTCGGATCCAACCGCCAGTTCGAGCAGGAGGTGGCGGTACGCTCGCCGCGGTGTCGAAGCTGGAGCGGTTGTTGAACCTCACCGCCGCCCTCTTGACGACACGACGGCCGCTCGCCGCCGCCGAGCTCGCCGTTCGGGTGCCAGGCTACCCGGAGGACAAAGCGGCGTTCCGGCGTGCCTTCGAGCGGGACAAGGAGGTGCTCAGGGACATGGGCATCCCTCTCGAGGTCTCGCCCGTCCCCGGCGTCGACCCGCCTGTCGACGGGTACCGCATCGCTCCCGAGCAGTACGCCCTGCGCGACCCCGGCCTCGAGCCGGACGAGGCCGCCGCCCTGCACCTGGCCACGGTGGCGGTGCGGGTGGACGGCCTCGCCGGGACCGAGGCGCTCTGGAAGCTGGGCGGCGCACCGGGAGACCACGACGCCGTCCTCGTCGCCCAGATCCCCGCCACCCCGGAGCTGGCGCCTCTGTTCCGCGCGGTGGCGGAGCGGGCACCGGCGACGTTCGGCTACCGCGGCGAGCGCCGCGCCCTCGATCCGCACCGACTCACCTTCGCCCGCGGCCGCTGGTACGTGGAGGGCCACGACCACGACCGAGGGGAGCTCCGCCAGTTCCGTCTGGACCGCATCGAGGGCGACATCGAGGTCGGCGACGCCGGCAGCTTCGAGCGGCCCGTCGCCGGACGGGCGCTCCAGCCGCACCCATGGGAGATCGGCGGCGAGGAGGAGCCCCTCAGGGCGACCGTGCGCATCGACGCCGACCAGGCGGCGTGGGCCCGACGGGACCTCGGCGAGCAAGCCGTCGTCGCCACTCGCCCTGACGGCGCCATCGACGTGGCGGTCGAGGTGCGCAGACGTGACGCGTTCCGCTCCTGGGTCATCGGCTTCCTCGAGCACGCCGAGGTCCTCGAACCCCAGATCCTGCGCGAGGACCTGATCCAGTGGCTCCGAGGACGGGCGGCCTGATGGCGCGCACGCGCCCGGCGGCAGCCCCCGAGCGGCTCCGGCGGCTGCTCGCCCTCGTCCCCTGGGTGGTGGCGAACGACGGACCGACGATCGCCGAGGTGTGCGAGCGGTTCGACGTCACCGAGGCGGACCTGCTCGAGGACCTCAACACCGTCTTCCTCTGCGGCGTCCACCCGTTCACCCCCGACCTGCTCATGGAGGTCGACATCGTCGACGGGCGGGTCTGGATCCAGCTCGCCGACTACTTCGAGCGACCGCTGCGCCTCACCCCCGAGGAGGGCCTCGCGCTCGTGGCGTCAGGCGCCGCCCTCCAGGCGGTACCCGGAGCCGACCCGGCCGGTCCGCTCGCGCGTGCGCTCGACAAGGTGGCCGCCGTGCTCGGCATCGACGCGTCAGGCGCGCTCGAGGTCGTCCTCGGCACCGTGCCCGAAGACGTGCTCGCCGTCCTGCGGGAGGGCATCGCCGCCGCCCGCCAGGTCGAGATCGACTACTACGCCTACGGGCGGGACGAGCGCACGGTGCGGACCGTCGACCCCTGGGACGTGTTCACCGCCGCCGGCGAGTGGTACCTCACCGCGTGGTGCCACCGGGCGGGCGGCCAGCGGCGGTTCCGAATCGACCGCATCGGCGCCGCACGCATCGTCGACACGACCTTCGAAACACCCGATGTCCTGCCGCCGCGCGCCGTCTTCACCGCCGGTCCCGACGACCCCCGGGTCGTGCTCGACCTCGCCCCACGCGCCCGCTGGGTCCTCGAGCAGTACCCCGTCGAACAGGTGGAGGAGACGCCGGACGGCCACTGCCGGGTGACACTCGCGGTGAGCGAGCCGGCATGGCTCGAGCGGCTCGTGCTGCGCCTCGGCCCGGATGTCGGGGTCGTCCACGGTCCGGGGGATCTCGCCGCCGGAGCAGCCCGCCGCATCCTGGCGCGCTACGGCGACCGGTAGCCTCGCCAGGGATGGTGGAACCTGATATCGCCCCGGTGGCGGACGACCCGGGCGAGAAGGACGGCGGCGGGCTGCGCAACACGATCGAGTGGGTGGCCATCGTCGTGGGCGCCTTCGCCGTCGCGCTCCTCGTCAAGACGTTCCTGATCCAGGCCTTCTACATCCCTTCGGAGTCGATGTTCCCCGCCCTCACCAAGAACGACCGGGTCCTCGTGAACAAGCTCAGCTACGAGCTCCACGACATCAACCGGGGCGACCTCGTCGTCTTCGAGCGGCCCCCTGAGGAGCCCGACAGCGCGGTGAGGGACCTCATCAAGCGCGTCATCGCGCTCGAGGGGGAGACGATCGAGGGCCGAGGCGGGGTGATCCACATCGACGGCGATCCGCTGGAGGAGCCCTACCTCCAGCCCGGCGTCGTGGCCGACGCCGGTAGCTGCGGGCTCACCCGCATGGTGATCCCCGACGGCCACGTCTTCGTGATGGGCGACAACCGGGGCTCGTCACGCGACAGCCGTTGCTTCGGGGCCATCCACGCGGACCTCATCGTCGGCCGCGCCTTCGTGAAGGTGTGGCCCGTCTTCGACTTCGAGCTGCTCTAGAGACCGGCACCTCTTGCGGGTCCTAGGGCTCGGGAGGAGCCGGGCGGCCGGCGAGGGCGTCGACCATCCGCTCGACGTGGTCGGAGTACAACCCGTCGATGCCCATCCGGATGAGCGCGTCGAGCTGGCGGCGGTACTGCGCGTCCCACCCGAGCGCGTAGCGCTGGAAGCGGTGGAACAGCGTGACCATGCCGCCGCTCCACTCGCTCCAGTGGAGGTTCACGGCGTCGATGCCGGCATCGGCGATGGCTGCCGCCCGCCGCTCGGTGCCCTCCTTCATCCGCTTGACCCGGGTGGAGTCGACGAGCTTCACGTCGTCGGACAGCTCGCGCCAGGGCGCCGCCAGCTCCCAGTCCGGCGAGCAGAGCCAGAGGCGGCCGAGCGCCTCGCCCCCCGCCTCCCTCGCCACGTCGATGACCCTCGCGGCGGCGTCTGGGTCCTTCACGTCGAGCGACAGCTCCATGTCGGTGCCGCATGCCTCGTACAGCTCGGCGAGGGTGGGGATGTGGCCGGGCAGCGCGGCGCGGCCCACATCGGCGATGGGACGCTTGCGCAGCCCTCTCCTGACGACACCGTCGTGGTCGAGCACCGCTTCGCCGTCGGCGGTGAGCCACACGTCGCTCTCCAGCCCGTTCGCCCCGAGGCGGAGGGCGAGAAGGAACGCCTCCAAGGTGTTCTCCCGAGCGTCTGCGCGCGCTCCGCGGTGAGCGAAGCCGATCTGCGGTACGCGCAGTGACGGGAGCGGGGATGCCATCCGCTCATCCTGCCGCAGGCCCGCGATGGCGCCGCGTGACGCTCAAGAAGCGCTGGGGTGCAGCCGATGGTGCTTGGCAAGGGAGCAACCACCCAAGGAGATCTGATCATGGCGACCATCCGGGCCAGCTGCCCCGACTGCGGGGACGTGGAGCTGACCACCACGGACATCACGGTGCGGGTGTGCGCCGACGACAACAGGGGCTCCTACGCCTTCCTGTGCCCGTCGTGCCGCTTGGCGGTCACCAAATCCGCCGAGCCCCGGATCATCGACCTGCTCGTGTCGTCGGGTGTGCGTCTCGACGTGTGGCACCTGCCGGCCGAGCTGCACGAGCTCCGCGTCGGCGAGCTGATCACCCACGACGACCTCCTCGCCTTCCACGAGCTCCTCGAGGGCGATGCCTGGTTCACGACGCTGTCGGAGATGGTCGAGGGCGAACGAGGCCTGAACGAGGCCTGAACGAGGCCTTCAGAGGTGCCCGTCAGCCTCTGATCGAGGTCCCGCCAGGGGCCGGCGGCCGTCGACGGCGCCGGTAGGCTCACCCTGTGTTCAACGTCGGCACCCCCGAGCTGTTGGTCATCCTGCTCGTCGCCCTGATCGTGCTCGGACCCAACAAGCTGCCCGATGCCGCCCGTCAGGTCGGAAGGTTCATGGGCGAGTTCCGGCGGATGAGCTCGGGCTTCCAGAGCGAGCTGCGCGACGCGATGAAGGAGCCGGTGAGCTCGAACGGTGACGGTCGCAAGAGCGACCCGGTGCCGAAGGCGACCCCGGCCGACGGCATGAAGCCCGTCACCCAGGTCCTCCCCGACGGGGGCCTCGTGAGCGAGTCGGCTGCCGCGGACCCGTCCTCGGCGTCGCCGGGGAGCGGGACCCCCACGTCGGCGGTGGACGACCATGGTGGCTCCGACGACGAGGCTGCAACCGCCGCGGCCCCGTCGGACGATGACCGCACCGACGCCGGCTGACTGATGGCCCTCCGCACGAGGCGGTCGCAGACGAGCGCCCCGGACGGGCCGCGGCGCGAGCCGTCGGGCATGACGCTCATCGAGCACCTCACCGAGCTCCGCAGCCGGCTGATGAAGGCTGTGATCGCCGTCGCTATCGGCGGGGCACTCGGCTTCGCGCTCTACTCGCCGGTGCTCGACAAGCTCGTCGAGCCGTACTGCGACCAGAAGGCCGAGCAGGCCGAGCGCCGCGCCGAGCAGGGCGAGGACCCCGGTGTCGACGCTGGCTGCCAGCTCGTCGTCACCGACCCACTGGAGTCGTTCTCCATCCGGCTCAAGGTGTCCGCCTACCTCGGTCTCCTGTTCGCCTCCCCGGTCGTGCTCTGGCAGCTGTGGCGGTTCATCACCCCCGGCCTCTACGACAACGAGAAGCGCTACGCCATCCCGTTCGTGCTGTCGTCAGTGGCGTTGTTCCTCCTCGGAGCGGCGCTCGCTCTCTGGACGTTCCCGAAGACCCTGGCGTTCCTGGCCGCCTTCGGCGGTGACAACCTCACGACGCTCTACACGCCCGGCAAGTACCTGGGCCTGCTGATCTTCATGATGCTGGCGTTCGGGATCGGATTCGAGTTCCCGGTGATCCTCACGTTCCTGCAGCTGGCGCGAGTGCTCCACTGGCGGCAGCTGCTCAAGTTCGCGCGGTACGCCATCGTGCTGATCTTCGTCGTCAACGCCATCATCACCCCGAGCGGCGACCCCGTCACCCTGATGGCGATGAGCGTGCCGATGTGCCTGTTCTACGGGATCTCCATATTGATCGGGCGCTTCGTCTTCAAGCGCCCATGAGCACCGGCAGGGACGCGGCGACAGGGCGCGACTTCGAGCTCGACGACTTCCAGCGCCGCGGCATCGAGGCCATCGACGGCGGCCGCTCGGTGCTCGTCGCCGCACCGACCGGTTCCGGCAAGACGGTCGTCGCCGAGCACGCCATCGCCGACGCCCTCCGCACCGGTGGCAAGGCCTTCTACACCGCACCGATCAAGGCGCTCTCGAACCAGAAGTACGCCGACCTCGTCCGGATCCACGGCACGGACCAGGTCGGCCTGCTCACCGGCGACAACAGCGTGAACGGCGACGCCCCCGTGGTCGTGATGACCACCGAGGTGCTCCGCAACATGATCTACGCGGCCTCGCCGACGCTGCACGGCCTGCGCTACGTCGTGCTCGACGAGGTCCACTACCTCCAGGACGCGTACCGGGGACCGGTGTGGGAGGAGGTCATCATCCACCTCCACCACTCGGTGCGCCTGGTCTGCCTCTCGGCCACCGTGTCGAACGCCGAGGAGCTCGCCGACTGGATCGAGACGGTCAGGGGGCCGACCGCCGCCGTCGTCGAGGAGGAGCGCCCGGTCGAGCTGCGCAACCTCTTCCTCGTCGCCGACCGCTCGAGCGACCATCTCCAGCTCCTGCCGATGCTCGTCGACGGACGACCCAACGCCGAGGGCCTGAAGCTGGACGCCACCGCCCGGCGTGGCCCACGAGCGCGCACCGGCCCCCGGGGGCGCCCACCGGGCAGGCGCCTCGCCACACCGCGTCGCATCGACGTGGTCGACCGCCTCGACCAGGAGCAGATGCTCCCGTCGATCTTCTTCATCTTCAGCCGCAAGGGGTGCGACGAGGCCGTCCGACAGTGCCTCCAGGCGGGCCTGCGGTTGACCGACAGCGAGGAGCGCGCACGCATCCGAGCCATCTGTGACGAGCGGACCGCCGGCTTGCGCCCCGACGACCTCGAGGTCCTCGGGCACCGGAGCTGGCTCGCGGGGATGACGTCGGGCGTCGCCGCCCACCACGCCGGGATGGTGCCGCCCTTCAAGGAGGCGGTCGAGGCCTGCTTCACGCTCGGTCTGGTGAAGGTCGTCTTCGCGACCGAGACCCTGGCCCTCGGCATCAACATGCCAGCCCGCTCCGTCGTGATCGAACGGTTCTCGAAGTTCAACGGCGAGCGCAACGAGACCCTCACCCCCGGCCAGTACACCCAGCTGACCGGACGGGCCGGGCGCCGGGGCATCGACCCCGTCGGCGACGCGGTCGTGCTCTGGTCGCCGTTCACGACGTTCGAGGAGATCTCGAGCCGGGCCGCGAGCCGGAGCTTCTCCATCTCGTCGTCGTTCCGGCCCACCTACAACATGGCGGCCAACCTCGTCCGTCGGTACGAACCCTACGAGGCCCGCCACCTGTTGAACCTGTCCTTCGCGCAGTACCAGTCGGATGGCGAGGTCGTCCGGATCGAGGCCCGCTTCGACCGGGCGGCGGAGAAGGTCGAGGCCGCACGGGTGGAGCTGCGGTGCGATCGGGGCGACGTCGCCGAGCTCTTCGACCTCGAACGGCGCCTCAGCGCGGCCCACACCGAGAGCCCCGACCGCCGCCGCCAGCTCGAGGAGGGGATCTCCCGGTTGAAGCCGGGTGACGTCATCCAGGCGCCGGGCGGGCGCAACGGCGGTCCCGCGGTGGTCACGGCCACGCTGAACCGACGATCGGGACTCGGCATCCGTGCGCTGACCGCACAGCGTCGGCGGCTCACCCTCACCGCCGACGACTTCGACCGGGCGCCAGAGCGCCTCGGGCGCATCGAGCTGCCCGAGCCGTACGCGCCGAACACGACCCGCTTCCAGCGGGAGGCGGCCCAGGCGCTGGCCCGGGCCCGCATCTCCCGCGGTTCCCGAGTCCCCAAGGCCGGCACGGGCGAAGCCGACGGTGAGCTCGACGAGCTGTGGGAGGCCGTCACCGCCCACCCGGCGGCGACGTGCCCGGACCTCAACCGTCACCGTCGTGCCGCGGCCCAGCTCGCCCGTCACGAGCGCGACCGGGACGCCCTGGAGCGCCAGGTCAAGGGACGCGACGCCACGCTTGCCCGCCACTTCGACCGCGTCCTCGAGCTGCTCGAGCAGCGCGGCTACCTCGACGGTTGGGCACTGACCGAGGCCGGCGCCCGCCTGGCGCGGATCTACCACGAGGCCGACCTCCTGGTCGCCGAGTGCCTCGAGCGAGGCCTGTTCGACGGCCTCGACGCGCCGACGCTCGCCGGCATCGTCTCCGGGTTCGTCTACGAGCACCGGGGCGCCGGCAACCCACCCACGCCTTGGTTCCCCTCGGCGGACGCCCGTTCCCGGTGGCGGACCGTCGAGCACCTCCACGCCGAGCTGAACGGCGAGGAGGGCCGCCGGTCGCTGCCGCTCACCCGACCCGTTGACCCGGGCTTCGTGGCGCTCGCCCACGCGTGGGCGGCGGGCGAGGGCCTCGACGACCTCCTCGCCGACGACGAGGTGTCAGGGGGCGACTTCGTCCGCACCACCAAGCAGCTCCTCGACCTCCTCCGCCAGCTCGTCGATGTGGCCCCCGCTCCCGCGACCCGCCAGGCGGCCCTCGCCGCCGCCGACGGGCTGTTCCGCGGCGTCGTCTCCGCCTCCTCCGCCGGTCCGGTGGTCGACGGCCTCACCGAGGCGCTCGGCGAGCACGACGAGGTGCCCGAGCCGTGACCATCCGCAAGGGCCAGGCCTGGGGAGAGGCCAAGCCCCTGCCTGGCGACGGCGTCGTCGTGCACACCGACGCCGAGGCCCGCCGCGTCGTCACCGAGGCGCTGCGGGCGAACCGACCCGTGCCGCCCCTCGGCCTCGTCGGCGGCGACCTGTGCCGCACGCTCGGGGGCACAGGCGACGAGGGCCGGTTGCGGTCCGAGGTCGCCACGACCGTGCCGTGCGATCTCGGCGTCGCCCTCCTGGACGGCCGGCTCCACTGGTTCGTCGCCCACCTCGTCGCCCGGCGCGGGTGGTGGCGGGGCAGGGCGTGGGTGGCGA
>JBBDQT010000181.1:0-21566 GCA_040905815.1 Acidimicrobiales bacterium
TCGCCGAGTCCGACCTCGTCATCGGCGCGGTGCTCGTGGCCGGCGGGCGGGCCCCCGTCGTGGTGACCGAGGCGATGGTCGAGGGGATGAACCCCGGCTCGGTGATCGTCGATGTCGCCATCGACCAGGGCGGCTGCGTCGCGACCGCCCGGGAGACCACCCACCACGACCCCGTCTACGAGCGCCACCAGGTCCTGCACTACTGCGTCGGCAACATCCCCGGCGCGGTGCCCCACACGTCGACGCTGGCGCTCACGAACGCCACGCTCCCGTACCTGGTGGAGCTCGCCGTCCACGGCCCGACCGAGGCCTGCCGCCGGGACCCGGTCCTCGCCCACGGCCTGAACACCGAGGCCGGCCGAGTCGTCAACACCGTGGTCGCCGAAGCCCTGGGCCTGGAGGCGAGCCCGCCGCGTTTCGCTCAGCGCCCGTAGGCGGCGTAGTAGTGCCGGCGGCACAGCCCCTTGCACCGGCTGGGCTCCTCGCACCCGTCTCGGCGGCATGGTCGGCGCCGCCTCATCCCGTGCTCCCAGTACTCGAGCAGCGCCGCCCGCCACGCCAGGTACTGGTCCCGCTTGTGCGACGGCGGCAGGTGCTCGTCCATGAACGGGACGACGACCTCGACGAGATCCCGCACCGACTGGACCTGCCAGCTCACCTCGTCGTCGTAGTGGAGCTTCCGGCGGGTGGAGCGGGTGATCGTGCCCACGCCGAGGAGATCGCTGAGGAGGTGGCACGACATGGCATCCGTTGCGGCCAGCCCGACGGCCAGCCGGAACCTCACACCCGTCTCGCTGACGCCGAAGTGGCCTTCCGCGGTCACGAAGCCCGCAGCATGGGCGGCGAGATCAATAGCCGGTGGCACGGTAGTAGTGGGATCGACAGAGCCCCCGCCCGCGCACCGGCCGCGAACAACCCGGCTTCGAGCACGGCGACGGCCCCTTGCCGATCTTGCTCGGGTGGAGCTTCTCGTGCTCCTCGAGGGCGGTGCGCCACCGCTCGAACTGGTCGCGCTTGGCTGACGGGAGCAGGAACGTGTCGGCGAACGGGATGGTCGCGGCGTGGTGCGCAGGGTTCGAGCCGATCGTGAACGTGGTCGTCGGTTGCCAGCTGCGGCGTGCCGGCGGCCTGTCGGCGATCGAACCGTGTTGGAGGAAGTGCTGCAGCGCCAACAGGAGTGCCCGGTCTCTGTCCGCAACGGTGCAGGTGAAGATGAAGCGGCGTCGGATCGAACCGTCCGCATACGGTGGCAGCCGCCGCGTGACGCAGAAGGATCCTTCACCTGCGACGAAGCCTGCGAGCGTGAAGCCGACGCAACGCAGCGCGCCGGCCAAGCCATGCAGAGTGGAGCTAGAGGGACTCGAACCCTCGGCCTCTTCCATGCCATGGAAGCGCTCTACCACCTGAGCTATAGCCCCAGAGGGACCGCTCACCATACCACTGGCGAGGCGCTCCTCGAACCGGTCACAGGTGGAGCACATGCCCCCATCCTCGCGAGGGGGTGTGACAGTCCCGCGGGATCAGGTGACGATGTTGACCAGGCGGCCGGGGACGACCACGACGCGCTGCACCGGGGTGTCGCCGAGCGCGGCGACCACCTTGTCGTCGGCGAGCGCAAGTGCCTCGACAGCCGCGGGATCGGCGTCCGCGGGGATCTGGATGCGGGCGCGCACCTTGCCGCCGACCTGGACCGGGATCTCGACCGTCTCCGCGACGAGGAGGTCAGGGTCCGCCTCGGGGAAGGGCTGCCAGACGACGGTGTCGGTGTGGCCGAGGCGGCTCCACAGCTCCTCGGCGATGTGCGGCGCGAGGGGGGCGAGGAGCAGCACGAGCGGCTCCGCCACCTCGCGCGGCGTGCGCCCTGTTGCCCCGACCTCCTTCGTCAGCACGTTGTTGAGCTCCGTGAGCTTGGCCACCGCGGTGTTGAAGCGCAGCGCGTCGTAGTCGGCGGCGACACCGGCGATCGTGCGGTGCAGCGTCCGGCGCAGCCCGTCGCCCGCCGGTGCGTCGTCGACCCGCAGCTCGCCCGTCTCCTCTTCGACGACGTTGCGCCACAGCCGTTGCAGGAGGCGGTGCACGCCGACGATGTCACGGGCGTTCCACGGACGGTCGGCGTCGAGGGGGCCCATCGCCATCTCGTAGAGGCGGAGGGTGTCGGCGCCGTACTGGGAGCAGACCTCCTGGGGGCTCACCGAGTTCTTGAGGCTCTTGCCCATCTTCCCGGCCTCGGGTCGGACCGGGCGGCCCTGGTACGTGAACCCGCCGGCCTCGTCGGGGACGACCTCGACGGCGGGCACGTAGACGCCCCGCTCGTCGGTGTAGGCGGCGGCGAGGATGTAGCCCTGGTTGTAGAGCCGACGGAACGGCTCGGGCGTGCTCACGTGCCCGAGGTCGAAGAGGACCTTGTGCCAGAAGCGGGCGTACAGCAGGTGGAGCACGGCGTGCTCGACGCCTCCCACGTAGAGGTCCACGCCCCCGAAGGCGGGCGTGCCGTCGGGGTTGGCGCCCTGCATCCAGTACCGCTCGACCTCGGGATCCACGAGGGCGTCCTCGTTCGTCGGGTCGAGGTAGCGCAGGTAGTACCAGCACGAGCCCGCCCAGTTCGGCATGGTGTTCAGCTCGCGGCGGTACGTGCGGGGGCCGTCCCCGAGATCGAGCTCCACCTCGCGCCACGCCTCAGCCCGGCCGAGGGGCGGCTCGGGCACGGTCTCGTCGCCGTCGCCCTTCACGATCGGGGCGTAGTCGTCGATCTCCGGGAGCAGCACCGGGAGCTCCGACTCGGGCACGGCGACCGGCAGGTCGTGCTCGTCGAACACGATGGGGAACGGCTCGCCCCAGTAGCGCTGCCGGCTGAACAGCCAGTCCCGGAGCTTCCAGCTGGTGGTGCCCTCGCCCGCGCCGACCTGCTCGAGCCAGGTGGTGATGCCCGCCTTGGCGTCGTCGGTGCCGAGCCCGTCGAGGGCCACGCCCTCGTTGGCGGAGGCGATGGCCAGGCCGGAGCCGGTCCAGGCCTCGGTCCAGCGTGAGGCATCACCGGCGTCGCCCTCGTCGAGATCGTGCTCGGTGAGCCAGCCCTCCGACGGCGCCACCACGGGCACGATCGGCAGGCCGAAGGTGCGGGCGAACTCGAAGTCCCGGTGGTCGTGCGCCGGCACCGCCATGATCGCCCCGGTGCCGTAGCCCATGAGCACGTAGTCGGCGATGAACACCGGTATCCGTTTACCGGTGGCCGGGTTGACCGCGGACGCACCGGTGAAGACACCCGTCTTCGTGCGCGTCTCGACCTGGCGCTCGACGTCGGACCGGGAGCCGGCGTAGCGCCGGTAGCCCGCGACGGCGTCCCCCGGTGTCGCCCAGCCCTCCTCGCCCGCCGCGGCGATCCCGGCGCCCCGCCACGACGCAGGGACGCCCTCAGGCCAGCGGTCGCCGGTCAGCTCGTCGACGAGGGGGTGCTCCGGCGCGAGCACCATGTAGGTGGCGCCGAACAGCGTGTCGGGGCGCGTCGTGAAGACGTCGATGCCGACCGCGAGGTCGGGACCGGCACGGAAGTGGATGCGGGCGCCCTCGGAGCGGCCGATCCAGTTGCGCTGCAGGGTCTTGACCCGCTCCGGCCAGTCGATCAGGTCGAGGTCGGCGAGCAGCCGTTCGCTGTAGGCGGTGATCCGCATCTTCCACTGGCGCAGGGGCCGCTTGTAGACGGGGAAGTTGCCACGCTCGCTCCTGCCGTCGGGCGTGACCTCCTCGTTGGCGAGCACCGTCCCCAGCCCCGGGCACCAGTTGACCGGCGCCTCGTCGAGGTAGACGAGGCGCTGGCTGTCGACGAGGCGTCGACGGGCGAGATCGTCGAGCGTCGCCCACGGTGCGCCGTCGGGGTGCTCCTCGGTCCGCACCACCTGCGTCCCCGCGTCGAGCTCCGCCACCAGGTCCTCGATGGGACGGGCCCGGCCCGCCTCGACGTCGTACCAGGACCCGAAGATCTGGAGGAAGATCCACTGCGTCCACCGGTAGTACCGAGGGTCGATGGTCGACACGCTCCGACGCTCGTCGTGACCCATGCCGAGACCGCGGAGCTGGCCGCGGATGCTCTCGATGTTGCGCTCCGTCGTGACCCTCGGGTGCTGGCCGGTCTGGATCGCGTACTGCTCCGCCGGCAGGCCGAAGGCGTCGTAGCCGAGGGTGTGCAGCACGTTGTAGCCCGCCATGCGCTTGAACCGGGCGTACACGTCGGTCCCCAGGTACCCGAGCGGGTGCCCGACGTGAAGGCCGTCGCCGCTCGGGTACGGGAACATGTCCATCACGAACAGCTTCGGCCGCGTCGGATCGAAGCCGTCGGAGAGCGGCCCCTTGGGGTTGGGGGCCCGGAACGTGCCCTCGGCCTCCCACCGGTCCTGCCAGCGGGCTTCGATCTCGTTCGCGAGCGCGGCGCCGTAGCGGAACCTCGGGAACTCCCCGGCGGTGGTGGCGTCGGGCTGGTCGGACATCTGTCCGAGCGTAGTGACCACCCCACCTCACCCGGACGGGTTCTCCGATGTAACCCCGGGCACCTCCGACCGGTCCAGTACGCCATGACGACGCTCTCAGCGCGGATCGAGCGGGCCGCCACCCGGGACAGAGCCATCACGTTCGTCGGGACCGGCGAGCCCGACCGCGTCCCGTGGGGCGAGCTGCACGCGGACGCAAGCGCGATGGCGGCCGCGCTCCAGGCCCGAGGCATCGCCCCCGGGGACCACGTCGCCATCCTCGGCCCGACGACCCGCACGCTCGTGACCTCGATCCAGGCGACCTGGTTGTGCGGCGCGGCGATCGTGCTGCTGCCGCTGCCCATGCGCCTCGGCTCGATCGAGGAGTTCGTCGCCCAGACTCGGGTGCGCGTCGCCAACGCTGACGCCGCCATCCTGCTCGTCGATCCGGACTTCGCCCCGTTCGTCGAGCCCGAGCCCGGCGACCCGCCGATGGTCCTGCTCTCCGAGCTCACCGGCGAGGCGAGCGGCGACGGCTTCGTACGGCCCGCCGACGATCCCGAGGCGCTCGCCATCCTCCAGTTCACGAGCGGGTCGACCGCGGACCCCAAGGGCGTGATGCTCCCGCACCGGGTCGTGTGCGCCAACCTCGACGCCATCGCCGAGGCAGGCGCGCTCGACATCGATGCCGACGTCGCTGTGTCCTGGCTGCCGCTCTACCACGACATGGGCCTGATCGGCCTCATGACGCTGATGATGACGACGGGCACGGACCTCGTCCTCGCCGCGCCGCAAGACTTCCTCGCCTCCCCGACGCGGTGGGTCGAGTGGATCAGCGAGTACGGCGGCACGGTCACCGCCGGCCCCAACTTCTCCTACGCGCTTGCCGCCCGCGCGCTGCGCCGCCACCCCGGCCTCGACCTGTCGACGTGGCGGCTCGGGCTCAACGGCGCGGAACCGGTGGATCCCGCCGCCGTGGAGGCGTTCTGCGAGGCAGGCGAGCGACACGGCCTCGACCCCCGCATGGTCTTCTGCGCGTTCGGGATGGCGGAGGCGACCCTCGCTGTCACCTTCCCCGAGCCCTTCACGGGGATGAGCGTCGACACCATCGACACCCGGGTGCTCGAGACCGACCGCTACGCGGCGCCCGTCGAACCGGATGCCGAGGGCGCGCGCCGTCTGGCCAAGCTGGGGCGGCCCGTCCCCGGGCTCGAGATCCGCGTCGTCGGCGCGACGGGCGAGGTCATGGGCGAGCGGGAGGTCGGCGAGCTGCAGGTGCGGGGCACGTCCATCACCACCGGCTACTACAAGCGCCCGGATGCGACCGCCGAGGCCTTCGACACCTTTGAGGGCGACATGGGGAGCGACCGGGCGTGGCTCCGCACCGGTGACCTCGCCTACACCGTCGACGGCGAGCTCGTCGTGTGCGGCCGCATCAAGGACGTGATCATCGTCGGGGGCCGCAACGTCTTCCCCGAGGACGTCGAGCGGGCGGTCGGCCAGGTGGACGGCGTGCGCCCCGGCAACGTCATCGCCTTCGGTGTCGACGGCGCACGGGGCAAGGAGCGCATCGTGGTGGTGGCCGAGGCCCGCCAAGACGACCACGAGGTGCGAGCCGCCGTGGCCGAGCGGGTGGTCGACGCGGTGGGCCTCCCCGCCGGCGACGTCGTCCTCGTCCAGCCCGGCTCGCTCCCGAAGACCTCCTCCGGCAAGCTCCAGCGCTCGCTGTGCCGGGCCCGCTACCTCGACAGCGAGCTGCTCCCCGTCTGAGCGGTCACTCGTCGTCCTTCCCGACGTCGCGCAAGAAGCGCTCCACCTCGGCGGCGAGCTCGTCGCCGGAGGGGACCTGCCCGATGAACGGGGCGCCGGGATCGGCGGCCAGCTCCTCGTCGACGGCCGCTTCGAGCTGGGAGACCATCGCCTGGTGCTCGGGGTTGTCGGCCACGAGCCCGTCGAGGCGCACCCGCAGCACGCGGGCGGCCTCCCGCAGGGGGCTGGCGTCGAGACGGAGGCCCCCGAGCGCGGCGAGGCCGTCGACGAGCGACGCGGCGGCGTCCGGGTACGGCATGGCGGAGACGTAGTGGGGCACCTGGGCCCACAGCCCGGTCGCCGGCAGGTCCGCATCGGCGCACGCCCGCTCGATGGCGGCCATGGCGCCCGCGGGCACGTCCAGGGTCGAACGGATCTGCCCGGCCTGCGCGGCGAGCTCCGAGGAGGTGGCGGTCGTCGCCAGGCGGCTCTGGCGGGTGTGGGGCACCGGTGCCGGGTAGGCGCCGAACCCGACCGCGAGGCGGACGCCCAGCTCGACCGCGAGCGCGACGACGTCGGTCGAGAACGCCCGCCACCGCACGTCGGGCTCTGCGCCGACGAGGAGCAGCACGTCCCGCCCGTCCGCGTCCCGCCCGTGTCGCAGCTCGATGGACGGCCATCTGAGACCGGTGTTCACGCCCTCGATCAGGTGCATCGCCGGCCGCCGCGCCCGGTGGTCGATCAGGATGTCGGCGTCCCACGTCGCGACGAGGTCGGTGTCGATCACCTCCCGCAGGTGGCTGATGGCCGTGCTCGCGGCGAAGCCGGCGTCGATCCAGCCCTCGAGGCCGAGCACGAGGACGGGCTCGTCGACGTCGGGACGGGAGACGAGGTGGCGGAGGGGTTCGCTCACCGGGCCCCCCGCAGCGCCCGCTTCGCCTCGGCGGCGAGTCGGAGCACCTGGGCGTCGAAGTGCTCGAAGCCGGTGTCGGATCCCATGGAGCCGCCGGCGTAGCGGGTGTAGACGCCGTCGAGGATGCAGGCGAGCTTCCAGTAGCCGAACGCGGCGTAGTAGCCGACCTGGCTGACATCGCGACCGCTGCGCTCGGCGTAGCGCTCGATCATCTCTTGGCGACGGGGGAACCCGTCGAGCGTCGTGGCCGAGGCCCCGAGCGCGGCCGCCTCGTCATCCGGGTCGGTCCAGTAGACGCTGAGCAGGCCGACGTCGGCCATCGGGTCGCCGAGCGTGCAGATCTCCCAGTCGAGGACGGCGCTCACCTCGCCGTCATCGGCGAGCATGCAGTTGTCGAGCCTGTAGTCACCGTGGACGATCGTCGCAGGGCCCTGGTCGGGGAGGTCGCGCAGGAGCAGGCCGTGGACCTCGTCGACGTCGGGCACGTCGCGCAGCTTCGACTGCTCGAACTGGCGGTACCAGCGCTTGAGCTGCCGCTCGATGTAGCCCTCCTTGCGCCCGAGCTCGCCGAGGCCGACCGCGCCGGGGTCGACGGCGTGGATCTCCGCGAGGACGTCGACGAGCGACTCGCCGGCGCGGCGACGCTGCTCAGGCGTGAGGCTCGCCTCGGCGGCGGCAGCGTCGCGCAGGATGTGCCCCTCGACGAAGCCCATCACGTAGAACGGCGCGCCGTTCACGTCGGTGTCGTCGCAGTAGGCGAGGGCGGGCGGGACGGGCACGTCGGTGGGCCCTAGGGCGGAGATGATCCGGTGCTCGCGGCCCATGTCGTGGGCGGTGGCGAGCACCTGGCCGAGCGGGGGCCGGCGCAGGACGAAGGCGCGTCCCCGGGCATCGTTCACCTTGTAGGTGAGGTTCGAGTGGCCGCCGGCGATGAGGTCGTAGACGACCGGTCCGACGAGGCCCTCGACGTTCGCCTCGAGCCACGGGGTGACATTCGCCTCCTCGATCCCCTTGATGGCCTCGGCCATGTCCGTCCCCCACACCTCTGGCGTCGCCGGGTCGTCCCGGGTGCGAGGCCACAGTAGTGGCGACCGTTATCGTGACCGGATGGCCGATGTCACCGATGCCACGTTCGAGTCCGACGTCCTCGCGCGCTCCCGCGAGGTCCCGGTTGTCGTCGACCTCTGGGCGCCGTGGTGCGGCCCTTGCAAGCAGCTGACGCCGACCCTGGAGAAGGTCGTCGGCGCCACCGGCGGCCAGGTGGTGCTGGCCAAGGTGAACATCGACGAGAACCCCGCCGTCGCCCAGGCGTTCCAGGTGCAGTCGATCCCCGCGGTGTTCGCGCTGAAGGACGGCCAGGTCGTCGACTCGTTCCTCGGGGCGGTGCCCGAGACGACCGTCCAGGCGATGGTCGACAAGCTCCTCCCCGTCGTCGAGAAGACCGAGGCGCAGCGGCTCATCGAGCTGGGTGACGAGGCGTCCCTGGAGGCGGCGCTCGCGCTCGAGCCCGACAACCACGACGCGGTGGTCGCGCTGGCCGAGCTGCGCATCGCCGACGGCAGGACCGAGGACGCGCTCGCCCTGCTCGAGCGAGTCCCCGAGTCCGCCGACACGCGTCGCGTCGCCGCCCTCGCCCGCATCGGCGTGGACGGTGCGCTCAGCGACGGCGACATCTCGGCCCGCCTCGACGGGCTCCTCGACCAGGTGAAGGGCGACGACGCGGCCCGCCAGCAGTTCGTCGACCTCCTCGAGCTGCTCGGCCCCGACGACCCCCGCACCGCGAGCTACCGCAGGCAGCTGACCGCCCGGCTGTTCTAGCCCGAGCCGAGGACGAGCTGGGGTGGGGATCGAGCGTCACCCCGGCCACTGGCGCTGGGTCGGCGGACCGGTGCCGCCGGGGGCGGCGGCGATCACCATCGGACGGCTCGTCGTCGTCCGGCGGCGGTCCGCGGGAGATGCACGGCTGCTCCGCCACGAGCTCGTGCACGTGGCCCAGTGGCGCCGACTCGGGATGCCGGGCTTCGTGCACCGGTACCTGGGTGCGTACCTCTGTTGGCGGCTGCGAGGCCACGCCCACCGGGCCGCGTACCGGCGGATCCCCCTCGAGGTCGAGGCGGAGTGGCGCGCCCGCACCGGCCGCTCCGACGAGATCGCCCGCTGAAGCAGAGGTCATGCTGGCAGCGGGGGCGCGCTGGCCGCTACCTTCGGCGGTGCGCGGCTCCACTTCCCCGGCGTGACGTCTTCCGACGAGGGAGCCCTCTGTGGCCGAGCCGATCCGCCCGTCGCCGGACGACGACGATGCCGTGCCGACGGACCTCTCGACGCCACCCGGCTTCGAGCACCTCGGTTGGTCGCCCTCGTGGCGTGACCGCCTCGAGTCGGTCCTCGACGGTGCGCCGCCCGGTCGCCTCGCAGCGGTCGGCGCGGCAGTGGTCGTGGCACTCGTGGTCGGCTTCGCCGTGCTGCGCGGACCGGCGCCCCCGCTCCCGGAGCTCACGTTGCCGGTCGCCGGCGGCGCAGGCGACCCCGGCGCATCGACGACCACGACCACGTCCCAGCCGGCCGAGGTCGTGGTCCACGCCGCCGGCGCGGTCGACCGTCCCGGGGTCTACCGGCTCGCTGCCGGGTCGCGGGTCGCCGACCTGCTCGACGCCGCCGGTGGGCCCGCCCCCGACGCCGACCTGGACCGACTCAACCTCGCCGCGCTGCTCCAGGACGGGGACCGGGTGTTCGTGCCCGTGGTCGGCCAGGACGTGCCGACCGTGGTGGCAGGCGGCACGGAGACAGGTGTGGGAGCAGAGGGTGCAGCTGCTCCGATCGACCTCAACTCGGCCACGCTCGCCGAGCTCGACACGCTGCCGGGCATCGGGCCGACGACCGCCCAGGCCATCCTCGACGAGCGGGAGCGGCGCGGTGGCTTCCGGACCGTGGAGGACCTCCTCGACGTCCGGGGCATCGGTGAGGCGAAGCTCGCCGCGATCCGGGACCTGGTGCGGGTGTGAGGCTGCTACTCGTCGGCCGACACGGGCAGCGGCCCGAAGCTCTCGACGTTGTACCGGACCGCGGCGGACCAGAACAGCCAGTCGTCGATCCCGAGGTCCTTCGCCGCCTGGATCTGCGCGTCGATCTCCGCCGGTCCGTACACGTGGCCGAGGTTGAAGTGCTGCAACCACGGGATCACCCGCGCACCGCTGCCCTCGATGGACAGCTGGAAGTCCTCGACCGACTTGGTGACGATCTCGTAGGGCATCGCCTTGGGGTCCTTCACGCCGTACTCGCCGCTCACCCACAGGGACGGGTACACCATCGGCGAGATGACGTCGGCGTGGCGCGCCATCGCCGGGATGTCCTGGCCGACGGGGTCGGGCCGGGAGGCGGCGATGCCGAACACCGACGCGCCCTGGTGCACGCCGAGCTCACGCATGAGCGGGTGCGTCTCGGCGAGGAAGTCGACGATGGAAGCCTTGATGTCGCCTTGCAGGCCAGGGACGACCATCCCGTCCAGGGAGCCCTCGGGTCGGCGGATGTAGTCCCACAGCACCTCGTCGATGCCCGCCTCGGCAGCCTCGACGGCGATGTCGATGTTGTACTGGCGGACGCCCTCGTTGGCGAAGTTGGTGAAGCCGCCGTAGTTGGGGAGCGGCTCGCCGTCGGGTGTCTGGATCACCCAGTCCTCGTCGCCCGACTCCCATGCCGCCTCGGCGAGGATCGGGTCGCGGAAGGCCACGAGGCGGCCGACGACGCGGATGCCCTTGGCGTGCAGCTCGTCGACGACGGCCTCGAGGTCGTAGAGGTTCCGGGCGGCGCCGATCTCGTTGGCGAGGCCGACCGAGGTGAAGTGGCCGACGTCGCCGCCCTCGTCCTTGAGGGTGAGCTCGATGCAGTCGACGCGGCCCTCGTCCACGAGCTGCATGACGCCCTCGCGCAGTCCGTCGTGGCCCCACGCCGCCGCGGAGACGTGCACCCCGCGGCACCCGGGGTGCTCGACGGGGACGATGACCTCCGCAGCCGTCGAGTTGCCGGCGGCGTCGGTGGCGACGAAGCGGAGCGGGATCGCTGGCGGGATCTCGAAGTCGACCTCGAAGCGCCCGTCGCGGACGTCGAGAGGCTCTCCGTCGAGCGAGAGGGTCGCGCCCTCCTCCAGTGCGCCCGCCACCGTCACCGGCGCGTCGATGGGGACCTCGGGCAGCAGCGGCGGGACGGCGATCCTGGGAGGGGTGCCGTCGACCGTGAACTCGGCGCGGTGCACGGACGTCCCGTTGAGCGTCCGGGTCACGACGAGCTGGAGCACGTGGACGCCGTCGGGAAGGGGCTTCTCCGGATCCGGCCGCCAGCGGTAGCCCTGATCGAGCTGCTCGACCTGCTTGTTCTTGAGCGGCTCGCCGTCGAGCGTCACCTTGGCGGTCGCGAGGTGCTCCGGCTTCTCGACCGAGATCACGACGTCGAGGGCGGCGGCCGCCTCCGCGGTGAGCAGGGCGCCGTCGTCGATGCCCTCGATGCCGGCGGTGACCGCGTTGGCGGTGTGGGCGGCGTTCCACACGTACCCGGCGACGCCCAGGCTGCCCACGATGAGGGCGATGAGGAACAGGTCAGGACGGCGCCGCTGGCCGAAGAGCCGCTTGCGGCGCACCGGGAAGCGGATGCCCGCGGAGGGGTCGAAGAGGACCGGCGGGCGGTACGGCGTCACCCGTCCCTGGGCGCGCCTGTCGCGCTTGTTGCCGCGCCGCGAGGGCGCAGCGCCAGGGATGTCGCGCAGGGATGTCGTCATGGTCGTGCCGCCGTGGAGCTTTCGAGAAGGAACAGTGGAGCACGTCGCGGGCAGGCCGCACCAGTCCCATGGCGATCCTTGCCGTCGCGCCCATCGTCGGTGACCAGGACTCGGGGCATTGCGGCAGTACGATGAGGCCCATGATGCGTACGTCCAACCCAGCTCTCAACCAGAAGATCTTCCGCCCCGAGACGACGGCGGTCATCGACACCAGCGCCATCGCCGAAAGCACGTTCGGCGAGCGGGGCGCGCCGGCACATCCCTCCGCCGAACGCATGACGATCGGCGGCGTCGTCGAGAAGTCGGCGTTCCTGCTCCTGCTCCTCGTGGTCGGCGGTGGTTTCGGCTGGTCGCAGGTCGACCGGACGGCAGCAGGCGTCGCCGTCCCCGGCTGGCTGCTCGTGGCCCTGTTCGGTGGGCTCGGCATCGCCATGCTCACGATCTTCAAGCCCCGCCTCGCGGCCTACACCTCGCCGGCCTACGCCGTGGTGCAAGGACTCGTGGTCGGTGCGCTCTCCGCGCTCTACGAGAGTCAGTTCGAGGGCATCGTCCTGCAGGCGGTCGGGCTGACGGTGGGCGTCTTCGCCGTGATGCTGGCGCTGTTCGCGCTGCGGATCATCACGGTCACCGACAAGCTCCGGGCCGGGGTCATGATGGCCACCGGCGCCGTGTTCCTCGTCTACATCGCCTCGTTCGTGTTCCGCCTGCTCGGCGCGAACGTGCCGTTCATCCACGACACGGGCCTCCTCGGCATCGGCTTCAGCCTCGCGGTGGTCGTCATCGCCTCGATGAACCTCCTCCTCGACTTCGACATGATCGAGAAGGGCGCCGCCGCCGGCGCACCCAAGCACCTCGAGTGGTACGGCGCCTTCGGGCTCCTCGTCACCATCGTCTGGCTCTACCTCGAGCTGCTGCGCCTCCTCTCCAAGCTCCGCAGCCGCTAGCACTCCGCTCTGGGGGCGCCTCCGGCGCCGTGATGAACGCCTGCGCTTCCCCGGTCCGTCCACCGACCGCCGGGGTCGCGCATGTCCGTCCGTCCACCATCCCGCTCTCGCCGCACGCGGGGCGGGCTCACCGATGCCGGCGCGGTGGCGCTCGCCGTGGCGACCGCAGCGGGCGCCTGGTGCTCCTGGCCGGTGCCGATCGGTCTCGGGCTGCTCGTCGCGGTGCTCGCGCTCGTGCGCCGGCGGCCGGTCGCGCTCGTGGTGGGGTCAGCCCTGCTCGCCTCCGGCCTCGGCGCCCGGGCGTGGGCCGGCCTCGTGCCGCCTCCTCAGGAGAGGTTCGCGGGGCAGGTGACGCTGCTCGGTGATCCGCGGTCCTCCTTCGGGGGGCTGCGGGTGGACGTCGGGCTCGACGGGCGGCGGCTGGAGCTGCAGGCGCGGGGTCCGGAGGCCGCTGCGCTGGCCGACCGGTTGACGGGAGAGCGGGTGGAGGTGCACGGGCGCCTCGGGCCGGTCCCCGACGTGGTGCGGGAGCGGCTGGCGCGCCGTCACGTAGCCGGACGCCTCACCGTCGACGAGGTCGGCGCCTGGCAGGCCGGTTCGCCCGCGCACCGCCTGGCCAACGGGCTCCGGCGGACCCTCACCACCGGCGCCGCCCCCCTCGGAGACGACCGCGCGCTCTTCACGGGGATGGTCGTCGGTGACGACCGTGCCCAGCCGGCGGTCGTGGCCGGCGACTTCCGTGCCGCCGGGCTCACGCACCTCCTCGCGGTGTCGGGGCAGAGTGTCACCTATGCACTATGCTGTCAAGCGTGACGAGCCGAGCGCTGATCTACACGAGGGTGTCGCAGGACCGAGCAGGAGGCCGATCACCTGCCGAGCAGGAGGACGAGGCTCGCCGCCTGTGCGCCCGAGAGGGCTGGGAGGTGGCCGAGGTCGTCACCGACTCCGTCGGCGCCTCACGGCACAGCAAGGGCACCCGGAACGGCTGGCAGCGCGCCCACCGGCTCCTCGCCGCCGGCGGTGTCGACGTGCTCGTAACGTGGGAAGCATCGAGAGCGCAACGCGACCTTGCGGCCTACGCCGAGCTCCGCCAGCTCTGTGCCACGGCGGGAGTCCGGTGGTCCTACAGCGGACGCACCTACGACATGGCCGAGAGCGCCGACCGCTTCAGCACCGGGCTCGACGCGCTGCTCGCCGAACGGGAGGCAGACGAGACCGCCGAACGGGTGCAACGTGCCATGCGTAGCAACGCTGCCCGGGGACGCCCGCACGGCCGGCGCCTGTTCGGCTACACCCGGATCTACGACGAGGCGACCGGGCTCCTCGCGGGCCAGGTGCCTCACCCCGAGGAAGCGCCGGTGGTCCGTCGCATCTTCGACGACTACCTCGGAGGCCGGGGCGTGAGGACCGTCGCCGCCGCCCTGAACGCCGACGGCATCACGACCGGGACGGGAGCCCGGTGGAACGACGCCCAGGTGCGCCGCGTCCTCGTGAACCCCGCCTACGTGGCCCGGCGGGTACATCGCGGCGCCGTCGTCGGGGCGGGGAATTGGCCAGCCCTCGTCGACGAGGAGCGCTTCGAGCGGGTGCAGGCTCGCCTCGTCGCCCAGCGCACCTCCCTGACCCGCCAGACGAGTACGGCGCGCCTCCTGAGCGGAGTGGGCCGGTGCGGGGTCTGCGGCGGGAAGGTGAACGCCGGGCACGACCGGAACAAGCGGAAGATGTACCAGTGCAGGACCTCGTTCTGCGTGGCCCGCGACCTCGTCAAGCTCGACGAGTTCGTGACCGCCGTCGTCCTCGCCCGCCTCGCCCGGCCCGACGTGACCGAGGCCCTCGGCGGAGTCGTCGATCCCGCCGCGGAGGACGCCAGACAGGCCGCGGCGAAGCTGCGAGCCCAGCTCGACGAGGCCGTCGAGGAGTTCACCGCGGGCAACCTGACCGCCTCGACCTTGTCGAAGGTGGAGGCGCGGCTCGTCCCGCTGATCGACCAGGCCGAGCGCACGGCCCGCAACGCCGTGGTGCCGATCGAGCTCGACGTGCCGGCCACGGATCTGGAGGTGTGGTGGGAGTCCCTGACGGGCGAGGTCCGACGCGAGGTCGTCGCCACCCTGCTCGCCGCCGTCGTGATCCTCCCGGCCGTGCGGGGCTCCCGCACCTTCGACTCGTCGGCGATCCGGATCGAGTGGCGTCGTTAGGTGTAGATGGTCCCGGACCCGTCCGGGTCGAGTCCTCGGCTCAGGGATCGAGCGCTGAGCGTGAGCCGCCGGACACCGCCACGATGGGCATGGCAGGCCACCTCGCGCGTCCGCGCCCGTCCGCTCAAGTCGAGAATGGTTCGCCGCGGTGCCGTGGCGTCGACAGCGAACACCTCGGCACCTAACTCGCCGACGGCTCCTTCAACGTTCGACGGTGCCCTCAGCGGCGTGCGTAGCCGGACTGGTGCACCGATCTGCCAGTACGGCTTGTAGCTCTCGTCGGGCAAGGGCGCCCGGTACATGATCTGGGCGAGCCACGTGCCGGGCTGGTGCGGGTTCTCCTCGCGGCACTTCTTGCACCGGACGGCGTAACCCCGCAAGGTCAGCCCCCCGTACGGTCGCTCCGATTGCCGCGCTCTCGTGTCCACTGTGCGTTAGTCTCGCAGCACCAGCCCCACGGCTGGTGGATGACAACCGGTAGGGGACCTGAGCGTCCGCCTGATCGCAGGTACCGGCCCGAAGCGGGTCACGGCAACCGGAGCAGGGGCAAGCCACGGAAGGTGGCGCGTCCATGTTCACCCTTGCGTTCAGCGGACGGAGGCTGCGGCAGAAGCGAGAAGCCGCAGACCTGCGCCGTGAGTTCATTGCAGTAGCGATCGACCGTTCACTCGGCTCGATCATCGCCTACGAGTCCGGCACCATCGACCCGCCCGCCAGCGTGGTCGGTCGTCTCGCCGCCGTGCTCGACTGCTCGCCCGCAGACTTCTACGAGCGTCAGGTGGTGGCGGCATGAGTCGCCCTCAGGACGCCGACGCCGTAGCCGCCATCGTGGCCGCTGCACCGCCTCTCAGCGCCTCGCAGGCAAGCACGCTCCGGGCCGCTGGGCTCAGGCGCCCCGCACGCGGAACGACCCCGGGACCAATTGGTCCCGGGGTCGCTCATGACGTCTCATCGGCTGACGGGCACGAGGGAGGTCGTCATGGCTGATCGTACTCCCGCCCTCCGACAAGTCCCCGCACTCCCGCAGTGCTGTGTCCACCACCGCCTGGCCGCCCTCGACGTCGTCGAGACGATGTTCGTCAACGACACCCTGGCCAACTACGACCGGATGCTCGACCCCGTCGGAGGAGCGTGGCCGGCTGATGCCGCGGTGGCGGCCCTCCGCACCACGTACAAGCCGTGGATCCTCGGCCACATCGGCGACGCGATCGACCTCGCCATCGACCTCCTCGACCAGGAGGTCGCAGCATGAGCGACCTCTCCCTCGAGGCGCACCGCCTCGCCGTGGCCGACTGCCACGTCCTCCCCTTGCACGGCATCGGCAAGCGCGGCTGCACGTGCGGCCGCAAGTGCCCTTCCCCCGGCAAGCACCCCCGCCTGCCTAACGGCCTGCACGACGCCTCCGGCGACCCGCAGCAGGTCCTCACCTGGTGGTCCCGGTGGCCGAACGCGAACATCGGGATCCGCACCGGCCACGTCGGCCGAGGCCTGTTCGTGATCGACGTGGACGGCGCCGAGGGCGAGGAGACGCTGCTCGAGCTGCAGCGCCGCTACGGCCGGCTCCCCGAGACCCGCTGGGCCCGCACCGGCTCCGGTGGCTGGCACGCCTACTTCGCCATGCCCGACGTCGCGCTCGGCAACAGCACCGGGAAGCTCGGCCCCCACGTCGACACCCGCGGCGATGACGGGTACGTCGTCGCTCCACCGTCCCGGCACCACACCGGCGGCACCTACGCCTGGCACAACCGCACGCCGGTCGCCGATCTCCCCGCCTGGGTGGTCGGCCTGCTCCGTCCCCCGCCCCCGGTGGTGCGGCCGGTCCGTCTGCGCGGCAACGTCGACAACTACGCCGCAGCGGCGCTCGCCGCGGAGTGCAGGGAGGTGGAGACGGCCGTCCCCGGCACTCGCAACCACGCGCTCAACGCCGCCGCCTTCGCCATCGGCTCCCTCGTCGGAGCGGGCAGGCTGCAGGAGAGCACCGCCCGCCTCTCCCTCCTCGCCGCCGCTCTCACCTGCGGCCTCGGCGAGGTCGAGGCGGAGCGGACCATCGCTAGCGGTCTCACCGCCGGTGCCCGACACCCGCGGGAGGTGGTCGCGTGACCGACACCCCTCCTGTCATCGACCCGAGCGAGGCCCCGGCCGCTGACCGGGCCATCACCGTGCGACTCGTCGACGTGAAGCCGGAACGGGTCGACTGGCTCTGGCCCGGCTACCTCCCCCGCGGGAAAGTCGCTCTCCTCGACGGAGACCCCGACAAGGGGAAGTCGACCATGACCCTCGACTGGGCCGCGCGCATCTCCGTCGGTGGCGTCATGCCCGACGGCCACCAGCTCGAGCGCGCTGAGGGCGTGGTCATCATGTCGGCCGAGGACGGCCTGGCAGACACCATCCGTCCCCGCCTCGATGCAGCCGGCGCCGACGTGACCCGCGTCGTCGCCTTCACCGAGGTCGCCCTCATGGACGGCTCAAAGCGTCCACCCTCCCTGCCCTTCGACCTCGCCCACCTCGAGACGGTCATGCGGGACGAGGCATCCCCCCTCGTCATCGTCGACGTGCTCAACGCCTACCTGGGCGCACAGGTCGACAGCTACAAGGACACCGACGTGCGACGGGTCATGCACGCCCTCAAGGACATGGCAGAGCGCACCAACGCCTGCGTGCTGCTTCTCCGCCACCTGACCAAGGGGAGCGGCGGCGCGAACGCTCTCTACCGGGGCGGAGGCTCCATCGGGATCATGGGCGCGGCACGCCTCGGGATGATCGCCGCGGTCGACCCCGACGACGAGGACCGCCGTGTGCTCGCCGTCGGGAAGTCGAACCTCGCAGCGAAACCCCCCGCCCTCCTGTACCGGCTCGTCTCGAGCGTCCCCGGCCAAGGCGGCGGAGTCGCCAAGGTCCAGTGGGAAGGTGTGAGCGAGCACAGCGCAGACGGTCTCCTCGTCACCCGCGACGACCGGGACGGCGCCGACGCTGACGACGCGGTGTCCGTCCTGCGCGACGTGCTCGCCTCGGGTCCCCGCTGGGCGAACGACGCCATCGCTGCGATGCGTGACGCCGGGTTCAGCAAGGACCAGGCGAAGCGGGCCAAGGCGAAGCTGAAGGTCACGACGAGCAAGGTCGGCGCCCCAGGGGATGCGCTCTCCGGCTGGCAGTGGTCCCTACCGCACCGAAGGGAGCACGAAGGGAGCGAAGGGAGTGGGGTCCCAGACGTGCCCCCCTTCGCACCCTTGGGGACCGAACCGCTCCCTTCGGAGCAGTACGTCGACCTCCCGCTCGCCTCCGAACATGCGACCGAAGCGACCTGGGCGACAGAAGACCCCCTTGCGTCGCCTAGAGCGCATAGGGCGCAGCCGGAGTACGTCGACCTCCCGCTCGACGAGGTGGGCCGCTGCCGGGAGTGCGACGCCGTGGCGACCATGCGCGACGAGCACGGTCCTCTCTGCCGAACCCACCGGGGCGCGGCATGAACACGAACCCTCAACCTCAGGTTCACCCCGCCACCGACAGGAGCAACGACATGACCTACTGCGACCACTGCGGCCGCGAGCTGCTCGCCATCCGTACCCACGGCACCACCTGCGGCCCATGCCACGACGAGCTGGCCGAGCTCGAGGGCACCACGCCCCTCTCGGCCGGCGGCGCCCACCTGTGGGGAACCATCTTCCGCGGCGTGGTCACCCGCCCTGGGGACGTAGACGACGCCATCGACCGCATCCTCGGAGGCGACGCGGCATGACCTTCGAGGACTGGCTACGCGACCGTGTCGAGGAGCGCAGCGCCGTGGGCGACCTCGCCCGCGACACCGCCAACGATCCCGACTGGCCCGCCGACGCCGGCCACTACGAGCAGCACGCCTACCTCGAGCAGGTCGGCGCCATCCCCGCCGCCCTCGACGCTCACCGGGAGGCGCGCCAACGGTGGCGGAACGAGCGGCGAGCGAGACACGCCACCAGATGACCACCGACCCGTCCCACCTCCTCACCCCGGTCACCGGCGACCGGGAGGGGTGGCCACCCCCCGCGACCCCTCCGTCGCGGTGCCTCGGAGACATAGCGCCGGAAACTCTCCCCTGGCCATCGGGGGGGGAAGCAGGAGGGGTGGGGGGTGACCCTGCCACTGCTTCTCGGGAGCCTCGGCGGCCTAGCACCGATGTTGTGTGAGCAGAAGTTGGAACCGGCCCTCGGTGCCCGTCTGGCCCAACCTGGCGCCCGGGTGAATCGGGTCACACACACGGCGGCGCTAAGCCGCCGAGGCACCGTGGCGATGGGACGCGGGGTACCCCCCCCACCCCCGAGAGGGCCGGTGAGGTCCCGTTGCTGGCCGGCGTAGAGCTGTCACCGGAGGCGCTCGCCCGTCTCGCGAGCGCGCTCAACGCGGAGCGTCGCCGGGTGGCGGCGGTGGGCGGCAGGTGGCCCGTGGAGCTCGACCTCCTCACCACCATCGCCGTGCGAGCGGTCAGGGGTGGACGGGTGGCGGTCAGGGACGGCCAACCGCCGGTCGCGCCCGGGGCGGGGCGGGAGGATGAGCTCGTGAACCTACGTGGCGCCGCCATCGCGCTCGGAGTGTCCGAGAGGACACTCCGCCGGCTGCGGGCGGACGGTTCACTTCCCACGGTTGCGGTCGCGGGGCGCCGGTTCGTCCGACGCTCCGCGATCGTCGCCTTCATCGACCAGAGAGCAGGAGCATGACCATCACCGAGGACGAAGCGGCGGACATCGCGAAGCGTCACGGGCTCGGCTTGTCCGACGCCGTGAGCTTGCGTGACCTCGCCGCCGACACCGACCACGCCGAGGCGCTCGCAGCACGGTTCGCTCCCGGCGAGCTCACACCCGACCAGCTGGCCGACGCGGTCGAGCGCAAGCAGGGGAAGCGCCAGTGAAAAAGGCACCGGTCGAACCTGAGGCGTGGAAGGCCGCCGGCGGGGTCACCCTCCCCGCGGAACTCGTGAAGCTGTACGACCGGCTCGAGCGGCTCGAGGCCGAGCAGGTGAAGGTGGAGGCCGCCAACGCCGAGCGTGAGAACGCCGTCGACCTCCTCCTCAAGGGTGCAGGGGTCGACGAGGCCGTCACCGTCGCCCGAGCGTCGGAGGTGAACCACGAGCTGCTCACCGAGAAGCGCAAGGTGGCCGCGCAGGCGGTCCGTCTCGCCCGTGAAGGTGTCGCCCGCTGGGTCGGCGCGCACCGTGACGAGCTCATCGTCGACCGTCTCCGCCCCGTCGTCGCCACCGTCATCGCTGACGCGACGAAGCTCCTCCCGAAGCTGGACGGGTACGCACCCGACTACGACCCGGCCCGCATCGCCGAGGAAGCCCCGCCCGCGGTGGTCGCCGCGTACCGGGAGTCCCGAACCCTCAACGACACGTTCGGCACCCTGCTCACCGCCTGGTGGTCCTCGTGGACCCGTGCCACCTCCACGCAATCCGGGGGGGCGGCGCAGGTCCCCGCACACCTCCGCGTCGACGAGCCCGGCGGGCTGCACGTGTGGGAACGCCCGCTCGAGGTCACCGACACCGAGATACGCGACGGACGGAACCACGATGTGCTCGCCGTCGCCACGTGGGCGGAGGTCGGCGGCTACCGGTTGGCCGGCGGCCAGGAGGTGCTCGACATCGTCCAGGCCGGCCGTGTCGAGAACCCGTGGATCGTCGGGGAGCAGCACGCCCGCCGCGTCATCATCCCCTCGACGAAGGCTGAGCTCGTCGCCCCGCCGAAGATGGTCGGCGCGTGAGAGAACCCCTCGTCTCCGGCGCTACCGGCGAACCACTCCGCGGGGAGCCTGACGCTGTCGCCGCCGTCCTCGAGCAGCTCGCCACCGGCATCACCGTCGACCCCGACGCCCTGCGGTACGGGCGCATCCGCCCGGACGAGGTCGCCGCGTTCCGCAGGGGAGACCTCGTCACCGGCGAGTAGGCAGACTCTCCAGCCGGGACGCTGAGCGGGCGCTGTGGTCCCCTGTTGTGGGTACCCCACCGGGGTACGGTTCCGGCGTGACACCGGGGCAGCTGTTGGCCGAGGCGCTCATGGTCGGCGCCGAGCCGCTCACCCTCGCCGACCTCGTCGCCCGCCCAAGCTGGATGGCCGACGCCGCCTGCCAGGAGCATCCCGAGGTCGACTTCCACCCGGATCGGGGCGAGTCCGTCGAGCCTGCCAAGGCGGTGTGCGCCGAGTGTCTGTGCCGGGCCGAGTGCTTGTCCTACGCCATCGCTGAGGGCATCGAGCACGGCATCTGGGGCGGTACGGCACCACGGGCCCGGCAGGCGCTCAGAGGAGCCAGGACGGCCGCCTGAGGCAAAGTCTGCAACGCGTTGCAGACTTCTTCACGGCTCCCGCAACCGTTTGTCGCAAACGCTTTCGCCACCACCATCGCCTGCTGGCGCTCTTGGGGAGCCACAGGACGAGGTGCGCAGTTAACTGCGCACCTCCGAGCGACCCAACATCGAGAAGGCGGTAAAGCAGGTCACGGCTGCCCTTGGCAGCGGCCGTGCCGACCGACCGGACCTGTCGGTCGTCAACGGCAGCGACTACTCCGAGGGTTGTG
>JBBDQT010000182.1:0-14670 GCA_040905815.1 Acidimicrobiales bacterium
TGCGCCTCCCGGATCTGCCGGTCGATCCGCGCATCCCCGACCGCATCGGACTGCTTCCGCTCTGCCATGCCTACCTCCCTTGTGAAATTCTTCACATGCAAGCGACCATGTTCGCGCTTCCCGGGCAGCGTGGTCAAGCCTTTCGGCGCTGGCCGGGATAGGTCCGGCCCCATGCGGCTCTACGTCGGCGTGTGGCCGTCCGGTGAGGTGCGCAACGCCCTCGCCGAGCTGCCGCGACCCGAGCTCGCCGGGCTGCCCTGGAGCAAGGCGGACCAGTGACACGTGACCTGAGGTTCCCGGCGAGGTGGCGATGATGCGCTGCCCGACCTGCGCGCTGCGCTAGCGGGGGTCGCCGCAGCGCTGTCGCCGCGGTACGCCATGGGGATGGAGATCGTAGTCGTCCGGGGTGACATCACGACCCAGGAGGTCGACGCGGTCGTGAACGCCGCCAACGGGTCGCTGCTCGGCGGCGGTGGGGTCGACGGCGCGATCCACCGTGCCGGCGGGCCCGAGGTGCTCGAGGCTTGCCGCGCGCTGCGCCGTGACCGGCTGCCCGACGGGCTCGCCGCCGGTGACGCTGTCGCCACCACCGCCGGCCGGATGCCCGCCCGCTGGATCATCCACACGGTCGGCCCCGTCTGGTCCGAGCGGGACGACCGCTCTCACCTCCTCGCCTCCTGCCACACCCGCTCGCTGGAGGTGGCCGACGAGCTCGGCGCCCGCACCGTCGCGTTCCCCGCCATCTCGTGTGGCATCTACGGCTACCCGGTCGAGGACGCGGCCCCCATCGCGATCGCTGCCGTGCGGGAAACCGAGACGGCCGTGGAGGAGGTCCGCTTCGTCCTCTTCGGCGACGACACCCATGAGGCGTTCTCCCGCGCGTTGGAGTGCGGCTGAGGAGCTGCGTCGCGCCGCCGAGTCCGTCGGTCAGCCTGCGAGGAAGGTGCAGCGCACGGAGCGCCGGGGGTTGTCGCGGTTGAGGTCGACGAGGACGATGCGCTGCCAGGTGCCGAGCAGCAGCTCTCCTGCGACCGGCAGGACGACCGAGGGGCTCACGAGCGCCGGCAGCACGTGGTCCGCGCCGTGGCCGGGCGATCCGTGGCGGGGATCTCCACGTCCTCCACCGCTTCGGCCAGCACCTCGAACATGGCTCCATCATGACCAGGGGGCGTGACACTGACCCCCCACGAAACCGTTGTAGCACAAAGGTTTCTCAGAAATTCTTCTCGCCTCGGTCAGGGGCGACCACGCCCACCCCCACGAGCTGCGAGATGGCGGTGCTCAACGAGGCACAGGCGCGCCCAGCACCGCCAGAACGGGGCCCCGTGTTGCTGTTGCGCGCCAGCGCGCTGTGGGCAGGGATGAGCCCTTTCGCCAACCGGCGCTTGTGACGATCCGTGGTGGCTGATGGAGTCGTTGGGAGCCCTTGTCAGCTCTGCCGAGCGTTGCCGCAGGCTGTTCTGCGGTACACCTGGCGCATGCCCGGGTCGAAGCGCAGGACCGAGACCTCCGAGCCGCTCGACACGTACCGGGCGAAGCGCGACTTCGCCGTCACCGCCGAGCCGGCGGGAGAGGAGTCGGCGGCGACGTCGGGCCGTTTCGTCGTGCAGCGCCACCGGGCGACCCGCCTGCACTACGACGTGCGACTCGAGGTCGACGGCGTGCTCGCCAGCTGGGCGGTGCCCAAGGGTCCCACGCTCGACCCCAAGGCACGACAGCTCGCCGTCCACGTGGAGGATCACCCCGTGGAGTACATCGACTTCGAGGGCGTGATCCCGAAGGGCGAGTACGGCGGCGGGGACGTGATCGTCTGGGACCGGGGGACCTGGGAGCCGGCGAAGACGGACGATCCCGCGCAGGCCATCCGCGACGGCGACCTCCACTTCGACCTCCACGGGGAGAAGCTGGCCGGCAGGTTCGTCCTGGTCCGCCGGGACCGCGGCGACGGGTCCGGCAAGGAGCAGTGGCTCCTCCTGCACAAGGACGACGACCACGCGGTGCCCGGTTGGGACCCCGAGGAGCACCCCCACTCGGTGAAGACGGGGCGGACCAACGACGAGGTCGCCGCCACCCCCGACGCCTTGTGGCGGAGCGACCTGCCCGCAGCCGAGGCGGCCGTGCCGCTGGGCGAGGTGGAACCGCCCACCTGGGACCCTCCGACGGAGGACGAGCTGGCGGCCCTCGACGCGCTCGGCGGGGCGGGCACCTGGGAGCTGCAGGGACGGGAGCTCAAGCTCACGAACCTCGACAAGGTGCTGTTCCCCGCAGGGGCCGACGGCGCGCCGGTCACGAAGCGGGACCTGATCCGCCACCACGCGACGATCGCTCCCTACCTGCTCCCGTACCTCTACGACCGGCCGATCAACCTGCACCGGTACCCGAACGGCTCTCACCATCCCGGCTTCTGGCACAAGGAGGTCCCGAGCCACGCCCCCGACTGGCTGCAGCGCTGGCACAACGACGAGGCGGACGAGGACGAGACCCAGTGGTACAGCGTCGTCGACAGCGTGCCGGCGCTGGCCTGGATGGCGAACTTCGGCGCTCTCGAGCTCCACCCGTGGACGTCACGGCCCCCCGACGTCCGCCAGCCGACCTGGGCGCTGATCGACATCGACCCCGGCGAACGAACCGACTTCGACGACGTCGTCGTGCTCGCTCGCCTCTACCGCACCGCGCTCGAGCACCTCGGGGTCGAGGGGATGCCCAAGGTGACGGGCAAGCGGGGCGTGCAGATCTGGGTGCCGATCCGGCCCGGCTACTCGTTCGACGACACGAGGACGTGGGTCGAGAAGGTGTCCCGCGCGATCAGCCAGACCGTTCCCGAGCTCATCAGCTGGGAGTGGCAGAAGGACCGGCGCAAGGGCCTGATCCGGCTGGACTACACCCAGAACGCGATCAACAAGACGCTCGTCGCACCGTTCAGCGCCCGGCCCGCGCCGGGTGCGCCGGTGTCGGTACCCATCCGCTGGGACGAGCTCGACGACCCCGAGCTCCGGCCGGACCGCTGGACGATCAGGACGGTGCTCGGCCGCCTCGCCGATGCCGGCGACCCGCTCGCGCCGCTCGTCGGCCGCCACCAGGAGCTCCCCGCGCTGTAGCTCAACCCTCAGAGCGTGAGCTCGGCGGCCATCGACGCGCCGAGCTCCCAGCACGCCTCGAGGTCTGCCTTCGAGGGTCGCCCCGTCACCACGAGCGACTCCCGCGCCATGCGCCAACGCAAGCCCGTCGTGATCTTCTCCACCGCCCGGATGGCGCCCGCCGCGTCGTCGTCGCCGTGGACGTAGAGGGCGTACGGGCGCCCGGCGGCGTCGTCCAGGCACGGGTAGTAGATCTGGTCGAAGAAGTGCTTGAGCGCGCCTGAGACGTACCCGAGGTTCGCCGGCGTGCCGAGCAGGTAGGCGTCCGCCTCGAGCACGTCGACCGCGGTGGCGGCGAGGGCGGCACGAGCCACCACCTCGACGCCTTCGATGGCGTCATCGGCCGCGCCGGCTAGTACCGCCTCAAACATCGCGTGGGTCGACGGCGAGGGCGTGTGGTGCACGAGCAGCAGCCGCGGCATCGCCACGACCGTACGCACCTTGGGCTCTCGGGACGTCAGCGCGCGGCAGCCGGGAGCGCTTTCTGGACGCTGCACCACCGCACGGGTGGTCCGACGTCCAGAAACAGCCGGAGGCGTGCGCCTGCACTGCACGACGCCGACGGGTCTCCGGGCAGCCCTAGGTTGGTGTTCATGGCGCTGAGACCGTCCGGGCACGACGTCCCCACCGGCGAGGAGGGCGGCACCCCCACGGGAAGCCCCGCTGGGCGACCGCCACCGGAGCCGTCTCACGCGGAGCGGTGCCGCACGCTCGTCTCCTCGCAGACGAGGGGGACGCTGTGCACGCTCGCGGCAGAGCCCGCCGGCTACCCGTACGGCTCGGTCGCCAGCTACGCGCTCGACGTGGCCGGCAACCCGCTGCTCTTCGTGAGCCTGATGGCGGAGCACACCCAGAACGCGATGCGGGACCCTCGGGCGAGCCTCCTCGCCACCGAGCCCGTACCCGACGGCGCCGACCCGCTCGCCAGCGGGCGCGCGACCCTGCTCGGCGACCTCGCCGAGGTGCCGGACGCAGAGCGATCGGCGGTGCGGGGTCTCTACCTGGAGGCGATCCCGACGGCGGCGTACTACATCGACTTCGGCGACTTCACGTTCTACCGGCTGACCGTGCGCGACATCCGCTACGTCGGCGGCTACGGCCGGATGAGCTGGGTCGACGCCGCGGCCTACGCCGCCGCCGAGCCCGACCCGCTCGTCGACGCAGCCGCCGGCATCATCGGCCACATGAACGAGGACCACGCCGAGGCGCAGGTCCTCTTCTGCCGCCACCTCGCCGGTCGTCCCGACACGGCCGAGGCGTCGATGTCTGCGGTCGACCGGTACGGGTTCGAGATGGTCGCCGTCTCCCCGGCCGGCCGGGCGGCGGTGCGGCTCGGCTTCCCCGAGCCGTGCTCCTCTGGGGAAGAGGTCCGTGCCGCCATGGTGGCGATGGTCGGTGAGGCGAGGGTCAAGGCAGCGGCCGGATGACGTCCGCTCCCGTGGCGACAGGCGATCCCCCCTCGCCGTGGCCAGTGCCCGCGTACCGTGATGGGTAGGAAGCCGATGTGCTGACCCGAGAGCCCGGACCGGGAGAGCCGGGACCCCCTGAGCCCGGACCCCCAGAGCCTGGAGCCCGACGCGCCGGCACCGGCGCGCTTCTCGTCTCCGCCGTCGTGGGGGCGCTCCTCGTCGTGGCGCTCAGCGGGGGGATCTGGGGGCTGCTCCCGTCCTTCTCGAACCCGTTCCGGGAGGAGACGGTCGACCGCAGCCAGCCGGCGCTTCTCAACGCGCTGGAGGATCTGAGCGATTACCGGGCGGCCGAGGGCACCTTCCAGGTCGTCATCGACGTCGAGAAGGACACGCGGTTCGTCCCGTCCATCATCAAGGGGGAGCGCACGAGCTTCCTCGCCACCGGCTCCGTCGCCGCCTCGGTCGACTTCTCGGGTCTCGCCGACGACGCCGTCGTCGTCAGCGACGACCGCAAGAGCGTCCGCATCACGCTCCCTCGGGCCGTGCTCTCGGACCCCACGGTCGATCCCGAGGGCAGCTACGTGCTCGACCGGGACCGCGGGGTGCTGGACCGCATCGGCTCCGCCT
This sequence comes from Acidimicrobiales bacterium, assembly GCA_040905815.1. Lineage (GTDB taxonomy): Bacteria > Actinomycetota > Acidimicrobiia > Acidimicrobiales > CADCSY01 > CADCSY01. Next base: position 5,174 of record JBBDQT010000182.1, read on the forward strand.
TCTCCGACAGCCCGACCTCCGAGCGCGAGCTGTACCTCCTCGCCGCGGACAAGCTGGCCGCGGCAGCGAGCGAGGCCGACCTCGTCGACCGCGCCGAGTCGAACACCAAGGCGATGCTCGAGGCGATGCTCGAGTCCCTCGGCTTCGAGCAGGTCACCATCGTCTTCGCCGACGACGCTCGCCTGTAGCGGGCGGCTCCCGCACGCCGAGGTTGCCGTCCGTCGCCGATGCTGCGACACTTGCCGGCGTGGCCATCAGCACCCTCCTCGTAGCCATCACCTGACGCACCCGTCCCCCCCGACGCGTGCGCCCTCGACCTCCCGAACCGGGAGGTCGTCGCAGTTTTCAGGCCCGCCAGACCGACCTCGCGGCACCACCAGGAGCACCATGAAGCTGACCGGGGCCCAGGCCCTCATCAAGAGCCTCGAGATGAGCGATGTGGAGGTCGTCTTCGGCCTCCCCGGGGGGTGCATCCTCCCCGCGTACGATCCCATCATCGAGAGCCCGATCCGCCACATCCTCGTGCGCCACGAGCAGGGAGCGGGCCACATGGCCGAGGGCTACGCCCACGTGACGGGCCGCCCGGGCGTCGCCATGGTCACGAGCGGCCCGGCCGCCACGAACCTCGTGACCCCGCTCTGCGACGCGTACATGGACTCGATCCCGATGGTGGCCATCACCGGGCAGGTCTCGACCGCCGCGATCGGCACCGACGCCTTCCAGGAGTGCGACACGGTCGGCATCACCCGCTCGGTCACCAAGCACAACGAGCTCGTCATGAGCCCCCAGGACCTGCCCCGCATCGTCGCCGAGGCGTTCCACATCGCCACCACCGGCCGGCCGGGGCCCGTCCTCATCGACGTGCCCAAGGACGTCCTGACCGGGACGATGGACTGGGAGTGGCCCCCGTCACTCGACCTCCCGGGCTACAGGCCGACGAAGAAGGGCCACCCGAAGCAGATCGTCGAGGCCGCCCGGCTCATCATGGCCGCCGAGCGCCCGGTGCTCTACGTGGGAGGCGGCATCCTCAAGGCGCGCGCCGCCGAGGCGCTCAAGGCGCTCGCCGAGCTCACCGGGATCCACGTCGTGACCACCTTGATGGCTCGCGGCGCGTTCCCCGACGACCACCCGCTCTGCCTCGGGATGCCGGGCATGCACGGGAGCTACACGGCCGTCACCGCCATGCAGCGCTCCGACCTGTTGATCACGCTGGGCGCCCGCTTCGACGACCGGGTCACCGGCAAGCTCGACGGCTTCGCCCCCGACGCGAAGATCATCCACGCCGACATCGATCCCGCCGAGCTCGGCAAGGTCCGCAACCCCGACGTCCCGATCGTCGGCGACTGCCGCCTCATCATCGAGGAGCTCATCGTCGCCCTGCAGCGCCTCATCGACCGCGGCGAGCGGGCCCCCGACCGCCAGCCGTGGAAGAGCACGATCAGCGGCTGGCAGGAGCGCTACCCGTACGCGTACGAGCAGGCCGAGGAGGGCGACGCTCTCAAGCCCCAGATGGTGCTCGAGCACCTCCGGGACTCCGCACCCGACGACGCCATCGTCGTGTCCGGCGTCGGCCAGCACCAGATGTGGGCGAGCCAGTACTGGAAGTTCAACCACCCCTACACCTGGGTGAACTCCGGTGGGCTCGGGACCATGGGCTTCTGCGTCCCCGCCGCCATCGGGGCCAAGGTCGGGCGCCCGGACAGGATGGTGTGGGCGATCGACGGGGACGGGTGCTTCCAGATGACCGCCCAGGAGCTCACGACCGCCTCGATGGAGCGGATCCCGGTCAAGGTCGCGATCCTGAACAACGCGTACCTCGGCATGGTGCGCCAGTGGCAGGAGATGTTCTACGACGAGCGCTACAGCGAGGTCTACCTGAGCCAGGACGTCCCCGACTACGCGAAGTGGGCCGAGGCGATGGGGTGCGTCGGCTTGCGTGCGGAGTCGCCGGAGGAGGTCCAGCCGGTCATCGACAAGGCGAACGAGATCGACGACCGACCGGTCGTCATCGACTTCCGCACCGACAGCCGTGAGAAGGTCTTCCCGATGGTCGCGGCCGGGCGCACGAACGACGACATCCAGGTGCCCGCCTTCCAGCCCGCGCCGGTGGGGGAGCGCTGATGGCCAAGCCGCTCGCCCCCGCCAAGAAGCTGCACATGCTCTCGGTGCTCGTCGAGAACAAGGCCGGTGTGCTCGCCCGGGTGGCGGCCCTCTTCGCCCGCCGCGCCTACAACATCGAGTCCCTCGCGGTCGCCCCCACCGACGACGAGCGCTTCAGCCGCATCACGATCGTCGTCGACGTGGAGGCGACCTCGGTGGAGCAGATCACCAAGCAGCTGTTCAAGCTGATCAACGTGGTGAAGATCAGCGAGCTCGACCCCGACCACGCCACCGAGCGCGAGCTGTTGCTCTGCACGGTGAAGGCGGCGCCCGAGCACCGCGGTCAGGTCACCGAGCTCGTCCAGATCTTCGAGGGTCGCATCCTCGCCGTGGGCCACGACCACCTGACGGTGAGCCTCGATGGCAACCCCTCGAAGATCGACGACTTCGAAGAGCTCCTCCGCCCGTATGGGATCGTGGAGCTGCAGCGCACCGGCCGGGTGGCGCTGCCCAAGCTCGAGCGCAGCGCTCCCCGCCTGCGCGCCGTCAAGAAGGACAAGGTGGGTTAGGCCATGACAGCCAAGGTGTTCTACGAGGACGAAGCCGACCGGGCGCTCATCGCCGGACGGAAGGTCGCCATCATCGGTTACGGATCCCAGGGTCACGCCCACGCCCTCAACCTGAAGGACTCGGGCGTCGACGTGCGGGTCGGCCTCCGGCACGGCTCGTCCTCCAAGGCCAAGGCCGAGGAGGCTGGCCTACGGGTGCTGCCCGTCGAGCAGGCGGCGGCCGAGGCTGACCTCGTGATGCTGCTCCTGCCCGACACCGAGCAGAAGGAGGTGTACGAGGTCGCGGTCGCCTCGAACCTGCGAGACGGCGACGCGCTCTTCTTCGCCCACGGGTTCAACATCCGGTTCGAGCAGATCACACCGGCCCCCGGCATCGACGTCGCCATGGTCGCCCCCAAGGGGCCGGGCCACCTCGTGCGCCGCACCTACAGCGAGGGCGGTGGTGTGCCGTGCCTGATCGCGGTGGCCCAGGACGCCACTGGCAAGGCCCGAGACCTCGCCATGAGCTACGCCGACGCGATCGGAGGCACGCGCGCCGGTGTCCTGGAGACCACCTTCGCCGAGGAGACCGAGACCGACCTGTTCGGCGAGCAGGTCGTGCTGTGCGGTGGTGTGACCGCCCTCGTCCAGGCCGGGTTCGAGACCCTGGTCGAGGCCGGCTACCAGCCCGAGAGCGCGTACTTCGAGTGCCTCCACGAGCTGAAGCTCATCGTCGACCTCATGTACGAGCAGGGCATCGGTGGCATGCGCTACTCGATCTCCGACACCGCCGAGTACGGCGACTTGACCCGCGGTCCCCGCATCGTCGACGCCGACACCAAGGCGCGCATGAAGGAGATCCTCACCGAGATCCAGACCGGTGCCTTCGCCGAGGAGTGGATCGCCGAGAGCCGTGGTGGGCGCAGCCGGTTCAAGGAGCTCGAGAAGGCCGGGGAGGCGCACCAGATCGAGGAGGTCGGCGCCCAGCTGCGGTCGATGATGCCGTGGATCTCGTCCGGCAAGACCCGCGTGCAGGACGCATCTGGCGGTTGACCGACCACGGGTGCCGACGGGCAGCCAAGTAGGGTTTGCGCGCGTCGCCCCGGAGCCGGGGGCGGATGCTCCCGGGGGGAGGCAACGTTGGCGGTGTCGAGACGGTCGAGGCGGGACCCGAAACCACAGGACGACCGTGACCGTTGGGCGACGCGTGCCCTCGCCTCCGTGCCCGAGGGCGTGGTGACCGTCGACCTCGAGGGCCGGATCACCTACGCGAACCACGCCGCGGTCAACCTCCTCGGCTGGGCGGCGGGCGATCTGCAAGGTCTGGACCTGCACGAGACCCTGTGCCACAGCCATCTCGACGGCTCGCCCAGGGACCGCAACGAGTGCCCGGCCCACGCCACGCTCCGCCACGGAGCGGTCCATCGCGGTCGCGATGACGTGCTCTGGCGCCGGGACGGAGGCGCGGTCCCGGTGGAGCTCTCCTGCGGGCCGCTCGCCGGCGCCGAGGGGGCTCTGGGCGCTGTCGTGTCGTTCCGTGACGTGAGCGTCTCGGGTCGGGCGACCGACTACTACGGAGAGGTCCTCCGGCTCACCGAGCGGGACCGTGCCCAACGAGAGGTCGTCCGCCAGCTCCAGGAGGCGGTGAGCCCCCGCATGCCGCGGGTCGCCGGCGTCGACCTCGGCGTGTTCGAGCTCGCCGCTGATCCCAGCGAGCCGAGCGGCGGCGACCTCTACGACTGGGTGGTGCTGCCCGACGGCGACCTCCACCTCGTCATCGTCGACGTGATGGGCAAGGGCGTGGCCGCGACGAAGGACGCCCTCGCCATCGTCCATGCCTTGCGGGTCCTCGTCTTCGAGGGCTGCCCCATGGAGAACCTCGTCACCCGCGCCGACCAGCTGCTCCTCGCCCACGACCCGAACCTCGTCGCCACCCTCGTCGTCGGCCGGTACACGCCCGCCACCGGCCGTCTGCGGCTCGCCGGTGGCGGCCACCCGCCGCTGTTCCTGGTGGGCGCCGACGGAGCGGTTCGAGAGGTCGCGGCACCCGGCATCCCCATCGGCTGGCCCGACGCCGGCTCGTTCGAGATCGTCGATCTGATCGTCGAGCGCTCGGAGACGGTGCTGCTCTACACCGACGGGCTCATCGAGGCCCGCCGCGACATCGTCGCCGGGCTGTCGGACCTGCGCGCCGCGGTGGGGGAGACAGCCGGCTACCCGGCCCGCCACCTGCCCCGGATCCTGGTCGAGCGGGCGCTTGCCGGTGCCCAGCGCAGCGACGACACCCTCGCCATGGTCCTGCGGCGTCGCGCCGCGCCCGCGTCCGCCCCGCACCGGATGCTCGGGCCGTTCGAGCACCGGTTCTCGCCGAGCATGGCGGCGGTGCCCGTGGCACGCCACCTCTTCGCCGACTGGATGACCGGCCAGGGTGTCGAGGAGGGCGACCACGCCGACCTGCTCATCGTCGCCTCGGAGCTCTGCTCGAACGCCGTGCGCATGGCGAGCGGCGCCCCCCGCGGTGTCGTCCTGCGGGCCTCCGCCGAGGGCAGCGCGCTGGTGCTCGAGGTCGAGGACGACGGTGTGGGTTTCCAGAGCGCGCTGCCGATGTCCGAGGAGATCCCGGCGCTCGACCAGAACGACGGCCGTGGCTTGTTCATCGTGCAGTCGATGGTGGACGAGCTCGACGTGCGCACCGCCTCTGGCGGTACGGTCGTGCGATGCGTGAAGCGGTGCCTGTTCGCGGAACCGGACCTCGTGTCGGATCCCTCCCATCGGGCGCGGTCATGACCGGGGCGCCGGGCTCCGAGCCCTTCGCCATCGACGTCGCCCGCCAGGGCGCCCGGGTCGAGGTGATGCTCTATGGGGAGCTCGACGCCTACTCGGCGCCGCGCCTGCGGGAGGGCATGTCCGAGCTCGGTGAGATCGCCGGCCGGCACGTGGTCGTCGACCTCGGCGGTGTCGGCTTCGTCGACTCCGCGGGCCTCGCTGCCATCGTCTCCACCTTGCGGGCCGTCAAGGAGGCCGACGGTGCGGTCTCCCTGCGCTCGATGTCGCCCCAGCTCCACAAGCTGTTCGAGATCACCGGTCTGTCCCGACTGTTCCCCGCCGAGTAGCCGGTCACATCCTCTCCGCAAAGCTCACCTCGCCCTCGCCCGGCTCAGCCCTCTACCGAGAAAGGTGAAGCTGAACGGGGCAAGGCCGTGGTCGTGGTGGTCGACGAAGCCCACCTCCTCGGGGCCGACCAGCTCGAAGAGCTGCGCCTGCTCACCTAATGCCGACATGGACTCCCACTCGCCCTGGCCGGACGCAGCGACACACTGTTCTCCGATGACGCCATGGCCCTCGTCCATCAGGTCAGCCGGGGCCTGCCAAGGGCGGTGAACAACCTGGCGCTGCAGTCCCTCGTCGCCGCCTACGCCACCGTGCGCTTGCGGTTGTCGCGCGGGTGCGCCCTCGCCCGGACGTGCCGGGTGAGGGCGCACCACTGTCACGTCCGCCTCGGTGTCGTCAGGCGGCTTCCTCCTCGGTAGCGTCCTCCTCGGTCGCGTCCTCCTCGGTCGCGTCGTCGGCGTCGGCGGCGGTCGCCTCGTCGGCGTCCTCCGCCTCGCAGAACCACGGGTTCGCGTTGCCCTTGCCCTCGGTGTTCTCGCAGGCGACCTGGCGCTTCTCGTCGCCCTGTCCAGGATGCGCGGTGGCCGGCAGGACCCCGATCATCAGGACCGAGGTCACGGTGGCCAGGATTGCCATGAGTCGTGCTCGCATCTGCATCTCCTCTTGGTTGCGGTGCCTTGCTCCGGCGAGGTCGGGTCCCCGACCGGAGCGACGATCGTGACATCTGTCGTCATCAGAATGCAACCTGTTCGTAACGCAACTGCAATATCTCCGTTACGGAGACGCACATCCCGCAGCCGCTCATGCGTGCAGGATGAGGAACCTGTCCGCGCCCCCTCGGGTGTTGTCGTGCTCGTCAGCCCGGCTGGTCTGCCAAGAGCGCACCGTCCCAGAGCTCTTTGAAGCGTTCCAGCTCCTCGGCGGGCTCGTCGATGAGGGCGAGGGGACCACGGTCCGAGAGGTGGGCGCGGGCGAAGAGCCGGGCGACGAGCGCCTTGCGGTCGCTGCCCAGCGTGGAGGTCTCCCACCCCGCCGCCTCGACGAGCATCGCGCCGGCATACACGTCGGCCATCGCCCGGGCGAGCGGGTACAGCCGTGCCTCGCCCACGGAGCGCTCGAGGCCCCGCCACCGGACGATGGCCTGCTCGACCTGGTCGATGCGCCGGCGCACGAGCTCCGCGGTGCCGTCGTCGGAGCCGCCGGCGTCACAGGCCGCCCGCAGCCGCTCGAGGAAGGGCACGTGTGCGTCCTCGCGCTCGATGGCGCGGCGGACGTCGAGGCACAAGATGTTGTCTGGCCCCTCCCAGATCGTGTTCACCTGCGCGTCCCGGAGGAGGCGGGCCACGGGCCACTGCTCGATGTAGCCGTTGCCGCCGTGCGCCTCGATGGCGTCGCTCGCGGCCGTGATGCCGAGCCGTGCGGTGAACAGCTTGATGAGCGGTGCTCCGATGCGGAGGCGGGCGGGGGAGAGGTAGCCGTCGAACACAAGGGCCTGCGCCGCCTCGACGTCGACGATGAGCTCCGCGAGCTTGCGCTGCATGAGCGGCTGCGTCGAGAGCGGTGCGCCGAACGCCTCCCGGGCCTCGCTGTAGCGCATGGCCTCCACGAGCGACCGGCGCGCGCAACCGAGGCCCATCATGGCGATGCCGAGCCGCGAGGCGTTCGTCATCTGCATCATGCGGGACAGTCCGAGCCCGTCTGCGGCGGCACCGCTCGTCGGCCCGTCCCCGCCCGGGGAGGGTGCCAGCAGGAAGGCCTCGGCGTCCACGAACTCGACCTCGGCCGACGCGACGGCGTTCGTCCCCAGCTTGTCCTTCAACCGCCGCAGGCGGATGCCGTTGCGTGAGCCGTCCCGGCGGTCCAAGAGCACGAGGAACGAGGCGATGCCGCGGGCGCCGTCCGGCGCGCCTTCGGGTTTGGCGAGGACGACGAACGCAGACCCGTTGGCGTTCGACGCGAACCACTTGAACCCGTTGATGCGCCAGGCGTCGCCGTCGGGGACGGCCGTGGCCTCCAGGGCGGCGAGGTCGGACCCGCCTGTGCGCTCGGTGAGCATCTGGGAGGCCTCGCCGGCGAGCGCCTCGCCGGTCATCAGCTCCCGGACGCGGGCCTTGACGTCGTCGGGCGCGTAGTCCTCGACGAGGCGAACGACCATGTCGCCGCCGGTTCCGAGGGCGCAGTACATGCCGATCTCGGCCTGGCAGAGCAGGTAGATCCATGCGGCGTCGAGGGCGCGGGAGTCGACGCCCGCCCGGCGCGCCTCCTCCCGGAAGGCGCCGCCGAACGTGCTGGCGCGCAGGTCGCGCTTGGACGCCTCGAAGCTCGGTGGCATCACGACCCGGCTGATGTCGTGGCCCCATCGGTCGTACTTCTCGAGCCGCGGGGGGTTCTTGTCGGTGACCTCGGCCCGCTCCGCGATCGGACCGCCCATGAGCGCGCCGATCCGGTCGAGGTGCGGCTCCGCCCACGCCAGGCCGTCCTCACCGAGGTGACGCCGCATCGCCACCTGCAACGTCGGGTCGCAGCGGTACCAGTTCAGCCCGACGGCCCCGTGGTAGCGCTCCGTGGCGTAGCGTCGGGACTTCTCCGGGCTGTTGAACGGCAGCGAGTCGACGGGCTCCGAGAGGTACGATGCCATGCGACGACAGTAGCCACGGGTCACCTCGGAGCAGGAGGTCGCGACGTCCATGGGGAAGTCATCACGATGGGGTTGAAGCCAGGTCGGTCGGGGGCGGGTCGTCGGGCGTGCGTCGCCTTCGCTGTGCTCTTCCTCGTGGCATGCTCAGCGGAGGCGTCGGACCCCGCCGGCCTGCAGCGCCACGGCGCCGCACTCTCGCCGCGTGACGAGGTGGGCACCACGTCCCCGACGACCTCCACGTCGGTGGTCGGCCCGGACCTCTCCGCCGCGGCGACGGAGGCAGAGGAGGCAGGCGCTGTGGCAGCGCCGGAAGCCGCCCCCTCGGTCGCGGTGCAGGATCCCATACCCACGGGGGCGCGGGCGGCCAGCCGTCCCGCCCGCTCGTCGAGCCGCAGAGGCCCCGAACCCACGGGGCACATCGAGATCCCGTCGATCCGGCTCGCCCACGACACCTACGAGGGCATCGACCTCCCCACGATCGACCACGGCCCCAGCCACTGGCCGGGCACGGCCCTGCCCGGGAACCGTGGCAACACCGTGTTCCCCGGTCACCGCACCACCCACAGCCGACCGTTCTGGGACATCGACCGGATCCGCGTCGGCGACGAGGTCATCTTCAGCAACGCGTCCGGCCGCTACACGTACCGGGCCACGAAGACCTTCGTCGTCGACGACGAGGACACCTACATCGTGAACCAGACCGAGAACGCGACGTTCACGATCTTCGCCTGCCACCCGAAGGGCAGCGCCCGCCAGCGCTACGTGGTCCAGGGGGAGCTCGTGGCGAGCGAGGGCACGCCTCCGCCGCCGAGCAGCACGACCACGACGACGACCACGACCGCCCCGCCGGGCCCCATCGACGGTCTGTTCGACTGACCCGGCTACATCGACTGCCCCCGACTACAGGCGCTCCACGACGTGATCGACGCATGCGGTGAGGGCGGCCACGTCAGCGGGGTCGACGGCAGGGAACATCGCCACACGGATCTGGTTGCGCCCGAGCTTGCGGTACGAGTCGGTGTCGAGGATGCCGTTGGAGCGCAGGACGTCGCTCACGGTGGTGGCGGGGATCCGCTCGTCGAGGTCGATGGTGCCGACCA
>JBBDQT010000182.1:14770-17014 GCA_040905815.1 Acidimicrobiales bacterium
ACGTCGCTCACGGTGGTGGCGGGGATCCGCTCGTCGAGGTCGATGGTGCCGACCACTGGTGAGCGCATCGACGCCTTCGAGACGAACGGCGTCGCCCACTCCCGTGCGTCGGCCCACCCGTAGAGGGTCCCGGCGGACAGCTCGCACCGGTTGGCCGCCCACTCCAGGCCGCCGTTCTCGTTGAGCCACTGGAGCTGCTGGTCGACCAGGAGCAGCGTGGCCAGCGCCGGTGTGTTGTAGGTCTGGTCCTTCCGGCTGTTGTCGAGGGCGGTGGCGAGGTCGAGGCTGGCGGGGATCCATCGGTCTGAGGCGGCGATGCGGCCGACGCGCTCGAGGGCGGCGGGGGAGCACGCGGCGATCCAGAGGCCGCCGTCGCTTGCCAGGCACTTCTGCGGCGCGAAGTAGTAGACGTCGACCTCATCGGGGTCGAACCGGACGCCGCCGGCAGCGGACGTCGCGTCGACGAGCACGAGGGCGCCGGGGTCGGCGCCCTCGGGGCGCTCGAGCGGCATGACCACGCCGGTGGACGTCTCGTTGTGGGTGAGCGCGTAGGCGTCGATGCCGGCGCTCGCCTTGGCCTCGCCATGGGTGCCGGGTGCCGACTCGAGCACCTCGGGCTCGCCGAGGTGGGGAGCGGCCGCCGCCGCGGCGGCGAACTTGGAGGAGAACTCACCGTGGACGAGGTGCTGGCTGCGATCCTCGACCAGCCCGAACGTGGCGACGTCCCAGAACACGGTGCTCCCCCCGTTCCCGAGCACGATCTCGTAGCCGTCGGGGAGTGCCAGGAGGTCGGCGAGACCCTCCCGCACGGCTCGGACCAGTCTCTTCACCGGCGCCTGGCGGTGGCTCGTGCCGAGCAGCGTGCGACCCTGGTCGGTGAGCGCCACCACCGCCTCCGGACGGATCTTGGACGGACCGGAGCCGAAGCGGCCGTCGACGGGCAGCATGGCGGTGGGGATGCGTATGTCGGGCGTGGTGTCGCTCATCACGTGCCACTATCGCGGCGAAGCCCCGAAGGAGCGAACCGGAACCATGCCCAGAGCGCAGCACAGGATCTCGGCCCGCGTGGCGGCCATCGCAGAGTCGGCCACGCTCGCCGTCGACGCCAAGGCGAAGGCGCTCAAGGCAGCGGGCGAGCCGGTGATCGGCTTCGGCGCCGGCGAGCCGGACTTCCCGACGCCTGTACACATCGTCGAGGCGGCAGCGGCCGCCTGCCGTGACCCGAGGAACCACCGCTACAGCCCTGCCGGGGGCCTCCCGGAGCTCAAGGAGGCCATCGCGTCTGCCTCCCGGCGCGACGCCGGCCTCGAGGTGTCGCCCGCCCAGGTGCTCGTGACCAACGGCGGCAAGCACGCCGTGTACAACGCCTTCGCCTCCCTTCTCGACCCCGGGGACGAGGTGCTCCTGCCCGCGCCGTTCTGGACGACCTACCCCGAGCCGATCGCCCTGGCCGGCGGCGTGCCGGTCATCATCCCGACCGACGTGGCATCCGGCTTCAAGGTCACGATCGACCAGCTCGAGGCGGCCACGACGGAGCACACGAAGGTGCTGCTGTTCGTCTCACCGTCCAACCCGTCAGGAGCGGTGTACCCGCCTGAGCAGGTGGAGGCCATCGGCCGGTGGGCGCTCGAGCGGGGCGTCTGGGTCGTCACCGACGAGATCTACGAGCACCTCACCTACGACGCGCACCGCCACGTCTCGATGCCCGTGGTCGTCCCTGATCTCGCCGAACGGTGCCTCGTAGTGAACGGCGTGGCCAAGACCTACGCGATGACCGGCTGGCGGGTCGGATGGATGATCGGCCCGCGGGACGTCGTCGCTGCCGCCACGAACCTGCAGAGCCACCAGACGTCCAACGTCTCCAACGTGTCGCAGCGCGCCGCGGTGGCGGCGCTCGAGGGCGGCCTCGGCGACGTCGCCCGCATGCGGGACGCCTACGACCGCCGCCGCAAGGCGATGCACGCCCAGCTCTCGGCGATCGAGGGCGTCCACTGCATGGAGCCCGAAGGTGCGTTCTACGCCTTCCCCAGCTTCGACGACGTGCTGGGGCGCACCATCCGGGGGCGGACGGTCGTCGACACGCTCCAGCTGAGCGAGGTGCTGCTCGAGGAGGCGAAGGTCGCGGTCGTGCCCGGTGAGGCGTTCGGCGCCCCCGGCTACGCCCGGCTCAGCTTCGCGCTCGGCGACGACGACCTCGGCCAGGGGATCGCCCGCATCGCCGACCTGCTCGCCGAGTAGCGCCCA
>JBBDQT010000182.1:17114-19126 GCA_040905815.1 Acidimicrobiales bacterium
ACCGCCAGTTCGGGAGCATGGGTTTGGCGGGGTGGCGGCCGGCGGCCACGATAGGGGCATGGCCCGCATCCTCGTGACCGAAGAGCTCGCCGACGCAGGCCTCGAGGCGCTGCGCCGGGCCGGCCATGACGTCGACGAGCGGTTCGGTCTGACACCTGAGGAGCTGTGCGCCGCGGTGGGCGGGGCAGCAGCGCTGATCGTGCGCTCCGCCACGCAGGTGACATCCCAGGTGCTCGAGGCGGGAAGCGACCTGGTGGTCGTCGGGCGGGCCGGTCTCGGCGTGGACAACATCGACGTGGAGGCTGCCACCCGCTCGGGCGTCATGGTCGCCAACGCGCCCGGCACCAACTCGCTGTCGACGGCGGAGCACGCCATGGCGCTGATGCTGAGCCAGGCACGCAACATCCCTCAGGCGGCTGCCGCGCTGAAGGCCGGCAGGTGGGAGAAGTCCAGGTGGGCGGGGACCGAGCTCCACGGCAAGACGCTCGGCATCCTCGGCCTCGGCCGCATCGGCACCCTGGTGGCGCAGCGAGCGAACGCCTTCGGGATGCGCCTCGTCGCCTGGGACCCGTGGATGTCGGGCGACCGGGCCCGGCAGCTGGGAATCGAGCTGCTCGAGCTCGACCGGGTCTTCGCCGAATCCGACTTCGTGTCCGTCCACCTGCTCAAGACGAAGGAGTCGGTGAACCTTATCGGCGAGGAGCTCCTCTCCCGGGCCAAGCCGGGCCTGCGGATCGTCAACGCGGCCCGCGGCGGGATCATCGACGAAGCAGCCCTGGCCAAGGCCGTTGCCGACGGGCGGATCGGCGGCGCTGCGCTCGACGTGTTCGCCGAGGAGCCGATGACCGAGTCGCCGTTGTTCGACCACGACAGCGTCGTGGTCACGCCCCACCTCGGCGCCTCGACGAGTGAGGCGCAGGACAAGGCCGGCGTCGTCGTGGCCGAGCAGGTCGTGCTGGCGCTGGCTGGGCAGTTCGTGCCTTTCGCGGTGAACGTCGCGGCGAGCGAGGCGGCCGAGGCGGTGCAGCCGTTCCTCCCGTTGGCCGAGCGTCTCGGTGTCATCTTCGCCGGACTGCTCGAGTCCCTCCCCTCCAGCGTCGAGGTGGAGTACCACGGGCACCTCGCCGACTACGACACCCGGATCCTCACGCTCTCGGTCCTGAAGGGTCTGTTCGGCGGGATGACCGAAGGCCCGGTCTCCTACGTGAACGCCCCCCAGCTCGCCGAGGAGCGTGGCGTGGAGGTGCGGGAGACGAGGACGACGGCGTCGCAGGACTACGTCAACGTCGTCGTCGTGCGTGGAGGCGGGCACTCGGTCGGTGGGACTCTCTCGGGACCCCGTGCCGAACCGCGACTCGTCCTCGTCGACGAGCACGTCGTGGAGCTGCCGCCGGCCGAGCACATGCTGGTCGTGCGCAACGACGACCGGCCCGGGATGATCGGCCTGGTCACGACGACCCTCGGCGAGGCGGGCGTCAACATCTCCGACCTGCACCTCGGGCGTGCCGCGACCGGCGAGCGCGCCCTGCAGGTCCTCGCCGTCGACCAGCCCGTGCCCGACGAGCTCCTCGACCGGCTTCGGGCCGCCGACGGCATCGCCTCCGTGCACGCCCTCAGCCAGGCGTAGGCCCCCAGCCAGCGGGCGCGGGACCCGCGCTCAGCCCTCGACGGTGATGGCGCCTGTCGGGCAGAGCTCGGCCGCCTCGGTGACCGCGTCGCGCAGCTCTTCTCCCGGCTCCTCCTGGAGGACGTACAGGTAGCCGTCGTCCCGGAGCTCGAAGACCTCCGGGCAGACACGGGCGCACGAGCCCGTGCTCACGCACTTGTCGAAGTCGACGGTGACCTTCATGTCCATCCCCCTGGGCGCTGGTCGGATGACCCAGCCTGCCCGACGCCGGCGGCCCGTGCAGGAGTGCTCAGCGCTTGGCCGCCCGGAGGCCGTCCGCCTCGGCGGCGGCGGCGTCGACGTAGCACCGGTCCGGGTGGGTCCGCTTGTAGGCGAACATGCCCGG
>JBBDQT010000182.1:19226-21208 GCA_040905815.1 Acidimicrobiales bacterium
GACGGCAACCAGGCCCTGATCGACCCCATGGACCCGGCGCGCAAGCTGAAGATGTTCGACACGCTGGTCGCGATGGGCTTCAAGGAGATCGAGGTCGGCTTCCCCTCCGCGTCGCAGCCCGACTTCGACTTCGTGCGCCGCCTCGTCGAGGACGACCTCATCCCCGACGACGTGACGATCCAGGTGCTCACCCAGTGCCGCGCCGAGCTCATCGAGCGCACCTACGAGGTGCTCGTCGGCGCCCCGCGGGCGATCGTCCACTTCTACAACTCGACGTCGGTGCTCCAACGCCGTGTGGTCTTCGGGCTCGACCAGGTGGGGGTGACCCAGATCGCGGTCGACGCCGCCCGCCTCTGCCGCAAGCTCGAGGACCGCCTGCCGGGCACCGACGTCCGGTACGAGTACTCGCCCGAGAGCTTCACCGGGACCGAGCTCGAGTACGCGGTCGAGATCTGCGCGGCGGTGATGGACGTCGTCGAACCCTCCGAGGACCGCAGGATCGTCTTGAACCTCCCGGCCACCGTGGAGATGTACACGCCGAACATCTACGCGGACGCCATCGAGTGGTTCTGCCGCAACGTGCCCCGCCGGGACAGCGTCGTCGTGAGCCTGCACCCCCACAACGACCGTGGCACCGCGGTCGCCGCCGCCGAGCTCGGCGTGATGGCCGGCGCCGACCGGGTCGAGGGGACGCTGTTCGGCAACGGCGAGCGCACCGGCAACGTCGACGTGGTGACCCTCGCCCTCAACCTGTTCAGCCAGGGCGTGGACCCGGAGCTCGACCTCAGCGACGTCGACGCGCTGCGCCGCACCGCGGAGTACTGCAACCGCCTCCCGGTCCACCCCCGCCACCCCTATGTGGGTGACCTCGTCTACACGGCGTTCTCGGGGTCCCACCAAGACGCCATCAAGAAGGGGATGGAGGCCCTGCCCGACGACTACGCGGTCTGGGAGGTGCCGTACCTGCCGATCGACCCCAAGCACGTCGGCCGCAGCTACGAGTCCGTCATCCGGGTCAACAGCCAGTCCGGCAAGGGCGGCGTCGCCTACATCATGAAGGCCGAGCACGGCCTCGACCTGCCCCGGCGCCTCCAGATCGAGCTGTCCAAGACGATCCAGACGATCACCGAGGACACCGGCACCGAGATCTCCCCGGCAGACCTGTGGACGACGTTCGTGCGGGAGTACCTGCCCGACGACGCCCACGTGCAGCTGCTCAGCCACGAGGCCACCACGACCGACGCCGGTTCCACGATCACCGCACAGGTCCTCGTCGATGGTGAGCACCGCACGGTCACCGGTCGCGGCAACGGTCCGATCGCCGCCTTCGTGCACGCCGTCCAGACCGACCTCGGCCTCGACATCGAGGTCGTCGACTACTCCGAGCACGCGGTGAGCGCAGGCGCCGACGCCAGCGCCGTGGCCTACGTCGAGGCCCGGAGCCCCGACGGCATCCGATGGGGCGTCGGCATGGACGACAGCATCACGACGGCGTCGCTGCGCGCCGTGGTCGGAGCGCTGAACCGGCTGCGCGCCGCGGAGTGACGCTGCCACCCGTCGAGTCGAGTGCCGCCTGACGCGTCCCGGTCCACGTAGGTTCTTGTGATGGCGACCGAGGACCTGTTCGAGGACGCTGACGAGGAGGAGCTCCGGGACCGCTACCGGGAGCTCCTCGAGGAGCTCCGCACCATCATCCCCGGCGTCACAGTCCTTCTCGCCTTCCTCCTGACCGCACCCTTCTCGAACCGCTTCCAGGACATCGACGACCTCGGTCGTGACGTCTACGCGGGCGCGGTCCTGGGCGTGGCGGTGGCGGTCGTGATCTTCTGGACCCCGGCTGCCTACCACCGGCTCGCTGAGCGCCATGATCGAGCCACCCGCCTCCGCATGTCGGTGCGCCTCGCCGTGGCCGGCATGGGACTGCTCGCGGTGTCGCTGGTGGCGGTGATCTTCGTGGTGGTGCGCTTCGTGTTCGAGAGCAC
>JBBDQT010000183.1:0-15978 GCA_040905815.1 Acidimicrobiales bacterium
GACCGGCGCTACCAGGCGCTGCCGCGCAGGTCCTTGGCCGTGCTCCCGGGCTCGTTCGTGAGGGTGCGGGCGCGCTCCTTGGCGAGGCGCGCCAGCGCGACGTGGGAGCTGACGCCGACGGTCGTCGGGACCTTGCGCCACGACCCGTCCGGCAGCAGCTCCCAGGCCAGCTCGTCGTCCGCCAGGTTGACGTCGAGGACCTGTTGGAGACGGGTCTGGAGGTGTGGCTGGTCGAGCGGGATGACCGCCTCGACGCGCCGGTCGAGGTTCCGGGGCATGAGGTCGGCCGAGCCGAACCAGTAGCCCGGCTTGCCGGGCCCCCTGCCGTTGGCGAAGTGGAAGATCCGGCTGTGCTCGAGGAAGCGGCCGACGATCGACCGCACCCGGATGCGCTCCGAGAGGCCGGGCACACCGGGGCGCAGGCAGCAGATGCCACGGACGATGAGGTCGATCTCCACGCCCGCTGCGGAGGCGGCGTACAGCGCCTCGATCATCTCCGCGTCCACCAGGCTGTTCATCTTCATGGTGATGCGGCCGGTGCCGCGGGTCGCCGCGGTCTCCTGGCCGATGAGGTCGATGAGCCGAGGTCGCAGCGGCCCGGGCGCGACCATGAGCGTGCGGAACCGCTCCTGGCGACCGTAGCCGGTGAGGTAGTTGAAGAGCTGGGTGAGGTCGGCACCGATGTCGGGGTCGCACGTGAGAAGGCCGACGTCCTCGTACAGGCGGGCCGTGCGCTCGTTGTAGTTGCCGGTGCCCACGTGGCAGTAGCGCCGAATGCCGTCTTCCTCCTGTCGGACCACGAGGGAGGTCTTGGAGTGGGTCTTGAGCCCGACGAGGCCGTACACCACGTGCACGCCGGCCTGCTCGAGGGCGCGAGCCCACGCCACGTTCGCCTGCTCGTCGAAGCGGGCCTTCACCTCCACGAGCGCGGCCACCTGCTTGCCCCGCTCCGCGGCCCGGATCAGCGCGGCCACGATCGGGCTGTCGGCTGAGGTCCGGTACAGCGTCTGCTTGATGGCGAGGACCTTGGGATCCGATGCTGCCTGGCGGATGAAGGCGGTGACCGAGGTGGTGAAGCTGTCGTATGGGTGGTGCAGGAAGATGTCGCCCCGGCGGATGCGGGCGAAGAGGTTCGGGGTCTCGTCGCCGTGCCCGGCGAGAGCCGGTTGGGTGACCGACGTGTGCGGCTCGTCCTTGAGGTCGGGCCGGGGCAGCGCCCAGACGTCCCAGAGCCCGCCGAGGTCGAGCGGCGCCTCGTAGCTGTAGACGTCGCATGGCTCGAGGTCGAGCTCCCGCAGCAGCAGGTCGAGCGTCTCGGTGTCCATGCCCGCCGAGATCTCGAGGCGGACGGCGCGACCGAACCGGCGGCGGCGCAGCTCGACCTCGACGGCGGCGAGCAGGTCGTCCGCCTCCTCCTCCTCGAGGGTGAGGTCGGCGTTGCGCGTGACGCGGAACGCCTCGTGGGACGAGACCTCCATCCCGGGGAACAAGGACCCGAGGTGCTCGGCGATGACCTGCTCGAGCGGGACGTACCGCTCGCCGTCGGGCATCACCACGAAGCGCGGGAGCAGGTCCGGCACCTTCACGCGGGCGAAGCGCCGCTCCCCGGTCGCCGGGTCGCGGACCTTGACGGCCAGGTTCAAGGAGAGGGTCGAGATGTACGGGAACGGGTGGCCGGGGTCCACGGCCAGGGGGGTGAGCACCGGGAACACCTGGCGCTCGAAGAACTCGACGAGGAAGCCGCGGTCGGCGTCGTCCAGCTCGTCCCAGTCCGACAGGCGGATGCCGACGTCGGCGAGGCCCGGTGTCACCTCGTCGAGGAAGATGCGGTCGACGTGGGCGGCGAGCTCCACGGCCCGGGCCCGGATCTCGTCGAGCTGCTCGGCGGGACCGAGCCCGTCAGCGGAGACCCTGCCGAGCCCCGCCGCCAGCTGGTCCTTCAGCCCGGCGACGCGGACCTGGAAGAACTCGTCGAGGTTCGAGGTGAAGATGGCGAGGAACTTCGCCCGCTCGAGGAGCGGGATGCCAGGCGCGTCGGCCAGCGAGAGGACGCGCGCGTCGAAGTCGAGCCACGAGAGCTCCCGGTTGAGGAGCCGTCGTTCGTGAGGAGCATCGCCGGCGTCGGGACCGTGCGCCCGATGCGCCCCCTCGATGAAGTCCTCGAGGTGAGCAGCCATACCGCCCGGAGCCTAACCGGGCACCATTCGCGCTACGCGCGGTAACCCGGGTCGGAGGGCGCCTGCTCGTCGGGCAGGCCGAGATCCCACTCGAGGATGTAGCTCTCCCGCTCGGCGTCGCGCGCGACCCGCTCGCGGTTGCGGCGGAACTGGGGGTCGTGGGGCGGGAGCAGGACGAGGCGGGCCATGACCCTCTGGCGGAACTCGTCGATCAGCCGGCCGTCGCCGAAGTCGGACTGGACCTCCCAGTGGGGGGCCACCGGGCCGAGGTACACCACGCGGACGTGGCCCTGCGGTGGGCCCTGCTGCTCGGTGCTGGGGGACGGGAGGGACATCTGCGGCGCTCACCTGACTTGTGTCGCACGGCCGCTGGAGGGCACGTGATCGATCGAACGGTCGAGCCTAGCCGCCGTCCTCGGCGACGCCCCGAGAGCCGAGGACGGCGGTGAACGTCTGCTCCTCACCGCCCCGTTCGACGATGACGGAGATCTCCTGGCCGGGCTCGAGGTCGCCGATCAGCTCGGTCAGGCCGGCGGCGTCGACCACCGCCTCGCCGTCCACCTCGATGATCACGTCGCCGGGTTCGAGGCCGGCGTCGGCAGCGCCGCTGCCGGGGAGCACCGTCACCACGAAGGCACCCTTCCCACGGTCGATCTCGAGGCGTTCGAGCACGTCCGGCGCGACCGCTGCGATGTCGAGCGTGCTGACGCCGAGCGCCGCCCGACCGCGGACCTGGCCGCCCCCGGCGCGCAGGTCCTCGATGAGGGGCTTCACGGCGTCGATGCTCAGCGCGAAGCCGATGTTCTCGGCGCCGCCGGCGATCGCGGTGTTGACGCCGATGACCTTCCCTGTCGCGTCGACGAGCGGGCCGCCGGAGTTGCCGGGGTTGATGGCGGCGTCGGTCTGGAGGAGCTGGTTGAGGGTGACGCCGTTCTCGGCGCCGACGGTGCGGCCGGTCGCGGAGAGGATCCCGGTGGTCACCGTCGGGCTCTCGCCGAGGTTGAGCGCGTTCCCGACGGCCACGACCTGGTCGCCGACCTGCATGTCGGCGGACCGGCCGAGCTCCACGACGTCGAAGGTCCCGCCGTCGCGGATCTGGACGAGGGCGACATCGTCCTGGGGCAGGCTGCCGATGAGGTCCGCGGGGCGACGGCTGCCGTCGGCGAGCGTGACCGAGATCGAGGTGGCTCCCTCGATGACGTGGGCGTTGGTCAGGACGAGGCCGTCGGGCTCGATCACCATGCCGCTGCCCGCGCCCATGCCCTGACGGAGGCGGCCCTGTTCGTCGATCGTGGCGCCCTCCACGTTGATCGACACCACGCCGGGCCGCACCGCGGCGAGGACGCCCTGGATGTCGAGTGGCTCGCCCCGGATGGCGAGGTCGCCGCTCCTCGCGGTCCCGAGGTCGAAGCGGTCGGTGGCGATCAGCATTCCGACGCCGGTGGCGACGGCGACGAGCGCCCCCACGATCGCACCCACGAGGGCGGGCGCCAGCCAACCGCTGCGCCGGCGGCGAGGCGGAGCGTCCGGGACGAGGTCGCCTTCTCTGCGCTCGCCGGGGAACGGAGGACGGTCGGCACCCGTCAGCGGGGGCCATCCCGTCGTGGGAGACCACGACGGGTCAGGCGGCGGCAGCGGTGGCGGCAGCAACGGCAGGACCGGACCGGTGCCCGCGGTCGGCGGACGGTCGGGCCACCCGGGACGACCGTCCGACCGGGGCCCCAGCGGATCGTCGAGCCACGCCGGGCGGCGCTCATCACCCTCTGGAGCCATCATTCCTCCTCTCCGTGGTGCCGGCGCAACGCTGTGTATGAGATCTGCCGATGGAGATGTGCCCGTTCACATCGCATGGAACCATCCGGCGCCCCACACCGTTCCGTACACATGGTCGAGAACGGAGGCGATGTGGACGAGAGCTGGATGCATCGAGGTCTGTGCAGAGAGGAACCGGCGACTCGGTTCTTCCCCAGCGACGGCGTCGGGGTCGAGGTGGCGCGGAAGATCTGCGCCGTGTGCCCGGTGCAGGCGCCGTGCCTCGAGTACGCGCTCCTGCACCGCATCGACCACGGGGTCTGGGGTGGTGCGTCGGAGCGCCAGCGGCGCCGGATCCTGAAGGGTCGCCGGGAGGCAGCACCAGCGCGCTGACGGTGGTCGCTACGCCCGCGGCGGTTCGGGCGGAGCCGCCCCGCCGGGGTCGCCCTCGGGGAGCTCGCCGTCGGGCGCTCGCTTCTCCTCCTGCCCGGACCGGAACTCCTTCTGGGCCTGGCCGAGGGACCTCGCCAGCTGCGGCAGCTTCGCACCGCCGAAGAGCACGAGGACGACGACGAGGACGATGAGGAGTTCTGGAGCACCGAGTCCACCCATGCCCCCACGGTAGCGGCGCCGGCCGCACGGGAAGTGTCGGCCGTGCGAGCGTGGTCCGGTGCTGGAGTGCGTGGTGAACGTGAGCGAGGGACGAAGGGGGGCGGCGATCGATGCCATCGTGGCCGCCGCCGGTGACGAGCTGCTCGACCTCCACGTTGACGTCCACCACCACCGCTCGGTGCTGACCCTCGTGGGCGAGGCCGCCCCCCGGGCCGTCGCCGCCGCCGCCGTCACCCACCTCGACCTGCGACGCCACACCGGGGCTCACCCTCGGCTCGGCGCAGTCGACGTGGTGCCGTTCGTCGCCCTCGACGGCGACGATGACACCGCCGCCGCCGCCGACGGCTTCGCCGCGTGGCTCGGGGACCGCCTGCGCGTCCCCGCCTTCCGGTACGGCGGCGAGCATCCCGGCCTGCCCGAGGTCCGCCGCGGCGCCTTCGCCCCGCTCAGGCCCTCAGCTGGTCCCGCCAGCCCCCACCCCACCGCCGGCGCCACCGCGGTGGGTGCCCGGCCGGTGCTCGTCGCCTACAACGTCTGGCTCGCCGAGCCCGACCTCGCACGTGCCCGCGCCGTCGCCCGGGCGGTGCGGGGGCCCGCGCTGCGGGCGCTCGGCCTGCGCGTCGGGGACCGGGTCCAGGTCTCGATGAACCTGGTCGACCCGGCGGCGGTCGGCCCCGCCGAGGCCCATGACGCGGTGAGCGCCCTCGTCGCCGTGGCGGGGGCTGAGCTCGTGGGGCTCGTGCCCCGAGCGGTCCTCGAGGCCGTGCCCGCCGATCGCTGGGAGCGACTCGACCTCTCTCCGGACCGCACGATCGAGGCCCGCCTCGCCCCCCGCCGTCGCTGAGTCAGGCAGCGTCAGGCAGAAGCGTGTTCAGACGGCGGCGTTTCAGGCAGAGGCGACGCGCCGGGCCACGGCCCGTGCCCGGCGTATGCGACGGCGCTCGCGCTCGCTCAGACCCCCCCAGATGCCGAACTTCTCGCCGTTGGACAAGGCGTACTCCAGGCAGTCGTCGCGCACGACGCAGCCTCGGCAGACCTCCTTGGCCTCCCTGGTCGATGCGCCCCGCTCCGGGAAGAACAGATCAGGGTCGACGCCCAGGCAGTTCGCCTCGTCCTGCCAGGTCCTCTCCTCGGGCCCGCTGTCGATCACCATGCTCATGGTCGAGCTCCCCTCTGGCAGTCGAGCGGTTGCTCGGCCCACCGGTGTAATTACAACGCTGTCATCATCCCCCCATACGTCGGCAGGCGCAAGGGGGTCCTTGACAATCGGGCGAGATCGGGGGTGCGCGTCAGGCGGGGCGGCGCCGGCCAGTCGACCTCCGCTGGTCGAGGAAGTCGACGAGCACGTAGTCGCCGAGCGTCTCGGGCGTGGTGAAGAACGCCCGACCGCGGTTGAGCCGGGTCATCTGCTCCACGAACGTCTTCAGGTAGCCGGTCGCATCGAGCATGAAGGTGTTGATCCGGATGCCGTCCCGGGTGCAGCGCATGACCTCGCGCAGCGTGGCGTCGACCGTGGGCTGCGCCGGCGGGTAGCTGAAGAACGGCTCTGCCATGCCGGGCTCGAAGTGAGCGGTGGGCTCACCGTCGGTGACCATGATCACCTGCTTGGTGCCCGTCTGCTTGGCCAGCATCTTCCGCGCCACGAGCAGGCCGTGCTGCATGTTCGTCCCGTAATCGAAGTCCCAGCTCACCTCGGGCAGGTGCTCCGGCCTGAGCTCCCGGGCGAGGCGGCCGAAGCTCACCATGCCGAGGTAGTCACGGGGGAACTGGCTCGTGATGAGGCTGTGCAGCGCCATCGCCACCTTCTTCGCGGCCAGCCAGTTGTCGCGCATCGGCATGGAGAGCGAGACGTCGAGCATCAACACGGTCGACGTGGTGGTCAGCGTCTCGGTCTGCTCGATCTCGAAGTCGTCCGGCGAGAGGCTCACCGGGGTGCCGCCGCCCCTCCGGCGGATGGCGTTGCGGACCGTGCGCTGGATGTCGAGGTTGAACGGGTCGCCGAACTCATAGGGCTTGCTCTGGTAGCTGCGTTCGTGGCCGATGCCGAGGTGCTCGACGGCGTGGTCGCCGCGCGTTTCCCTCGCGAGCCGTTGGAAGAGCTCACCCAGGGCGTTCTGGCCGATGGCGCGGATGCCGCGCGGCGTCATGTCGTAGCGGCCGCCCTTGTTCTCGACGAGCCCCGCTTCCTCGAGCATCTCGGCGAGCTCGCCCAGGCGCGCGATCGAGTCGGCCGCGTCGTCGCCGAGGAGCTGCCTGGCCCGATCGAGGTCGACCTCGGCCAGCGCCCCGGGGCTCGCGGCGGAGCGCAGCAGGTTCTCGAGCTGGTCGAGGTCGCCGAGCTCGCTCATCATCCCCTGGGCGTCGGCCATGCCCAGGGCGTCCTCGCCCGAGAACGAGTAACCCCTCCCCCAACCTGCCTGGGGGAACTGTCCCCGCAGGTTGTCGCCCAGCTGCTGCATCTGGAACGCGAGGTCCATGTCCTCCATCAGCTGGTCGGACAGCGACTGGAGCTGGGCGCGCTGCTCGGGCGTCATCGAGTTGAGCATCGCCTGGGCCGCGGCCATCCGCTGCGCCATGGCCTCGAGCAGCTCGTCGAGGTCCTCCGGGTTCTCCGGGAAGAAGTCGCCGTGGCGCGCCATGAAGCCGTCGAAGTCCGGCTCCTCGCCGCTCGCCCGTTGCTCGAGCATCTGGTTCAGCTCGGCGAGCATGTCCTTCATCCGGGCCATCGTCTCGGGGTCGGGGTTCTGCATCGCCGAGCTCATCTGGTCGAACATCTGGTTCGCCAGCTGCTGCTTGAGCTTCTCCATGAGGCCCTCGAAGCGCTCCCGGGCCTCCCCCGAGGCGAACTCGTACTGGTTCAGCGACCGGACCTGCCCGGCGAGGTCGGGCGGCAGGAGGTCCAGGTGCATGCGCTTCTCCGCCGCAGCCTCGGCGACCACCTCCTCGCGCCGCTGGTCGCCGGAGTCCCGGGCGGCCTGCTCGAGGGCGTCGACACCCTCCCGCTCCAGCTCCACCACCTCGCGGAGCTCGTCGGCGATCTCGTCGTAGACGCCGCCGAGGTTGTGCTGCTCGAGCCGCTCACGTCGCTGTCGGCGCAGCTTCTCGATGAGGTCCCGCATCCCCTGCACCTTGTCCCCGTTGCGGTCCCGGAAGCCGGTCTGCATCATCCGCCGCAGCGCGGCGTTGAGGTCTCCGTGGTAGAGCAGGTCGTCGGTGACCTCGGCGAGGATCGCCTCGGCGTCGAGGTCGAACCCCCGCTGCGTCCCGTCCCAGCGGGAGTACGTGAACCGGGGAGCCGTCATGCCCCGAGGCTACGGCCCGGCCACCGTGCCGCGCGGCGCCCGCTGCGGACCCACGCCGAGCCGAACTGGCGGTCAGAAGCCACCCCCACGGTCGGATCCAACCGCCAGTTCGATGGCTCTGACGGCGCCGTCGGTCACCTCGATGGCCGTCTCGATCATCGGGCCAGCTGCGCGGTCGCTACAGCACGGCCGAGACGAGCCCGGCCACGAAGGAGAGCACGACCGCCGTGACGGCGATGATGGCGACGACGCGCACCCATGCGCGCTTCGGTGTCCCCCGCCTGCCCGGTGACGAGACCATCAGCGGGACCGGTACGCGGCGCGGGATCCCGCAGCGTCCTTGTTGAGGCGCTTCGAGAGGTGCAGGCCCTCGAGGACGAACTCGACCGCGGAGGCGACCGCGGCAGGGCTCTCGTCGTCGCCGGTCAGCACCGCCACCGGCACCCGGAGCTCGGGCACCGACGCCACGAGCTCGACGTAGGAGCTGGACGGGACGTCGTCGCCGGCGTGGACCACCCGCCCCTCGTCGAAGGCGGCGACGAGGCCTGCGAGCGAACCCGCGCTGAAGCGCTCCTTGAACACCGTGAGGATGGCGGCCTTCACGAGGTTCTCGACGACGATCTCGTCACGGCCGTCGTCCATGGTCTCGACCTCGATCTTGCCCATGGTGGAGGCGACGAGGGCCTGGAGGTCGCTCGTCCGGGGGACCACCTCGGACTCGCCGAGCCGGAGCGAGCGCCGGGTGGCGTTGGCGAGGAGGGTCTCGGTGTTGGCGACGGTGAGGCGCACCGACACACCGGAGCGCTGGTTGACGTGCGGGCTCACCCGGGCGAGGTGGGAGAGGGTCGCGACGACCTCGGCAAGCTCCGACGGAAGGGCGACCCGCATCCCGTCGGCCTCGAACGGCTGGCGCTCCTGCTCGGCGATGGCGATCTCGGTCTCGACGTCGAGGGGGTAGTGCGTACGGATCTGGCTGCCGAAGCGATCCTTCAGGGGAGTGATGATCCGGCCCCGGTTCGTGTAGTCGTCGGGGTTGGCCGAGGCGACGAGCAGGACGTCGACGGGGAGCCGGACCTTGTAGCCCCGCACCTGCACGTCGCGCTCCTCGAGCACGTTGAGGAGGCCGACCTGGATCCGCTCGGCGAGGTCGGGCAGCTCGTTCATCGCGAAGATGCCGCGGTTCGTGCGGGGCACGAGGCCGTAGTGGAGGGTGAGCTCGTCCGACAGGTAGCGGCCCTCGGCGACCTTGATGGGGTCCACCTCACCGATGAGGTCGGCGATGGAGGTGTCGGGGGTCGCCAGCTTCTCGCCGTAGCGGGTGTCGCGGTGGACCCACTCGACGGGGGCCTCCTCGCCCTTCTCGGCCACGAGGTCACGGGCGTAGCGGCTCGAGGGGGCGTACGGGTCGTCGTTGATCTCCGAGCCGGCGACGATCGGGAGCCACTCGTCGAGCAGGCCGATGAGGCTGCGGATCATCCGCGTCTTCGCCTGGCCGCGCTCGCCGAGGAAGATCACGTCGTGACGAGCCAGGATGGCGTTCTCCAGCTGGGGGAGGACCGTCTCCTCGTAGCCCAGGACCCTTGGGAAGAGGGGCTCGCCGACGCGGATCCTGGCCACGGCGTTGCGCCGGACCTCCTCCTTGACCGGCACCGACTTCCAGCCCGAGTCGCGGAGCTGGCCGATCGTGGCGGGGCGCGACGTCATGGGGCCAACGTATCGCCGCACCTCACCTACCGCTTCTCGCCGGCCGCGGCGGCCGGCACACCCTCACCCGTTGGTGCGGTCGACCGTTGCCCTAGGGTCCGGCGTCGTGGAGCCGCCGCAGCCGATCGACCTCTCGGGGACCTGGCGGGCCGTGGTGGCCGACGAGGGGCTGCGTCGGGCCTTCGCCCACCCCGACCACCGCGACGACGCCTGGGCCTCCGTCGAGGTGCCCGGGCACTGGCGGTCCCACCCTGACCTGGCCACCACCGACGGGCCGGTCCTGCACCGGCGCTCGTTCGACAGCACACCACCCGGCGCCGGCGGGCGCTCGTGGCTCGTGCTTGACGGGCTGTTCTACCAGGGCGACGTGTGGCTCGACGGGGCGTACCTGGGTGACACCGAGGGCTACTTCGTCCGCCACTCCTTCGAGGTCACCGAGGCGGTCGCGGCCCGTGGGCAGCACACGCTCGCGATCGAGGTGACCTGCTCGGCGCAGACGGACCGGGCGGCCAAGCGCAACATCACGGGCGTCTTCCAGCACTGGGACTGCTTCGACCCCGCCTGGAACCCAGGCGGCATCTGGCGGCCCGTGCGCCTGGAGCACACCGGCCCCGTGCGGGCCCGGAGCCTCCGCGTCGTGTGCACCGACGCGACCGCCGACCGGGCCGTCGTGTCGTTCCGGGCCGAGCTCGACAGCGACGCTGCCCGGACCGTGTCGCTGCACTCTGTGGTGGGTGGGACCGACGACGTCGTGGAGCGGCCGATCGCCGAGGGCAGCAACTTCGTGGAGTGGCAGCTCACCGTGCACCAGCCCGAGCTCTGGTGGCCCCACGCCCTCGGGTCGGCGTCCCTGCACGACGTCGCCGTCGAGGTCCACGTGGACGGCGGCTGCAGCCACCGGCTGACCCGCCGGATCGGGCTCCGGTCGGTCGCCCTGCGCCGGTGGGTGCTGTCGGTGAACGGCGAGCGGCTCTTCCTCAAGGGGGCGAACCAGGGTCCCACCAGGATGGCGCTCGCCGACGCGACACCCGAAGAGCTGCGCCGCGACATCGACCTCGCCAAGGTGGCGGGCCTCGACCTGCTCCGGCTCCACGGGCACGTCAGCCGGCCTGAGCTGTACGACGCCGCCGACGAGGCCGGGATGCTGCTCTGGCAGGACTTCCCGCTCCAGTGGGGCTACGCCCGGACCATCCGCAAGCAGGCGGCCCGGCAGGCCGCCGCCATGGTCGACCAGCTCGGTCACCACCCGTCCGTCGCCATCTGGTGCGGCCACAACGAGCCGCTCGCCCTCGACGTGGGGCCGGGCAGCTCAACGGAGCAGGCGTCGATGGGGAACCTTGCCGGACGGTTCATGGTCGCCCAGCAGCTCCCCTCCTGGAACAAGACGATCCTCGACCGGAGCGTCCGCCGGGCGATCGAGGCTGCGGATCCGAGCCGCCCGGTGATCCCCCACTCCGGCGTCCTGCCGCACGCCGGCTCGGGCGGCACCGACGCCCACCTCTACTTCGGCTGGTACCACGGCCACGAGCGGGACCTGCCGGGGTTCCTGCGGGCCTGGCCCCGCATGGCCCGGTTCATCAGCGAGTTCGGAGCGCAGGCCGTTCCCTCGACGAACAGCTTCTGCGAGCCGGACCGCTGGCCGGACCTCGACTGGGAGCGGCTCGAGCACACGCACGGCCTGCAGCGCGCGATCCTCGAACGCCACGTGCCGGTCGAGGGACACCCCACGTTCGCCGCCTGGGCTGCGGCCACGCAGGCGTACCAGGCCACCGTCGTGCGCCACCACATCGAGACCATCCGCCGGCTCAAGTACGCGCCGGCCGGCGGCTTCGCCCAGTTCATGCTCGCCGACGCCCATCCCGCCGTCTCCTGGTCCGTCCTCGACCACGAGCGGGTGGCGAAGGACGGCTTCGACGCGCTCGTCGCCGCCTGTCGCCCGGTGATCGTGGTGAGCGAACGACTGCCCGCCGCGGTCACGCCCGGCACCGCGCTGGCGCTCGACGTGCACGTGGTGTCGGACCTGCGCACCGAGCTCGCCGATGCGGTGGTGACCGCGACCGTCCGCTGGGACGGCGGTGAGCACGCCTGGACGTGGGAGGGATCGGTGCCCGCCGACGCGGTGGTCCGCGTGGGCACGGTCTCCGTCGTCGTCCCCGAGGCTCCCGGCGAGCTCGCCGTCGACCTCGCCCTCGCCGGGCCCGGCACCGTGGCCGCCAACCGCGACACCACGGTCGTCCTCCCCGCCGGCTGACCACACCTCAGCGGTTTCTGGACGCTGGGGCCGATACAACCCGGAGGATCGTCCAGAAAGCACGGGGCACAGGCGTCGGCCACCCGTTTCTGGAAGCTGGGGCCGGTACAGCCAGGTCGATCGTCCAGAAACAGTGATGCGGCGATTGCGCGCCGGTTTCGAGGCGGTGGGAAGATCGGCCCGTGCGAATCCACCACCACAGCTTTGACGCCGTGATCGTCGGTGCCGGGGGCGCCGGCCTCCGGGCCGCCATCGAAGCAGCGGGCTCGTGCCGGCTGGCCGTGCTCACGAAGCTGTACCCGACGCGCTCCCACACCGGCGCCGCCCAGGGCGGCATGTGCGCCGCCCTTGCCAACGTCGAGGAGGACAGCTGGGAGTGGCACACGTTCGACACGGTCAAGGGCGGCGACTACCTCGTCGACCAGGCGGCTGCCCAGGTGATGTGCAAGGAGGCGATCGACGCCGTCATCGAGCTCGAGCACTACGGGCTGCCGTTCAACCGGACGCCGAACGGCGAGATCGACCAGCGCCGCTTCGGCGGTCACACCCGCAACCACGGCGAGGCCCCCGTCCGCCGGGCGTGCTACTCCGCCGACCGCACCGGCCACATGATCCTGCAGACCCTGTACCAACAGTGCGTGAAGCGGGACGTGAACTTCTTCAACGAGTTCCAGGTCCTCGACGTCAGCTTCAGCGAGGGTCGCGTCGCCGCCTGCGTCGCCTACGAGCAGGCCACCGGCGACCTGCACGTCTTCGCCACCAAGGCGGTGCTCTTCGCGAGCGGCGGCTTCGGCAAGATGTTCAAGGTCTCCTCCAACGCCCACACCCTCACCGGTGACGGCCCCGGCCTGCTGTACCGGCGCGGGATCCCGATGGAGGACATGGAGTTCTTCCAGTTCCACCCGACCGGCATCTACAAGCTGGGGATCCTCCTGTCGGAGGCGGCGCGTGGCGAGGGCGGCATCCTCCGCAACGCCGACGGCGAACGGTTCATGGAGCGCTACGCCCCGACCGTGAAGGACCTCGCGCCGCGCGACATGGTCTCCCGGGCCATCCTCACCGAGATCAAAGAGGGTCGGGGCATCGGTCCGAACAAGGACTACGTCCACCTCGACCTCACCCACCTGCCGCCGGAGCAGATCGACGCCAAGCTCCCCGACATCTCCGAGTTCGTGCGGACCTACATGGGCCTCGAGCCGAAGACGCAGGGCATCCCGATCCAGCCCACGGCCCACTACGCCATGGGCGGCATCCCGACGAACATCGACGGCGAGGTCGTCGTCGACGCCGAGAGCACCGTCTTCCCCGGCCTGTACGCCGCCGGCGAGTGCGCGTGCGTGAGCGTCCACGGCGCGAACCGCCTCGGCACGAACTCGCTGCTCGACATCGTCGTCTTCGGCAAGCGAGGAGGCCGGGCGATGGCGGAGTTCGTGAAGACGGCCGACCACGCCGAGCTCCCGACGGACGCCGCCGACGCCGTGAAGGGCCGGATCGAGCGCATCTTCGCGTCGACGGGCACCGAGAAGGTCGCCAAGATCCGCAGCGAGCTGCAGGACCACATGATGGACAAGGCGTCGGTGTTCCGCACGGAGAAGAGCCTCTCGGAGATGGTCACCGTCCTCGACGACCTGAAGGAGCGGGTCGACCGGGTCGGCATCGACGACAAGGGCCAGATCTACAACTACGACATCACCGAGGCGCTCGAGCTCGGGTACCTCGTGGACCTCGCCGAGGCCGTGGTGATCTCGGCACGGGCCCGCACGGAGAGCCGTGGCGCCCACTGGCGGGACGATCACCCCATCCGTGATGATGCGAGCTGGATGAAGCACACCATGGTGAGCCGTCGGCCCGACGGCACCGTCACGCTCGACTACAAGCCGGTCGACGGTGACCTCTACGTCCCGATGGAGAGGAAGTACTGATGGCGGCCGCCGTGCAGCCCAGCGACGACGACGACGAGGCCCGGGTGCTGCGGGCGGCCGACGGCGTCGCCGAGCGCCCCGACGCCGACGCCTCGCCGGCGGAGCGCTTCACCATCTCGTTGAAGGTGAAGCGCTTCAACCCAGAGGTCGACGACAAGCCGCACTGGCAGGAGTTCACCGTCGAGGACGTCGAGGGCACCGACCGGGTGCTCGACGTGCTCCACCTCGCCAAGTGGTACCAGGACGGGACGCTGACGTTCCGCCGCTCGTGCGCCCACGGCGTCTGCGGCTCCGACGCCATGGTCATCAACGGGGAGAACGCCCTCGCCTGCCAGCTCCTCATCCAGGAGACGGGCACGTCCATCACCGTCGAGGCCATCCGCGGCCTTCCCGTCGTCAAGGACCTCGTGGTCGACATGGAGCCGTTCTTCGCCCAGTACCGCTCGGTGCTGCCGTACCTCATCACCAGCGACGAGCCGGGCTACAAGGAGCGCCACCAGACCGCAGAGGACCGCGAGCGCTTCGACGACACCACCAAGTGCATCCTCTGCGCGGCGTGCACCACGGCGTGCCCGATCTACTGGGGGAACTCGTCGTACGTCGGCCCCGCGGCCATCGTGCAGGCCCACCGCTTCATCTTCGACTCCCGCGACGAGGGCTCGGCGGAGCGGCTCGACGTCCTCAACGAGAGGTCGGGCGTGTGGCGCTGCCGCACCGCGTTCAACTGCTCGAACGCGTGCCCCCGGGGCATCAAGGTGACCCACGCCATCGAAGAGGTGAAGCGGGCGATCCTGTACGACCGGGTCTAGGGACGGGTTTGGGGAACGGCCATATCGGGCATGTTGTTGGGTTCGGCAGGAACTCGAGTACTCGCCGGCGAAGTGTGACCCGCCGTCACAACGCACCACCACGCGGCCCCGATCTGACGGCGGAGCACGCATGCATCGAGAACCACAGACGTCACCTGCAGACGTCCTCTCGTCGGCGATCCCGCTGTCGTCCTCCCCCACCGGCCCGAGCGAGCTCACCGCCACCCTGGCCACGCTCCTCCTTTGCCTCCGTCGCACGACGCGCGCCCGCACCGCGACAGTCCGTGCCGCAGCGGCACCAGCCGCCACCCGCTTCGTGCAGCTTCTCCGCGCCGCCCTCTCCGGCGCGCCACGCGCCATCCGCGGCTTCGCCACATCCGTTCTGACCACCCGGGCCGCCGATGCCCGCGCTGCATCCGGGCGCCGCTTCCAGGCACTCCGTTCGTCGCTCGTCCCCGCCTTCGGACCACAGGCCACGGCGGCGGCGCTTCTCGTGATCGCCACCGCTGTGCTCACCAGCGCCGGTGTCGCCGCTGCTTCGCTGATGCCCGGTGTCCAAGCCGACGTCCTGGGCCGCAGCGCCGCACCCGCAGTCGGCACCGCCGGCCCCGCCGGCGGTGGGTACATGTCGCCGGGCAAGGCGTCAGCACCGAGCGCACCCGTCGATCCCGCCATCGTGTCCGATGTCGCGGCAGCAGCTTCGAGCGCCCCTGTGGAGGTGGTGCTGGACCCCGTCCTGCCGACCGACCGGGGGGCGCTGCCACTGGGCAAGGGCATGTGGCTCTGGCTCCCCGACCGGGTCGAGGGAGGCAACGTCGACGCGCTCGTCGCCCGCTCGCAGCAGATCGGTCTCACCCACCTCTACGTCAGGACCGGGTCCTCGAAGGGCGGCTTCTACGCCGGCCCGTACCTCGACGAGCTGCTCCCCAAGGCGCACGCCGCGGGCATCCGCATCTACGGCTGGGACTTCCCGTACCTCCAGGACGTCGCCGCCGACGTCGGGCGCGCCGCCGCCGCCATCCACCACACGACCCCCACCGGGCACCGGATCGACGGGTTCGCCGCGGATATCGAGACCCCGTCGGAGGGCACCCACCTCACCGTCGAGGGCGTCGCCGCCTACGGCGGGGGCCTCCGTGCCGCCGTCGGGGCGGCGTACCCCCTCATCGCCGTCGTGCCCCGGCCATCGGCCCTGATGCTGACACGGTTCCCCTACACCGAGGCGACGGCCGCCTTCGACGCGATCGCCCCGATGACCTACTGGCTCAACCGCCAGCCCGACTCCGACGTCACCCACGACGTGGCCGTCCTGAGCCCCCTGGGGAAGCCCATCATCCCGATCGGCCAGGCGTACGACGGCGCCCCCGAGGGCGGCCGGCCCGGTCCCCCGCCGCCCGACGAGATCGCCCGCTTCCTGGCCGCCGCCGAGGCGAGCGGCGCCGTCGGCGC
>JBBDQT010000183.1:16078-20965 GCA_040905815.1 Acidimicrobiales bacterium
CCGACGAGATCGCCCGCTTCCTGGCCGCCGCCGAGGCGAGCGGCGCCGTCGGCGCGTCGTTCTGGTCGTGGCAGCACGCCAACCAGCCCATCTTCGACACGATCGCCGCCGCCGCAGAGTTCCGCTGGGACGTCGGCACGCCCGACCAGCTCCGCCCCGGCCAGATCCGCGCCCTCCAGGTCCAGCTCACCGCGCTCGGCCACCCCGTCCCCGCCACGGGGGCCTGGGACCCAGCCACCACCGACGCGCTCGTGGCCTACCAGCAACGTGCTCACCTGGCCACCACCGGGGTCCTCGACGAGGCGACCGTCCGCTTCCTCCTCACCCCCTTCGCCCCGCCCATCCACCCCGCCGGGTAGCCGCACAACCCCGAACTGGCGGTGGATCTGGTGGCAGAGCCCACACGAGCACCGCCAGTACGGGGTCACACAGGCCGTCAGACAGGCCGGTTGAGGGTCAGCCAGGCGGTGCCGGCCCCGCCGTCCGAGGTCGTCGTGCGGCAGAGGGCGTGGACAGCGCGGGCATGGCGACCGTCGGGCGCCTCCAGCGGCACCGGCGACACGTGGAAGACGTCGTTGCGCAGCTCGAGGTCACCGAGGGAGAGGTCGACCCGCGACGGGAACCCGTCTCGCCGACCCGCTCCGTCGTCGTGCACCGTCCCCGAGAGCTCGCCGTCGGCGTCGGTCCTGTCGTCCCAGCGCCACCGGGTGCCGTCATCGAGCCGGCCGGCGGCTGCGGTCCACGGTCCGGTCCACCACTCGCCCACGCCCCAGGTGTGGGAGCGGTTGCCCCAGCCGTCGAACGTGAGCACCTCGTCGCCGACCAGCACCTCACCGCTCACGTCACAGGCGAGCTCGTAGCGGTCCCCTCCAGGACCGCCCCAGGGAGCCCCCACCGTCTCCCATCCGAGGTCGAGGCCGACCCCGATCCGCTCCCCGCGCAGTCCCCGGTACGCGTCGGCGGGCTCGTCCAAGGCGACCCCGAACGCTTCGAGGCCGACGCTCCAGTGGTCCAGCGGCTCCTCGCAGACGAGGTCCATCCAGAGGCCCTCGCAGCGCAGGTCGAGCGAGCCCCGGCGGGGGATGGGCGCCTCGTGCTCGACGACGGTCACCAGCCGCCGGCCCTTCCCGACGAGCGCCGTCCACACCCAGCTGATCCCCTGGTTCGGGAGGATCGCGAGACGGAGGTGGCCGCCGAGGGTGCCGTCGGGCGTGGCGAAGTCGAGGTGCCACGCCTCCTCCCACAGCGGGTGGTCCGAGGACGGGTGGCGACCCTCGTCACCCGGGACCGGGAACGTCACGGCAGGCGGGGTGGGGCCTGCGTGGCGACGACGTCCTCGAGACCACCGTCGGTCACCCCTCCGTCGACGACACGGACCACGCCCACCTCGTCGGAGCAGTCGACCATCACGAGCGTCCCGGCGTCGGGCTCCCCGCCGTCGAAGCGGACGCCCATCACGCACGGGAGCTGCTGCCGCTCGGCCGCCCTGGCGAGCGGCGCCTCCTCGTCACCTGCGGTGCACACCAGAGCGACGACCGGCGCTCCCACGTCAGGGAGGGCCGTCGTCGTCTCGTCGTCGAGCACGACGACGACGCCGGCGGCAGCCCCCGCCGCCGCGGCCGGGACGGTCGCGCGCACGAGCGGGCCCTGCACCGGCCCCGCCTCGAACGCCCGGCCCCCTCGTCCGATCTCACGCACGGCCCGAACCTATCCGGGGCGCCGATGCGTCATCCGGATGCGGGGTCGGCTGCGAAGACACGCCGTGCGCTTCTTGAGCTCCGACTGGCTCGCGGCGGTCGACGCCGCGCTGTCGACGAACCCCTTGGTGGCCGCCGCGACCGCGGACACGAGCCTGCGGCTGCTGCAGGTCATGACCGGCGGCCCGGAGGGCGACGTCGGCTACCTCATCTCCGTCGACAGGGGCACCACCCGGGTGACGCCGGCCGCGCCCCACGACGTTGCGGACGTGACGATGGTGAGTGACTGGGACGCCACCGTGGCCATCGCCACCGGGGTCCTCGCCTCCCACGATGCCTTCACGACCGGGCGCCTCCGCGTCCGGGGCGACATCGACGTCCTCGCTGCCGAGGCCCCTGCCCTCGCCGGGCTCAGCACCGTCTTCGACCAGATCAGGTCGAAGACGACCTACGCCTGATCAACATGCGGAGCGGACGGCCTACGGGTTGGCGACGAGCACCGGGAGCGGCGGCGGGCAGTCTGCGGCCCGAGGGAAGGGATCCTCGTCCGCCGGTCCTGTCGGCAGGTACGGCCGAGGGCCGCCGGTGACGTCTGCACCCCCCACGCGCACGCCGAGGCCAGCGTTGACGGCGTCGATCAGCGCGACGATCTCAGGGCTGACGGACGAGATCGCGGCACGGAGCTCGGCGTTGGCGGTGTCAGCGAGCGTCGCCAGCTGGAGCGGGTCGAGCAACCCTCCGTCATCGAGCGTGAAGATCACCTCATCGGTCGCCAGCAACGTCGAGAGGAGACCATCGGTGGGTGCGAGTCCGATCGTGTGCTGCTGCGGGGTGCCGTCGTTGTTCATCCCGTCATCGGTGAAGTCCGCGACGCCCGAGCTCGGCGCGAGCAGCACCTCACGGCTGCTGTGCAAGTCGACAGGCACCAGTCCGACGAGGACGGTCGCGATGTCAGCGATGCTGGCGCCGAAGCTGCCGCTGCCGGCGCTGTTGTCGAGCGATGCCGGAGCGAGCGTGCCGATCGCCGCCTTCGCAGCAGAGGTCATGACAACGCTGCGGTAGGCGTCGAGGGCAGAGGGGAGACCCGTGCGCAGCGGGTCGCACGAGATCTGTGTCAAGTCGGCCGTGCCCCGACCTGCGTCGAGGAGCAGGGGGAGGTTGACCGTCGCGAGCGTGCCGAGCAGTGAGACGTTCTCGAGTCGCAGGTTCAGGGACATGACGACCTGTCCAGAGGTGGCTCGTGTGAGCCACGTGCCGTCTGCGGCGAGCTGCGCGGGCCCCGACGCCGACTGTGGCGCCTCGATGAGGGCGAAGGTCCCGGTCGCCGAGACGTCGTCGATGCCATCCCCGTTGATGTCGCCATCGATGGGAAGCGTCACCGCACTCAGGTTCGTCCCGTCGCCGAGTCGCGCCGCGGCCGAGGTTCGAGCGATCCCGAAGAGGAGATCGCCGGCGTTGACGGATGTCGAGGCGACCGAGCCCGTTCCCGTGCTCAGCACGTAGGTGTTGTCCAGCCTGATCTCGCTCGTCGTGTCGACGGCCGTCGCCATCGAGCGGAGGCTGGCCACGGAGAGGCTGCTCGCCCCGTCGGCCTCCAGCACGTCGGCCGTAGCGGCGAGCAGCTTCCCGACCTTGACGTTGGCTGCGAGGAGCTGGTCAACGCTCCCGAAACCCATGGCGGCTGCGACTCGGGAGAGGTCGACCTCAGCCGTCAGGAGCCCGCTGTAGGCGACGCCCGACACGGAGACGTCGAGCAGCTTGCCCAGGACCAGGTCGTAGACGGGAGCGTCGGCCGTGCGGTAGCGCCCGGCGAACGAGCCGAGCGTCAGGCCGGCGTTCGAGAGCAAGGTCGAGTGCGGCAGGGGCCAGGGGTCCGGGTTGGGGGTCGGGATCACCGGCGGGGGTATGTGCGCCGGGGGCAGGGACGAGGTCGGCGTGGACGACGGAGGGACGGCGGCGCTGCAGGCTGCGAGACATCCCGCACCTGCGTAGGGGTTCACACCGACGGCGCTCAGGTCAAGCGGCTGGTCCTCGGCGAAGAAGGCGAAGTAGCGGGGGACCGTCTCACCCGCGAACACCCGGACGGCGTTGGGGTAGCAGTCGGCGTCGTTCGCGCAGGCGACGAAGCCGGTCGACATGGTCCAGACCCCCATCACCGGTGTAAGCTCCTCTGCTGCGCCACCTCCTGCGACGTGCCCGTTCCGTGCGGCGCTCGCCGTCGCTGCAGCCCGCACCGGCCCTGGCGCGTCGGCCGTGCCGAGTTGCTCCGCCGCCGTCTTGGTGCCGGTCGTGTCGATGGCTCTGGCGGCATCGAGCGTGGCGAGGTCGGCGACGGAGCGGAGGTCGCGCTTGCGGTAGGCGATCATGCCCAGGTCCACCGAGAAGGCGACAGAGGTGATCATCACCGCGAGGCAGATCGCCGTCATCGGGATGATGGCGCCTCGCTCGCCATCGTCACCTCGGAAGTGGGACAACCCTCGAAGGAGCTCGACCAGGCGTCGCATCAGCTGTTCACCCGCACGACGGCCTCGCTGCGGAGCGTGTCGGGGACCACGAAGCTGAACGGTGGGATCCCGTCGGGCAGGGGCATGAGCGGCGCATCCTTGTAGGGGTAGTCGACGCGCACCCGCATGCACTCGTTGCCGGGGCCCGATGTGCCTCCGTCGCAGCCGATGACGTCGGTGGAGATGCTGAGCGGCGCTGCGGGGTCGCTCGTGGCGCTGGCGCTCTCGCCGACGTGGTTGCAGCACTTGTCTCCGAGCCAGGTCAGTCCCTGGCGGGCGCCCTCGTAGGCAGCCTGCTCCTTGTCCTCGACCGTCGCGGGCCCGCCGTTGACGAAGAAGATGCCGACGGCGGCACGGGCGCCCTCCTCGGCGGACTGGGTGACGCTCTGCTTCAGCGCCAGGATGAGGCCGAAGGCGATCAGCCCGAGCAGCAAGAAGACGAAGAGGGGCACCACGAGCGCGAACTCGACCATGGCGGCGCCGCGCTCGTCGGCGCAGCGTCTCGCTGTTCGGCTCGTCCGCATGGTCACTCCGTCCGATTGGCTCCGTTACGAGTATCGGGACGAGGTGCTCGTGGATCCATGGCCTCTGCGGGCCATTTCCGGGGTGGTCATGACTGACCAACCCGCCCGGGCTACCCCAGCAGGCCGAGGCCGTGGACGGTGTCGCGCTCCTCGACGAGCTCG
>JBBDQT010000184.1:0-20792 GCA_040905815.1 Acidimicrobiales bacterium
AGGGGGATGCTGCGCGTGGTGGACCCCGACTCAACCTCTACCGGGACTTACTAGGCGGTGGTCGGTGGTGCGGTGTGCCGCAGTGGGTCTTGAGCGGCGCGGCCGGACGCGGGCTGCAAGGAAGGCTCCTCTCGTTGCGGCTACCCGCACTTTCGTGTTATTCCATGCAGATGCGCAACTGCCTCGGGCCGCTGCTCGCCACGCTCGTGCTGGTCGCGTCGTGCGGCGGCGACGACGAGGACGCGTCACCGACCACGACCGACGCCCCTGCGACCTCGGCCGTCACGACCACGACCGAGGCGGTGGACCCCTTCACGGTCCCCGACGACCCCGCCGACATCACCGAGGAATACGTCGAAGCCGTGATCAACGAGCACAACCGCGTGATCGGCGATGCTCTGCGCATCCAGCTCGAAGGAGGCGATCCGAAGGAGATCATCGACCGCTACAACGCGATCTACGTCCCCGAAGTGGCCGACAGGCGGCTGACAGCCGCTTTCGACCTTGATGAAGAGCTCGTTGCGTCGTTGAAGCAACCGCTTGGCGATCAGATTTTTCAGGTCGTCTCCTTGGACACCGCAAAACTTGCCTGCGTGAAGGCCGTCGTAGAACAGGACCTGTCGGCCGTCTTCAAGGAGCCCCCAGCGCCGACGCAGAACGTCCTGGTCTTGCGTGCGGCGGAAGCCGCAACTGGACACAACAGGACGCGCTGGATGTCAGAGGGCCTTGTACCCATCGAGACTGCTGGAGAGGTTCAATGTTGAAGCTCGGAGTCGCTGCGCTCTGTGCTGGCGCGCTCCTGTGGGGAACCTGCGGCATCGCTCTTGCTCAGGCAGCAACGTGTGACAGGGGTGAATTTGGCCAGCTGACTGGTGTCGGTTGCGGCGGCAGCGTTGAGCGGGTCCGCCCTGCCGGGCGAACCAGCCCCGTCTCTGCGGGCCCTACCCGTCCGGTGGCGCCGCCTCCCGCGCCTCAGGACGTGGGAATCCGGGCCCGGTTCGACCGGACTACGGACGGCGAGCAGTGCGTCCGCCTCGTTGACTTCGTCGGCCCCAACGAGGCCAACTCCTCTGCAACCCGTGAGGCGGAGCAGCGGTTCCTGGCGCTCGGGGGCTCCATGCTCCAATGCCCGGGCCCGGACGGGTTGCCGGCGACCGCGTCCACCCCGGTGATCGAGGCAGCCCGGTTCTGGCAGAGCATGCCGCTGCCCGATCTCGTCCCGCGGATCCAGCCCGGCAAGGCGTTGGTGGGTTGGGCGGCGTTCCTGGAGACGGGTGGGGAGCCGTCGGTGTCCACCACGGGTGCCACGCCGTTCGGCCCGCTCGCGATCACCGCCACCCGCACGGTCTCGGTCGACTGGGACGACGGGCCGAACTCCGTCACCGGCCCGCACACCGGTTCCGGCGGCCCGCACCCGGACGGTGACATCACGTGGGTCTACGGGCGCTCTGGGCCACGGGACATCGCCGTCACCCAGACCTGGACCGCCACGTGGTCGATCGGCGCCGCCGGCGGCACGTTCAGCGGCCGGGGGACCACCTCCACGCTGTTCGGTTTCCCCGTCGAGGAGGTCCAAGCCGTCCGCGACCGCTGACCAGGCCCCCGTTCTGGCGGTTGGATCCGACACCGGTTGTCCAGATCAACCGCCAGTTCGGGTGGGTTCCGGCCAGGGCGGTCGCGTGTCGCTGGCGGGCGACGGGCTAGCGCAGGTCGCCGGCAGCAGCCCAGAGACGCACGGCGATCTCGGCCCAGAGGTCGCGGAACGCCAGCGCCGGCGCCGCCCTCGGCGCGAACGTCGCCACTGAGGCGCGCTGCTCCCCCATCCGCCAGCTCAGCGCGTTGATGGAGGTCTCGCTGCGGAACCTCGACCTGCACCTGCACGAGGTGCAGGCCGGGTACGTCGCTGGCCCGGATGGTTCCGCTGGGCAGAGCGGCGCCGATGCGGCAACCGGCAACACCATCTGAGAGCCGCGGTGGGGCACCGCGTCGCCGGCCACCTACGCTTCGCCCCGATGATCGACGCACTCGGCAACCCGCAGTCGGCGCTCGTGCTCGGAGGCGGATCCGACATCGCCGTCGCCACGCTCGAGCGGATGGCCGGTCGTCGACTGAGCCGGGCGGTGCTGGCGGGCCGGAGCGAGTCGTCGCTCGGCGACGCCGTCGCGCGGCTGACCGCCGCCGGCTGCCCCGACGTGCGCACCGCCCACTTCGACGCGCTCGACGCGACCGGGCACGAGTTGGCCATCTCCGCCCTCTTCGCCGAGCACGGCGGCTTCGACGTCGTGTTCGTCGCCTTCGGGGTCCTCGGCGACCAGGGCCAGGCCGAGGTCGACATCGACGAGGCGCTGCGCATCGTGCAGACGAACTACACGGGCGCGGTGACGGCGATGCTCGCGTCGTCCAGGCTGCTCGTCGCCCAGGGGCACGGCGCCATCGTCCTGCTGTCGTCGGTCGCCGGAGAGCGGGCGCGCCGCAGCAACTTCGTCTACGGCTCGTCCAAGGCCGGCGCCGACGCGCTGGCCCAGGGGCTTGGAGACGCCCTGCACGGCTCGGGCGTCCACGTGATGATCGTCCGCCCCGGCTTCGTGCACTCGAAGATGACGAAGGGGATGGCGGCGGCGCCGATGTCGGCGACTCCCGAGGAGGTGGCCGAGGCCGTCGTGACCGGCCTGGAGAAGCGGTCCCGTGTCGTGTACGCCCCCGCCAAGCTGCGCTACGTGTTCTCGGTCCTGCGCCACGTGCCACGACCGGTCTTCCGGCGGCTCCCCCTCTGACCACGGCCGGGCTCCCGCGGCTGCTGCTGCGGCCGCTCGGCGTGTTCGCGGCGTCCCGGGTCGTCGTGCTCGTCGCCATGTGGCTCGGGACCAAGCTCCGGCCGGAGCTGTCGATGGCCGACGTCAGCTCCAGGTGGGACGGGGGCTGGTACCTGCACGCCGCCTCCACCGGCTACCCCGACGCCGTCCCCGACGGTGGCAGCACGCTCGCGTTCTTCCCGCTCTACCCCTTCCTCGTCCGGATCGTCGGGACGGTTCCCGGCCTGACGCCGCTCGGCGCCGGACTCGTCGTCACCCTGGTCGCCGCGTTCGCCGCAGCCGTCGCGATCTGGTTCCTCGCCCGCCACCTCTGGGACGAGGACGTGGCCGACCGGGCGATCCTGCTCTTCGCGTTCTTCCCCGGTTCGTTCGTCCTCTCGATGGTCTACGCCGAGGCGACGATGCTCGTGCTCGCCGCGGG
The DNA here is from genome assembly GCA_040905815.1 of Acidimicrobiales bacterium. Lineage (GTDB taxonomy): Bacteria > Actinomycetota > Acidimicrobiia > Acidimicrobiales > CADCSY01 > CADCSY01. The sequence continues at coordinate 3,235 of JBBDQT010000184.1, forward strand.
GTGCCTGTGGGCGCTCGTCACCCGCCGCTGGCTCCTCGCCGGGGTGCTCGCCGCGCTCGGGACCGCGTCCCGGCCGAACGCCGTCGCCCTGATCGGCGCGTGCACCTGGGCGTCGGCGGTGGCGATCCACCAGCGCCGGGAGTGGCGGTCGCTGGTGGCGCCGCTGCTCGCGCCGGCAGGGGTCGTCGCGTTCTTCGCCTTCCTCTGGGCGAGGACCGGCGAGTCCACCGCGTGGCTCCAGGCGCAGCGAGCGGGCTGGGAGGAGCGGGTGGTGCCGCACGCGGTGGTGGCCGACCTGCGCCAGCTCGCCCGGGACCCCTTCGTCGACGTGAACAACACGGTCGTGGTCGCCGGGACGCTCCTCGCGATCGCCGGCCTGGTGCTGCTCGTCCGCTCGAGGATGCCGGGAGAGGTCGTGGTGTACGCCGTGATCGTCCTCGGTCTCGCCCTCGTCAGCGAGACGCTCGGGCCACGGCCGCGGTTCGTCCTCACCGCCTTCCCCGTGTTCTTCGCGTTCGCGCTGCGGCTGCGTGGCGCGGCGCTGACCACGGTCGTGGCGATGTCGGCGTGCACGCTCGGGGCGTTCACGGTGCTCACCGTCACCACCCGCCTCGCCACGCCGTGACCGTGGCGTACCCGGACGTCGGTCACCGATCGCAGAGCTCCTCGCGGGCGGTGAACGGGTCGGCGCTGAACCGCAGCCCGTAGGAGCGGAGCGACAGCACGATGTTCGTCGCCGCGCGCGAGGGCGTGAGGCGTCCGGTGACGGCCTCCAGGATCTCGGCGAGCTCGCCGCAGGCGACGGCATCTCGCGCCGCGGCGATCGCCGCCGGGTCGACCTCTCCGTCGGGCGGCGAAGAGCCGGGCGCCCCGTGCCGGCCGACCACCCAGGCGGGGGACGCTGCCTTCTCGTGCCCGGGCCGGCCCCGCTCCGCCAACCGGAAGCGGCCGGTGACCGGGTCGCCGAGCCCGCGTGCGTCGATGACGGTCACCTCGGGGCCGGCGAGGAAGCCGAAGATGCCGATGTTGTCGACCCAGACCGCGAACGGCGCAGCTGGGTCGCGCAGCGGTGACCAGGTGTCCTCGTCCTCCGGCGTGAAGGTCCGCAGCGTCAGCGCGCCCCGTCCCTCGTCGACGACCGTCGCGGCCCGCCGTCCGGCCTCGGCGTAGCGCCCACCGCCGAAGTCGGCGGCGGTGACCGGGTGCGGACGCCGTGCGCTGACGTAGTAGGAGCGCTCGTCCACGACGACGTCGGCAGTCGGGCCCTGCCCAGCTTCGGGCCGACCGGCTGGCTCCCACGACGTGGCGGCCAGGACCGCCCACGGGAGGAGCAGCGCGCCCGCGGCTGCGGTGGCCCGCCGGAGCGGCAGCAACGCCCAGGGCAGCAGCGCGGTGAAGGTGGCGGGGAGGAGGAGGCGGGCGTGCATGAAGTCGCCCCCGACCCGGACGACGTAGAGGGCGTGCAACGCCGCACCGGCGGTCAGCCCGGCGACGACCACGAGCCCAGGGCGATCGACGGTCCGGGCGCGCGGCCCCAGCGCGACCGCTGCCACCACGACCACCGCGAGCGCCGGCCACCAGAGGCGCCACGTGCCGGTGAAGTCCCCTGCGTACGACCACCCGACGTCCCACCGGCTGGCACTGCCCTCCTTGGCGAAGGCGGTGTTGGGAACCAGGGCGGCGAAGTACGCCATGCGGAACAGCTGGTAGGCCACCGGCAGCACTCCCGCAGCGGCGACGACCAGCCCGCTGCGACGCCAGCCAGGCCATCCGTGGAGGACCAGAAGCGCGAGCAGCGTGGTGACCGAGATCAGGGCGAGGTCGGGCCGGACGAGGGGTCCGAGGCCGAGGAGCGCGGCGGTCGCCGCGGCGCGCTGGCCCGTGACGCCCACCGTCGACGCCGCGGCGGCGAGCGCCCAACCGCAGAGGCCGAGCCACAGGAACGAGAGCCCCGTCTCGAGACCCGAGGAGGCGAAGTCCCAGAACGGCGGGAGAGCGGCGACGACGAGCGCCCCCACCGGCACGAGCAGGCGACCGGTGGGCCTGTGGAGCAGGCGAGCTGCAGCGGTGGCCGCCGCCAGCCCGCCGATCGTGCAGGCGATCCCGAGGGCGACGGACACCCATTCCACCGCGACGAACCGCACCACCGCTCCGACGACGGTGAGGACCGCGAGCCACAGCGGGCTCGTCCCGGTCTCCACCCGCTCGGTCGCGTTCCACACCGGCCCGTTGCCCGCCCAGAGCTGCTCGACGATGCGGAGGTTGATGAAGCCGTCGTCGGACGTCCACCGCCTCGACCAGGCCCCGACAGCGAGCAGGCCGAGCGGGATCACGACCGCCACGTGCCGCGCCAGGCGCGTGCCCGCCGGTGGGATGCCGGCGGGGGAGGGCGCCGGCGTCGAGGTGGCCGTCACGCCGGAGGAACGTAACGGGCGCACCGGTCGGGTTCTGCAGCCGGGCAACGAGGGTAGGCGGCGACGGTCCATCCGCCGAGAGCACCTGGAGCTCCCCATGCGCCGCACACCGCGCACGATCACCGCAGCCGCCTTCGCCGCCACGCTCGCCCTCGGTGGCGCGGCGTGCAGCGACGAGGACGGCGACGGCGCCACGACTGACGAGGAGATCGGCGAGCTCGACGAGCAGATGGACGAGGGCGGCGAGCAGCTCGGGGAGGAGATCGAGGGGGGCGAGAAGGAGCTCGAGGGCGAGGGCTGAGCCCCGGACCGGGTCCACCAGGGGGCGGGTAGCCTGACCCCGAAGAGGAGGAGCGAGACCGTGTCCGAGCAGTTCGACGTCGTCATCATCGGTGGTGGTCCCGGCGGCTACGCCGCAGCCCTGTACGGGGCGTCCGCGGGCCTCACCGTCGCCATGGTCGAGCGGGACAAGGTGGGCGGAACGTGCCTCCACCGCGGGTGCGTCCCCGCCAAGGAGCTGTTGGAGACGGCCCACGTGTTCCGCACGGTCGCCGGCTCCTCCACGTTCGGGGTCAACGCCGGTGACGCACCGACGGTCGACTTCGCCACGAGCCAGGCCCGCAAGCAGCAGGTCGTCGACGGGCTCTGGAAGGGGCTCACCGGGCTCTTGAAGGCGCGCGAGGTCACCACGTACGCCGGCACCGGCACGTACTCGGGTCACGGGATCGTCGTCGTCACGGGTGACGACGGCGAGCAGGTCACGCTCGAGGCGGCGAGCGTCATCCTGGCCTCCGGCTCGGCGCCCCGGACGATCCCCGGCTTCGAGGTGGACGGCCGCTTCGTCCTCACCTCCGACGAGGTGCTGGCCATGGGCGACCTCCCGGCGATGGCGGCGGTGATCGGCGGCGGCGCCATCGGGTGCGAGTTCGCGTCGATGATGTCGGACCTCGGCGTGCAGGTGACCGTCCTCGAGGGCCTGCCCAAGATCCTCCCCGGATGCGACGCCGACGTCGCGGCCGTGGTGCTGAAGTCCTTCAAGCGGCGCGGCATCGACGTGCGCACCGGAGCGAAGGTCACGGGGCACACGCCGGGTGAGACGTCGACGACGATCCACCTCGACGGGGCCGACGACCTCGAGGTCGAGCGGGTCGTGGTGTCGGTGGGCCGGCGGCCGCTGTCGGACACCCTTGGCCTCGACGGCACGGGCGTCGAGGTCGACGAGCGCGGCTTCGTCAAGGTCGACGCGACGTGTCGCACCACGGCCTCGGGCGTCTGGGCGATCGGCGACCTCGTCGCCACCCCCCAGCTCGCCCACATCGGCTTCGTCGAGGGCATCAACGCGATCAAGGACATCCTCGGCGAGGGGCCGGCGCCGATCGAGTACGACAAGGTGCCGTGGGCGATCTACTGCCACCCGGAGGTGTCCTTCGCCGGTCACTCCGAGGAGTCGGCCAAGGAGGCGGGTCACGACGTCGTCGTGTCGACGCACCAGTTCCGGGGCAACGGCCGGGCGCTCATCGTCGGTGAGGCCGAGGGCCTCGTGAAGGTCATCGCCGAGAAGCGGGCGGACGGCACCGGAGGGACCATCCTCGGGGTGCACATGGTCGGCCCCTGGGTCACCGAGCAGCTCGGTCAGGGCTACCTCGCGGTGAACTGGGGCGCCACCGTCGACGAGGTCGCCGAGCTCATCCAGCCCCACCCCACGCTCTCGGAGCTCTTCGGCGAGACCGTGCTCAGCCTCACCGGCCGTAGCCTCCACGGCTGAGCGGCTGCGCCACCCGCACCAGCATCCAGGCACGACCAAGGACCGCCCATGAGAGGACTGCACGGCTGATGGCCGACATCACGATGCCCCAGCTCGGCGAGACCGTGACCGAGGGCACGATCACCCGCTGGTTCAAGCAGGTGGGCGAGTCCATCGCCGAGGACGAGGTCCTCTTCGAGGTCTCCACCGACAAGGTCGACTCCGAGGTCCCGTCGCCGGCGTCCGGCACGGTGACCGAGATCCTCGTGCAGGAGGGGGAGACGGTCGACGTCGGGACCGTGCTCGCGCGCGTCGGCGATGGGGCCGGTGGTGGCACGGCCGCGCCGGCCGAGGAGGCTGCGCCGACGCAGGAGGCGGCCCCCGTGGCAGAAGCGCCGGCCGCGGCAGAGGCGCCGGCCGAGCAGGAGGCGCCGGTCGACGCACCGGCCGGCGGCGAGGAGGCGAAGGAGCCTGCGGTCGCCGAGGCGCCGGCCCCGGATCGCGCACCGGCGCCGACGGGTGGGGGCGACGACCTGGCTTCGTCACCCACGCCGGACGGACCCTCGGCCGCCTCGGCGGAGCGTGCGCCCGATCCCGGTGGTGCCGCTGCCGGCGCGGCAGGCGGTGGCAGCAGGTTGCTGTCGCCCGTCGTGCGCCGGTTGATCACCGAGCACGACCTCGATCCCGACTCGATCCAGGGCACCGGTGCCGGAGGTCGCATCACGCGCAACGACGTGCTGCAGGTCGTGGAAGGCGGCGCCCGCGCCGACGGGGACGCGAGCGCCGTGATCGCGGCGGCCGAGGCCAAGCGGCTCGCGTCCGGGGACGCGCCCGCGGCCAAGGGCGCACCGGCGCAGCCATCGGAGCAGGCGCAGCCGTCGCCCCAGATGAGCACCGTCCCCGCCCCCAGCTCCGGCCCGCGCGACGAGGTCATCCCGTTCACGAACATCCGGCGCCGCACGGCCGAGCACATGGTGCGGTCGAAGGCCACGTCGGCCCACGCCCTCGTCGTGATGGAGGTCGACTACGACAACGTCGACAAGGTCCGCAACGCGCAGAAGGGGACGTTCAGGGAGGACGAGGGTGTGGCCCTCACGTACCTCCCGTTCATCAGCCGTGCGGTGATCGACGCCATCCGGGAGTTCCCGATCGTCAACAGCTCCGTGGGTGACAGCGAGCTCATCGTCCACCACGAGGTGAACCTCGGCTACGCCGTCGACCTCAGCTTCGAGGGGCTCATGGTCCCGGTCGTGCGCGGCGCCGAGGGCAAGCGCATGCGGGCGATCGCCCGGGAGGTCGCCGACCTCGCCGACCGTGCCCGGCGCAAGAAGCTCGGCCCGGACGACATCAACGGCGGCACGTTCACGCTCACCAACGTGGGCAGCTACGGGACCATGTTGACGTTCCCGATCGTGAACCAGCCCCAGGTCGGCATCCTGTCGACCGACGGCGTGCAGAAGCGCCCGGTCGTCGTGGAGCTGCCCGACGGCTCGGACGCCCTCGCCATCCACCCCGTCGGCAACCTCGCCCTCTCCTGGGACCACCGCGCGTTCGACGGCGCCTACGCGGCGGCGTTCATGGCCAAGGTCAAGGAGATCCTCGAGACCCGGGACTGGGCCGCGGAGCTGGCGTGAGCGAGCGCGGCGAGGGGGGCGAGTGGGGCCGGAACGGCCCACCCGCCCGAGGTCCGCTGCGCGCCCGCTGGCTCGGGCGGGTGCCGTACAGCGACGCTCACGCCCTCCAGCAGGGGTTGTTCCGGCGGGGCTCCGGTGACCACCTCCTGCTCGTCGAGCACCCGCACGTGTACACGCTCGGGGTGCGGGCGGACCTCGGCAACGTGCTCGTCCCGCCGGCGTCGGTCGGCGCCGATCTGGTGCGGACCGATCGGGGCGGCGACGTCACGTACCACGGGCCCGGCCAGCTCGTCGGCTACCCGGTGGTCTCGGTCCCCGGCAAGCGGGGCGGGGGCATGGCCGACACCGCCGCGTACGTGCACTCGGTCGAGCAGCTCGTCCTCGACGTCCTCGCCGACCTCGGCCTGGCCGGCACCGGCCGCATCCGTGGCCTCCCCGGCGTCTGGCTCGACGCCGACGGCGAGGCGCCACGGAAGATCTGCGCCATCGGCGTCCGCCTCAGCCGCGGCAGGTCGATGCACGGCTTCGCACTGAACGTCGACCCCGACCTCAGGATGTTCGGTCACATCGTGCCGTGCGGCATCGCCGACAAGGCGGTCACCAGCCTCGCCGCCGAGAGCGTCGACATGTCGATGGCCCAGGTCGTCGACGCGGTGGTGGCGCGCGCCGCCGAGCGCTGGGGTGACGGCACCGTCGAGCGCCAGGACACGCCGTGGCGCGCCGCCGAGGCCGACCTCTCCCCGTTCTCGCGCGGCATGGGTCCCGGCGACGTGGTCCCCCAGACGGTCGTGGGCACCACCGTCCCCCGTTCTGGCGGTCAGAACGCACCGTCTGGGTCGGTTCCAACCGCCAGCTCGGCGTCCGCCAGCTCGGCGTCCACGCCCGTGCGGCTCGGGCGGCGGCTCGCCCAGGCGGGGGTCGACGACGGGCTGGCGATCGCCAGTCGGAAGCCGGCGTGGCTGCGGGCGCCGGTGCACATGGGCCCGGAGTACCTCCGCCTGAAGCGCACGATGCGGGACCTCTCCCTCGTCACGGTGTGCGAGGAGGCCGGGTGCCCGAACATCTCGGAGTGCTGGAGCGATGGCACCGCGACGTTCATGATCAACGGCGAGCGCTGCACCAGGGCATGCGGCTTCTGCCTCGTCGACACCCGCCACCCCGGGCCGCTCGAGGCCGACGAGCCCGAGCGGGTGGCCGAGGCGGTCGCCCGGATGGGTCTCGCCCACGCCGTCGTCACCGCCGTCGCCCGCGACGACCTGCCCGACGGCGGCGCGGGTGCCTTCGCCAAGACGGTCGCCGCCATCCGTGGCCGGTCGCCGGGGTGCGCGGTCGAGGTCCTGATCTCCGACTGCAAGGGCGACCCCGCATCCCTGCAGCTCGTGCTCGACGCCCGTCCCGACGTGGTCAACCACAACCTCGAGACCGTCCTCCGCCTCCAGCGGGCGGTGCGGCCGTCGGCGTCCTACGCCCGCTCTCTCGGCGTGCTCAGCCGCTCTCGGGACGCGGGCCTCACGACGAAGTCGGGGCTCATCGTGGGGATGGGCGAGACCGACGACGAGGTCGAGGGTGCGCTCGCCGATCTGGCCGGCATCGGCGTCGACATCGTCACCGTCGGGCAGTACCTCCGACCGACGACGAATCACCTCCCCGTCGCCCGGTGGGTCGAGCCCGCCGTCTTCGAGCGGTACGCCGAGGTCGGTCGCTCGCTCGGCATCGGCCATGTCGAGTCGTCACCGCTGACCCGCTCGAGCTACCACGCCCGCCAAGCCGCGGCAGGGACCCTCGAGGCGGCCGACGCCTCCTCGGCCTGACCGCCCGGTCTCCACCGCCGGCTGCTCCCGTAGGGTTGGGCCGTGGGACGGACGTTCGAGACCTCGGCCTCCGGCTGCCTGGCGTCGGAGGTGACGACTTGAGCGAGCCGTCCACGTACGGCGCCCGCCTCGACCGTGTCCGCGCCGCGATGGCGGTCCAGGGCCTCGACGTCCTGCTGCTCAGCCTGGGCGCCGACCTCCCCTGGCTGACCGGGTACGAGGCGATGCCGCTCGAGCGGCTCACCATGCTCGTCGTCCCGACCGACGACGACGCCACCCTCGTCGTGCCACGCCTCGAGGCACCCCGGGTCGAGCTGCGGCCAGACGTCTTCTCGCTGCGGGCGTGGGAGGAGACCGAAGACCCCGTGGGCATCGTCGCCGACCTCGCCCGCAGCGCCGAGCTGCTCGGGATCGGTGACCGAACCTGGGCCCGGTTCCTCGTCGACCTCCAGGCGGCGCTGCCGCGGGCTTCCTGGTGCAAGGCGTCGACCGTCACGTCACCGCTGCGGTCGGTCAAGGATCCGGCCGAGATCGAGGCGCTGCGGTTCGCGGGTGCGGCTGCCGACCGAGTGGCTGCCCAGCTGCAGGCCGGCGAGATCCCCTTGGTGGGCCGCACGGAGGCGGAGGTGTCGGCCGACCTCGGCCGGCGGCTCATCGCCGAGGGTCACCGCACGGTGAACTTCGCGATCGTCGCCGCGGGGCCGAACGCCGCCAGCCCGCACCACGAGCCGGGGGAGCGGGTCATCGAGGCGGGTCAGGTGGTGCTGTGCGACTTCGGAGGGACGACGCCCGACGGCTACTGCTCCGACATCACCCGTTGCGTCCACACCGGCCCGATCCCCGACGACGTGGCCGAGGCGTACGAGCTCCTGCAGGAGGCGCACTCGCTGGCGGTGACCGCCGCCACGGTGGGGACGCCGTGCGAGGCGGTCGACGCTGCCGCCCGGGACCGGATCGCCGAAGGCGGCCGTGGTGCCGACTTCATCCACCGCACCGGCCACGGCATCGGCCTCGAGGCCCACGAGGACCCGTACCTCGTCGCCGGCAACGCCGAGCCGCTCCTCGCCGGCCACGCCTTCTCCATCGAGCCGGGCATCTACCTCGAGGGCCGCTGGGGCCTGCGCCTCGAGGACATCGTCGTCGCCTCGAACGCCGGTCCCGATCCGATGAACCTCGCCGACCACGACCTCGTGGTCGTGGAGGCGTGACCGTGGCCGGTCGGCACCCCGAACTGGCGGTGCTCACCGCGCCAGAGCCCACACGTTCACCGCCAGTACGGAGGGGGGCCGTGACGTGGATCTCGGGCTGAGCGGGCGGGTCGCCATCGTGGCTGCGTCGTCGAGGGGACTCGGGCGGGCCACCGCCGAGGCGCTCGCCGCCGAGGGGGCGTCGGTGCTCCTGAACGGTCGCGACGAGGCGGCGCTCGACGACGCCGTGGCGGCGATCACCTCGGACGGCGGCACGGCAGCGGGCGTGGTCGCCGACATCACCGACCCCACCACACCGGAGCAGCTCGTCGACGACGCCGTGGCCAGGTGGGGACGGCTCGACGTCGTGGTCGCCAACGCAGGCGGCCCTCCGCCGGGCAGGGCGCTCGACGTGGACGACGAAGCGGTGATGGCGGCGGTGAACGCCAACCTCCTCTCCTCGGTTCGCCTGGCCAAGGCAGCCGTCCCGCACCTGCGTGCCGGCGGGTGGGGGCGCATCTGCTTCATCACGTCGGTGTCGGTGCGGCAACCGATCCCCGGCCTCGCGCTGTCGAACACGGCGAGGGCCGGGCTGTGGGCGTGGGCCAAGACGGCGGCGTCGGACCTCTTCGCCGACGGCATCACGGTGAACCTGGTGTGCCCCGGCCACCACGCCACCGACCGCATGTCGGCGCTCGGCGTCGGCCCCGAGTCCGGGCCGATGGGTGACCCCGCCGACTTCGGCAAGGTGGTCGCCTTCCTGTGCTCCGAGCCTGCGGGATTCGTGAGCGGCACAGCAGCAGGCGTCGACGGCGCATCGGTCGCCGGACTGCTCTAGTGCTTTTCGTGTCATTCCATGTCAGACCGCCGGCATGGTGAACGAGAGCATGGAGGTGCTGCCCGTGTGGTCGCCGAGGTCGCCTGCCGGTCGCGGGGGCTCGACCCGCCGGGGGGCGCCGGTACCGTGCGGGCGTGATCCGGCTCGACATCGCCACCGTGCTCTTGCAGTGGGCGACGGGCGGGCTCCTCTTCCTCTGGGTCACGACGCGGCGGCGAGAGGTCGGTCTCGGCTACGGGTGGCTCCTGCGCGCCACGTTCGGAGCGCTCGCCGCCCTCGCCCTCGGGACCGGGCTGACCCTCGAGCCCGTGCTCCTGCGAGACGCCGCGTCGGCCGGCGTGGTGCTGGCGTCGGTTGCCGCGCTCGCCGTCTCGGTCGTGCGCCGGCAGGCGGGTGTGACGGGGGAGCGGGCCGAGGAGGCGCGCAAGGCGGCGCGGGTGGCGGCGATGACCGGCCGGGGCGCCGCCGCCGGGGAGGCGCCCATCTCGACTGGCCGGCCGGCCGCCGCAGAGCCTTTCCCAGCGGACGCCGTCTCAACGGAGGCGCCCGAGGCTCACCTGACCCGGCAGCGTGAGTTCCCGCCGGCCCTCGACCTGGTGGCGCCGGTCATCGGCACGGTCGGCTTGATCGCCGCCGCGCTCGACGCCGGTGGCTCCCCGGCGCTTGCCCTCATCCGCACCCTGACCGGAGCTGCGTTCCTCGGCGCGGTCAGCGACGCCATGCTCCTCGGCCACTGGTACCTCGTGCAGCCGGGCATGGCGCGGCGGCCGCTCCTCGAGCTCGTGCGCTGGTTCACGGTCCTGTGGCCGGTCGAGGTGGTGGCCCTGCTGCTGCCGACCGGGATGCTGGCGGTGCTCTCGGGCGACATCACCGACGGCTACAACGGACTTCTCGGCTGGTTCTGGGTGGCGTGCGCCATCACGACGATCGTCCTCTGCGTCGTGACCCGCGCTGCGCTGAAGGAGCGGTACTACTCGGCGGTGATGGCGGCCACCGGTCTGCTCTACCTCGCCATCCTCACCGCGTTCGGCACCGACCTGGTCGCTCGCGCCGTGCTCGCCGGCTGACGGGTGGGCCGACCCACGGGCCGACCGCTCGGTGGGCCGCCGCGGACACGGTGGGTAAGGTCGAAGCAGCATGTGTGGATTCGCCGGAGAGCTGCGAACCGACGGGGCTGCAGCGGACATCGCCGCCGTGGCCACGATGTCGGGGACCATGGACGACCGAGGCCCCGACGGGTCGGGCCTCTGGGCACAGGGTCCCTTCGCCCTCGGCCACCGCAGGCTGAAGGTGATCGACCTCTCGGAGCACGCCGCCCAGCCCATGGTCGACGCCGACCTCGGCCTTGCCATCGTCTTCAACGGCTGCATCTACAACTACCCCGAGCTGCGACAGGAGCTGCAGGCCGCCGGCCGGCGCTTCTTCTCCACCGGCGACACCGAGGTGATCCTCAAGGCGTACGCCGAGTGGGGTGACGCGTTCGTCGAGCGCCTCGTCGGCATGTTCGCGTTCTGCATCCACGAGCGCGACACCGGCCGGGTTGTGCTCGGCCGGGACCGCCTCGGGATCAAGCCGCTCTACCTCGCGGAGACGAAGGGTGCGTTGCGCTTCGCCTCCACCCTCCCGGCGCTCGTCGCCGGGGGCGGCATCGACACGACGATCGACCCAGTGGCGCTGCACCACTACCTCAGCTTTCACGCCGTCGTGCCCCCGCCGCACACGATCCTGCAGGGCGTCCGCAAGCTGCCGCCCGCCACCGTGCTCACGATCGAGCCAGGCGGCTCCCGCCGGCAGCGCACGTACTGGCAGCCCGCCTACGAGCGCCGGCCCGAGCACGCCGGCATGTCCGCCCGCGACTGGGAGGACGCCGTCTTGGCGTCCCTGCGCGCCGCGGTGGAGCGGCGGCTCGTGTCCGACGTCCCGGTCGGGGTCCTGCTCTCCGGTGGCGTCGACTCGAGCATCATCGTCGGGCTGCTCGCCGAGGCCGGCCAGCACGGGCTCAACACGTTCAGCATCGGGTTCGAGTCGGTGGGCGGCGTGGAGGGCGACGAGTTCCGCTACTCCGACGTGGTGGCGGAGCGGTTCGCCACCGACCACCACAAGATGCGCATCCCGACCTCGCGCATGCGCCCCGCCCTCGAGCGCGCCGTCGCCGCCATGAGCGAACCGATGGTGAGCCACGACGCCGTCGCCTTCTACCTCCTGTCGCAGGAGGTCAGCCGGCACGTGAAGGTCGTCCAGTCCGGCCAGGGCGCCGACGAGGTCTTCGCCGGCTACCACTGGTACCCGCCGATGGCGGACGTGCCCGATGACGACCTCGCGGCGAGGACCGAGACGTACGCCTCAGCGTTCTTCGACCGCTCCCACGCCGCCATGGCCGACCTCGTCGCCCCCGAGTGGCGGGTCGAGGACGACGTGAGCCGGGCTCTCGTGTCCGCCCACCTCGGCCGCCCGGGTGCGGCCACGGCGGTCGACGCCGCGCTGCGCCTCGACACCGAGGTCATGCTCGTCGACGACCCGGTCAAGCGCGTCGACAACATGACGATGGCGTGGGGCCTCGAGGCGCGCGTGCCGTTCCTCGACCACGACCTCGTGGAGCTGGCGGCTGCCTGCCCGCCGGAGCACAAGCTCGCGCAGGGGGGCAAGGGCGTGCTCAAGGAGGCGGCCCGGCGGGTGATCCCGGCCGCGGTGATCGACCGGCCCAAGGGCTACTTCCCGGTGCCCGCGCTCACCCACCTGCGCGGTCCGTACCTCGAGCTCGTGTCCGACGCCCTCCTCTCACCGGAGGCGAAGGAACGAGGTCTGTTCGAACCGCATGCCGTCGAGGCGTTGCTCGCCGACCCGAACGCCGAGCTGACGACGCTGCGGGGCAACAAGCTGTGGCAGCTCGGCCTGCTCGAGCTGTGGCTCCAGTCGCACGGGATCCGCCCATGAGTGAGCGAAGCGAGCGTGGCCCGAGCGGCCCGGCCGCAGGCCAGGAGCGGACCGCATGAGTGAACGAAGCGAGCGTGGCGACCGGTGAGCGAGCAGACCGCGAAGCGCATCGGTGAGCCCAGTCCTGACCTCACTGCCTACGACGTCGCCCTGGAGTGCGGGTGGGGCCGCCTCGTGTTCGGCCAGACGTTCCGTCGTGGCGACACCCTCGCCGCCCTGCTGCGCACCGAGGAGCGCGGTCAGCGCGACATCTGCCTCTACCACTCGGCCCCCCACGTCCTCGTCAGCCAAGCGCCCCACGAGCTCTTCGTCGACCCGTCGCACACGTACCGGCGGATGCTCTCAGCCGCGGGAGGCTCAGCGATCGACCCCACGCCGGCGCCGGGCATCGTCATCCGCTCCATGGGCGGCGGTCGTGAGCTCGACGCCGTCAACCGGCTGTACTCCATGGCCGGGATGGTCACAGCGCCGACCTCGGTGATGGACGCCACGCGGCACTCGGACCACTTCCGCTACCTCGTGGCCAAGGACATCTCGACCGGTGAGGTCATCGGCACCGTCACCGGGGTCGACCACGTCGAGGTCTTCGGGGACCCCGAGGGCGGGACGAGCCTCTGGTGCCTGGCCGTCGATCCGCAGTGCCTCCGGACGGGGGTGGGCGAGTCGCTCACCCGGGCGCTCCTCGTTGACTTCGACGCCCACGGCCGCTCCTTCCTCGACCTGTCGGTCATGCACGACAACGTCCCGGCGATCAGGCTGTACGAGAAGCTCGGGTTCAAACGGGTCCCGGTTTTCTGCGTCAAGCGCAAGAACCCGATCAACGAGCCGCTGTTCGTGGGTCCGCTCGGCGACGACCACGAAGCGCTCAACCCCTACGCCCGGATCATCGCCGACGAGGCGCGACGCCGGGGCATCGTCGTGGAGGTCATCGACGCCGAGGGCGGCTTCCTCCGCCTCAGCTACGGCGGCCGGGAGATCGTCACCCGCGAGTCGCTCTCGGAGCTCACCTCTGGCGTGGCCGTGAGCTGGTGCGACGACAAGCGGGTCACCCGTCGGCTCCTCGAAGGAGCGGGCGTGCGCATCCCGAGGGGTCGCACCGCCGGCGACGCCGAGGCCGACCGGGCCTTCCTCCAGGAGGTCGGCGACGTGGTCGTCAAGCCCGCTCGCGGGGAGCAGGGCAGGGGCATCACCGTGGGCGTCACCTCTCCGGACGCGCTCGAACGGGCCGTCACGGTGGCACGTCAGCACTGCGAGGACGTCCTGCTCGAGGAGCGTGTCGAGGGCGAGGACCTCCGCGTGGTCGTGATCGGCCACGAGGTCGTCGCCGCCGCCGTGCGGCGCCCTGCCGCCGTGGTGGGCGACGGCCGGCACACGATCGAGGATCTGATCCGGGCGCAGAGCCGGCGGCGGGCGGCGGCGACGGGCGGGGAGTCCACCATCCCGCTCGACGAGATCACCATCGAGACCGTGCGCGCCGCCGGGCACGAGCTCGCGGACGTGTTGCCCCCCGATGTGACGCTCGCCGTGCGCGGCACCGCCAACCTGCACACGGGAGGAACCATCCACGACGTGACCGACGACCTCGACCCTCGGGTCGCGCGGGCAGCGATCGAGGCGAGCCGGGTGCTCAACCTCCCGGTCACCGGGATCGACCTGATCGTGCCGGACCTTGCCGGGCCGGACTACGCCTTCATCGAGGCCAACGAGCGGCCCGGCCTCGCGAACCACGAGCCTCGACCGACCGCCGCCCGCTTCATCGACCTCTTGTTCCCGTCGACGTCCGCGTTTCCCCGCGGGTGGTCAGGGCCGGCCAAGAGCGGTGCGATCACCGCGTAGCCTCACTGACGTGTCCGCCAAGCTGCTCCCGATCGACATGGACTACGTGCAGTGGGTGATGCTGCGCCTGCTCCAGACCCCGAGCCCCTCGGGCCGCACCGACCACGTCATGCAGCTCGTGGGTGAGGAGATCGACGCGCTCGGCATGGAGTCGTCCCTGACCCGCCGAGGGCTGCTCGTCGCCGAGCTGCCCGGTGAGCGCTCCGGTGTCGACCGGGCCGTCGTCGTCCACGCCGACACGATCGGCGCCATGGTGAGGCGGTGCAAGGAGAACGGCCGGCTGGAGCTCGTCCCGATCGGGAACCACAGCGCCCGCTTCGCCGAGGGTGCCCGGGTGACGATCTTCGTGGACGACCTCGACAAGAGGTACACCGGCACCGTGCTGCCGTTGCTCGCCAGCGGCCACCGGTACGGCGACGGCATCGACAGCCAGGGCGTGGGGTGGGACCACGTCGAGGTCCGGGTCGACGAACCGGTCATCGACGACGTCGGCCTCGCCGCCCTCGGCATCAACGTCGGCGACTTCGTGGCGTTCGACGTCCACCCCGTGATCACGCCGTCGGGCTACGTGAACTCCCGCCACCTCGACGACAAGGCCGGGGTCGCCGCCGCCCTCGGCGCCTTCAAGGCGCTCATCGACCACTCGACCGTCCTGCCCGTCACCGCTCACCTCCTCGTGACCATCGCCGAGGAGGTCGGTCTCGGCGCGAGCAGCGGCATCGACGCCGACATGGCGGAGATGCTCTCGATCGACACCGCGGTGGTGGCGGAGGGCCAGACCTCCACCGAGCACACCGTCAACATCGCCATGCAGGACTCGAGCGGGCCCTTCGACTACCATCTCTCCCGCCGCTTGACCCGCCTCTGCCGGGAGCACGAGATCCCGCATCGCCGGGACGTGTACGGCTTCTACCGCTCCGACGCCGCCTCCGCCCTGGCGGCCGGCGCGGAGACCCGGGCCGCGCTCATCGGCTTCGGCATCGACGCGAGCCACGGCTACGAGCGCAGCCATCTCAACGGGATCCGCCACACTGCCGAGCTCGTCGCGCTGTACCTCCAGACCGAGCTGACCTTCCAGCAGTGGGACACGAGCCCCCGCGGCGACCTCGCCGGCTTCCCGAGCACGAGCGTCCAGCCCGCCGAGCAGCCCAAGATGCTGACCGACGAGATCGAGGGGGACAGCCGCCCGAGCAGCGGCGACTGAACCTGTTCCTCGTCTGTTCTCAGGCGGTGGTCGTCGCCTCCTCGGCGAGGCGGTCGAGCATCCGGGCCAGGAACGTTGCGATCTGCGCCCGGCTCACCTCGAGTCCTGGGGCGAACGCCGCACGCTCCGTGCCGGCGGCGAAGCCCGCCGCCGCGGCCCGGTTGATGCTGTCCTCGTGGACGGAGCTGTCGTCGTCACCGAAGTAGTCGTGGGCGCTCGTGAGCCGCTGTTCGGCGATGCGCTCGTAGACGCTGGTGAGGAACGTCGCCATCTGGGCGCGGGTGACGGGGGCCTTGGGCCCGAAGGTGCCGTCCGCGGTGCCGCTCACGAGGCCGGCGGCGGCCAGCGCGTTGATGCTGTCCTCGTGGACCGAGCCGTCGTCGTCGCTGAAGGAGTCGTCGCCGGCCGGCAGCTCGGCGCCGCTGCGTTCGATCGCCCGCACGAGCAGCGTCGCGAGCTGCTCCCGGCTCACGCTGCGCCCAGGGGCGAACTGGCCGGGCGCCACGCCCGACACGAGCCCGGCCCGGGCGAGGCACGAGATGAAGTGGCCGTGGGTGGAGCCGTCCGCCACGTCGGTGAAGAAGTCCGTCGCCCGGGCCGGCGGCGTCCAGTCGGGCCGGCTCGCCGCGGCAACCTCCTCGGGCGCAGGGTCCTCGGTCGCAGGGTCCTGGCCGGTGGCGTCGTCGTCGTCAGGGCACGCGTGCCGTCCGGGGCGGGGGTGCGCGACCGGCTGGTCGGTCACCTCCACCGAGCTCGTGGTGGTGACCGTGTCGCCCCCGTCGGGCGTCGCGGTGACGACGACGTCGAAGGTCCCGAGCGCCCCGTACGTGTGGGTCACCCGCAGCTGCGCCTCGATGCCGCTGCCGTCGTTCTCGTTGTCGACGACCTCGGTGATGACGTCGGTCCCGTCGCCGAGGTCGACGGTGAACGTCACGCCGACGGGCTCGGCTGGTGCCGGGTCGGTCGCCGCGCCCTCGTCTCCTTCGGCGGCGGCGACCTCACCCTCCTCGGCTTCGGTCGGCTCCTCCACCTCGAGCTCGTACTCGATCTCGACCTCGATCTCGTCGCCGAGCATCACGAGCGGGCGGTCGATCTGGACCTCCAGCGGGCTCTCGGCGAGCCCCTTGGTGCCTTCCTCCGCACCTGCCGCCGTCAGCGGCAACGCCGCCAACGCCAGGGCCGCTGCCACTGCTGCACCCGTCCGCCTGAGAGCACCCATCTGTCCGACCTCCATGTCGCCGCCCCGGAAACGTCCGGGTGCAGGTGCATCGTCCCTACGCAACGTGCCCTTGAGATTTCTCTTCGTCCGGAGCGGGGATCCTTGGAGCACCAACGGAGGTTTCTTCCTTTTTCGGGCAGGAGTTCGCGCCAACCGTGACGAACTCTGGCCGATGGATCACCCACGTAGGGGTGTCCCTCACATCCACCTACACGGGGGTTCCACGTGAAGAAGCTGTTCATCGCGGCCATGGCCGCTCTCATGGTCGTCGGCGCCGGTGGCGTCGCACAGGCAAACCACGCCAACAACGGGCCTGGCCCCAACGGGCACAACACCTTCGGCCTCTGCACGGCGTACTTCGCCGGATCGGAGAAGGGTCAGGAGCAGAAGCGCAAGGCCCCGCCGTTCCAGGCGCTCGAGAGGGCCGCGGAAGACGCCGAGCAGAGCGTCGAGGAGTACTGCGCGGCGAACGGCCAGCGCCCCGGCGGTCGGCCGTAGCGACGACGCGAAGCGCTGACGGGGGGGCCTGCGGGCCCCTCGTCTCGCGTCTGGGGTCAGGACGGGTGGTCGACCGGCTGGTCGTCGTCGGGGGCGTCGTCCCTGGCCATCACCGGTGTGCCGATGGCCTCGTAGCGGCCCCACTCCGAGGCGAGCGACCAGCGGAGCTGCTCGGCGCCGCCGAGGTGGCCGGTCGGGAAGCCGAGCATGAGCTCGTCGCCGGCGACGGCGACGGCGCC
>JBBDQT010000185.1:0-3448 GCA_040905815.1 Acidimicrobiales bacterium
TGTCGCGCCCAGCCGCTGACGCCACGATCAAGCCGACGCCGAGGAGCACCACGAGCCCGATCGAGACAGGCCAGAGGAGGCTCTTGGAGGTTCCCGGCTGACCGGCTGCCTTGGCGGCGCGCGCGACCTTCTTCGATGAGGATGCTCTGCCCATGACGAGGGGCAACCCTACTCAGGTCGACCCCAGATCCCGAAGTCAGGGATCAAGGAGGGCCGGACGATCTGGCTCTGCCAGTCGTCCGGACCAGCCAGCGGATCATCGCTGGCGGATCAAGGGGCGGCGTGGGGCCGGCCCCGCAGCCCCCGCTGCACCCAGGCGAGCACCGTGCGGAGCCCGAGGGCGACAGCGATCACCGGTAGCGCCAGCCTGCGACGACCCGTCGACGTGCGGGCTGCGTAGCGGAGCAGCGAGCGGTGGTGGGCCGCGATCATGCGGTACGGCGTCTGGTCGGTGGACCGCCCGATGGCGTGCTTCACCACGGCCGCGGGCTCGTAGCCGACGCGCCAGCCGGCCCGGTGGAGCCGCCAGCACAGGTCGACGTCCTCCATGTACATGAAGAACGCATCGTCGAACCCCCCGACCTGGTCCCACGCCGCGCGCCGAGCGAGGAGGTGGGTGCCCGCCACCCAGTCGACGTCACGGTGGTCGCGGTGGTCCCAGTCGAGCATCCGGTAGCGCCGGCTGAACGGGTTGTTCGGCCACACGAAGTGGAGGAAGGCGTGGCCGGCGGCGTCCGCCATGTCGGGGAACGTGCGGGCCGACGGGTACAGCACACCTTCGGGCGTCTCGATCCGGGGACCCACGAGGGCGAGGCCGGCGTCGCCCACGAGCGCGTCGAGCAGCACCTTCGTCGACCCCGGCTCGACCTCGACGTCGGGGTTGAGGACCAAGAGGAACGGCTCCGCCACCTCGGCTGCGCCGCGGTTCACGCCGGCGCCGAAGCCGACGTTCTCGTCGAGCGGGATGACGTGCACGTCTGGGTCGGCGGCACGGATCGCGGCCACGGAGCCGTCCGCCGACGCGTTGTCGACCACGACGATCCGTTCGATCCCGTCGACCCTGAGGCTCTCGACGCAGCGCACGAGCAGGTCGGCGACGTTGAAGCTCACGATGACCGCGGCCACGTCCGGGTGGCTCACCGGAGGATCGTCCGGAAGTGCTCGGCGGTCCGGCGGAGGCCCTCCGCCAGCTGGACCTCGGGCTCCCACCCGAGCACCTCCCGGGCGAGGGTGATGTCGGGCTGGCGGCGCGCCGGGTCGTCGACCGGCATCGCTTCGAACGAGAGCTCGGAGCGGGAGCCGGTGATCTCGAGGACGAGGTCGGCGAGCTCGCGCACCGTGAACTCGTTCGGGTTGCCGATGTTGACGGGACCGATGTGGTCGCTGTCGAGCAGCCGGAGGAACCCCTCGACCTCGTCGTCGACGTAGCAGAAGCTCCGCGTCTGCTCGCCCTGCCCGTAGAGCGTGAGCGGCTTGCCCGCCAGCGCCTGCACCAGGAAGTTCGACACCACCCGCCCGTCGTCGGGCCTCATGCGCGGGCCGTAGGTGTTGTGGGCGAGGACACCTCCTCCGGCCCAGAAGTTCTCGCGGCCGGGGACGCAGAAGTCGTAGACGAGCACCGTAGGCTCCACCTCGGTGATCGACTTCACGGGCGCCCAGACGATGTCACCGGTGCGCCGCGCCTGGAGCGTCTGCTGGACGCCGCCGTCCCACTCAAGAGGGCTCCATGGACGCACAGCGGGCAGCGTCAGCCGCCAGAACGAGTAGCGGCGCTCTCCCGTTCGCTGGTTGAAGGTGGTCTCGTACCGGCCAACTGAGGGGACGAGCCCGAAGCGGGCGAAGGCGACGACGAGGTCATCCTTCAACTCAGTTGAGATCGTCGAGAACTCGTGCCGGACGCCGGCCTCGAGCTTCAGACCGGAGTGCACGCCATCACCTTCGCGATAGCCCTCGAGGAACCACTTCAAGCGAGAGAGGGGGAGGCCCAACACCCACCCAGGTATGCGCTTCGGCCCACTGGAGAACCCGAGGTCGTCCATCAGGGCGAGGAGAAGCCGGGAGTGCACGAAGATCGCTCCACCCCGGGACGCATTGGCGGGAGCATCTACCACGTGCAGGTTCAGATCCCGCTCGATGACCTTCCGCGCGCGCCGGAGCACCGCTTCTTCGCAAGAGATGGCGATGTAGTCGCTCTTGCCTGCCTTGGAGCACCGGCAGCCCTCAGCCACGTACAGCCCGAGCAGCCACAGCATCTCGTCGCTGAGGTGCACGAGCTCGGGGAGCTCTGCGGCCCGCCCTGCTGTCCTGAGCCTGACCGTCGCCTCGGGCGGAACAGTGATGCCAAGGGAGCGCATGGCCCCGAGTGGCAGCTGTGACCGGTCTCGGTGCCGGGCGATCGCGCCCCAGATCTCGGAGCGCCAGACTGGCGAGTCTCTCCGCTCGACAGCAGCGATCGCATCGAACACCTCGGCCCGTCTGCGCCAGACGAGCTCCTCGAGCTCCGGTGCTCGCACCATCAGCCGCCACGGGTCGCCGCCCGTCCTGTTCCAGACATCCGTCATGCGCACGAAGGAGCGCTCGCGCACCGGCACCACCACACGCCCGGCGATGGCGACCCGGTCGCCGACAGCGAGCTGGGAGACCGGACGCGCCTCGGGGATCCCGCCTCCGCCTTCGACGAACAGGCTGTGGTCGCCGGTGACCTTGATCGTCCTCCCGTAACGGAGCGCCACCTCGTAGCAGGGGCCCGACGGTGGATGCCCGACGAGCGCCGTCGCCTCGGCTGCGCCTATCAGGCCGTCAGGAGCGAACGCCGGCACCGTGTACCCATGGAGGTCGACGGCACCCGAGAGCCGCTCCGCAAGCTTCTCGACCGGCTCACGACGCAGTTCCGTCCCGTCGTCGTAGAGCACCTGCTCATCCGCCAGGATGGAGTTGAAGATGCGAACGATCCTCACATCGAGGCCGTGGTGGCGGTGGTACGCCATGACCATGGCCTCGCCGAAGCGCTTGGCCTCGTCGTAGACACCGCGGGGGCCGATCGGGTTCACGTGGCCCCAGTACGACTCGGGCTGGGGGTGCACGAGGGGGTCGCCGTACACCTCGCTCGTCGACGCCTGGAAGAAGCGGGCGCCCTTCTCCTTGGCGAGGCCGAGGAGGTTGTGGGTGCCGAGCGCACCGACCTTGAGGATCGGGATCGGGATCTCGGTGAAGTCCTTCGGCGACGCGGGGCTGGCCAGGTTCATCACGGCCGCGATCGGCCCAGACACGTGGACGTGGTTGCTGACGTCCTGGTGCTGGAACGTGAAGCCGGGATGGCCGAACAGCCGCTCGAGGTTCTCGAGCGAGCCGGTGATGAGGTTGTCGAGGGCGATGACCTCGTCGCCGCGTTCGATGAGCCGCTCGCACAGGTGGCTCCCGAGGAACCCGGCGCCGCCGGCGACGACGA
>JBBDQT010000186.1:0-7288 GCA_040905815.1 Acidimicrobiales bacterium
CCTGCGTTCGGTCCAGCTGATGCGGCGGCCAGTCCGGGGCACCCGTTAGAAAGAGCGTCAGATGGCTGACAAGGCGACCTTCACCGAGCAGGCGATGGACCTCATGCCGTCGCTGTACACGGCCGCGCTGCGGATGACCCGCAACCCGGCCGACGCAGAAGACCTCGTCCAGGAGACCTATCTCAAGGCCTACCGGGGCTTCGGCTCCTTCGAGCAGGGCACGAACCTTAAGGCATGGCTCTACCGGATCCTCACGAACACCTTCATCAACAAGTACCGGGCATCGAAGCGCCGGCCCGACGAGACCGACCTCGACGACGTCGAGGACTTCTACCTCTACCGGCGCCTCGGTGGACTCGAGGAGGCTCGGGCGGGCCGCAGCGCCGAGGACGAGCTGATGGAGCTCTTCTCCGAATCGGAGGTCAAAGCTGCAGTCGATGCGCTGCCCGAGCAGTTCCGGATGGCGGTGCTGCTCGCTGACGTGGCGGGCTTCTCCTACAAGGAGATCGCCAGCATCCTCGACATCCCGATCGGGACGGTCATGAGCCGCCTGCACCGTGGCCGGAAGAACCTGCAGAAGGCGCTCTACGAGTTCGCCATGGACCAGGGCCTCCTCACCAGGGATGACGACGACGTGCCGGTGGACGTCCAGGGCGGACCCACGCCGGGATGAACCGCTCCTGTGCCGCCAGACGGGACCGGCGCCGCGCAGGACGAGCCACGGTGGAAGAAACCGGGCCGGTCGCTGGTTGGACGTGGACGTGCACGACGAGGACTGCAACGAGGCCATCCGGGAGCTGTACACGTTTCTCGACGGCGAGCTGACCGAGGATCGCCGCAACTCGATCAGGGGCCACCTCGACGACTGCCATCCTTGCCTCGAGGCGTTCGACTTCGAAGCAGAGCTGCGCATGGTCGTGTCGCACCACTGCCGGGAGACGGTCCCCGAGGCGTTGAAGGCTCGGATCACCGCGATCCTCTCCCAGGACGCACCCGTTGACTGAGGCCGCCGAGGGTGCCGACGGGAAGGGTCGCCCCTCGGCGTAGCATCGGGGCGATGGACGCCGTCGTCGCACTCGACGTCGCACCGGTCGTCGCGGCCAAGGTGTGGCACTACTGGATCGCCGTGCCCCTCGCTGGGGGGGCCGTGCTCGCCGTCCTCGTCACGGTGGCGGGCTACCTCAAGAAGGTCCAGTCGCTCAAGTACCCACGCCAGTAGGCAGGCGACAGCGAAGGAGCCCCCGACATGACCGAGCCGATCGCCTGGGACATGGCGGAGCGCGTGGCGTCACGCGTTGCGGGACGGGATCCCTTCGCCGACTCGTACCACGCCGACTCGCTGGCCGCGGACTTCGACGAGCTCACGGTCCAAGCCGAGGCACTCGTCACCGCGACCACCGGCTTGGTCTCCGATGCAGGTCCGGCCCGGGCGAGGGTCACCGATCGGGCGGGCTGGGTCAGCGCCAACCTGAGATCGTTCCGACGGATGCTGAGGCCCCTGAGCGAGAAGCTCGCCGACAAGGTGCCTTCGAGCGGACCGGGCGCGCTCGTCACGCGCAACGTCGCAGGTGCCGAGATCGGCGCCATGCTCGGGTGGATGTCGACCCGGGTCCTCGGGCAGTACGACCTGTTGATCATCGAGGACGAGGACGCCGACGACCAGGACGTCGTGTACTACGTGGGACCCAACGTCCTCAGCCTGGAGAAGCGCTTCGGCTTCCCGCCCCGGGAGTTCCGCCTGTGGCTCGCCCTCCACGAGGTCACCCACCGTGCGCAGTTCACCGGCATCCCGTGGCTACGGCCGCACTTCCTCTCGCTCATCGACGAGAGCCTCGGCAGCGTGGATCCCGACCCGAAGCGGCTGGTCCAGGCTCTGCGCAAGGCGACCGACGAGATCCGTGCCGGTCGCAACCCGCTCGACGAGGGCGGTCTCGTCGCGCTCCTCGCCTCCGACGCGCAGCGAGAGACCTTGGCCAAGATCGGGGGGATGATGAGCCTCCTCGAAGGTCACGGCGACGTGACCATGGACAGGGCAGGAGCCGACCTGATCCCGTCGGCGGAGCGCTTCAGCCGCGTCCTGCGTGCCCGACGGGCGCAGCGGTCCGGTCCCGCCAAGCTCCTGCAGCAGCTCATCGGGCTCGAGGCCAAGATCAACCAGTACGCCCAGGGCGAGGCCTTCATCGAGGCCGTCGAGGGCGCCGGCGGCACGGACCTGCTCGAGCAGGCGTGGGTCGGCCCCGACTGGCTGCCGAGCCTCACCGAGATCCGGGAGCCGGAGCGGTGGATCGAGCGGGCGTCGGCGGCGCGCGCCGGTGCCGCCGTGCGTGGCGCCTGACATGGTCGTGGCCCTGGCCGAGGACCTTCCCGCTGGCTGACCTGCTCGGCCGGTGCACCTTTCCCGCTCCGGGGACGGCGGCGGTGGCGGCGGTCTCAGGCGGCGCGGACTCGCTGGCGCTGCTGGTCCTCGCCGTCGAGGCCGGATGCGAGGTGACCGCCGTGCACATCGACCACGGCCTGCGACCGGGTTCCGGCGACGAGGCCGAGGTGGTGCGCGACGCCGCGGTGCGGTTCGGTGCGGCGTTCGTCCCCGAGCGGGTCGAGGTCGCCCCCGGGCCGAACGTGGAGGCAAGAGCCCGGGAGGCGCGGCGGTCCGTGCTCCCGGCGGGCGCCATGACCGGCCACACCGCCGACGACCAGGCCGAGACGGTCCTGCTCAACCTCATCCGGGGCGCCGGCCTCGACGGCGTCGGCGCGATGCGGCCCGGCCTGACCAAGCCCATCCTCGCCCTGCGCCGCGTGGAGACCGCCCGCCTGTGCGCCGACCGGGGGTTGACGCCGGTCATCGATCCGACCAACGTCGACCCTGCCTTCCGCCGCAACCGGGTGCGACACGAGGTGCTCCCGCTGCTCACCGACGTGGCCGAGCGCGACGTCGTGCCGATCATCGCCCGCACCGCAGAGCTGGCGGCCGCCGACGTGGACCTCCTCGACGGGCTCGCCGCAGCGATCGACCCGTCCGACGGCGCCGCGCTCGCCGGCGCACCTCTGGCCCTGGCGCGCCGTGCCGTGCGGCGCTGGCTCGCTGCCGCCGCGCCGCCCCACCCTCCCGACGCCGCTTCTGTCGAGCGGGTGCTTGCGGTCGCGCGCGGCGAGACCGTCGCGACCGAGCTGGCAGGAGGTCTGCGCGTCGCCCGCACGGCCGGCCGGCTGCGGATCGAGCGGCGGTGAACCGTCCCGCCACCAGGACGGTAGGTTCCTGCTGTGCTGGACGAGATGGACCAGGGGAGCCCCTTTGGCGAGGTCCTCGTGTCCGCCGAGGTCCTGCAGCGGCGCATCGCCGAGCTCGGCGAGCAGATCACCAAGGACTACGAGGACGATCCGCCGCTCCTGATCTGCGTGCTGAAGGGAGCGTTCCTGTTCCTCGCGGACCTCTCCCGGGCGATCGACCTGCCGGTGGAGTTCGACTTCATGGCGGTGTCCTCCTACGGCAGCTCCACCAAGTCGAGCGGCGTCGTGCGCATCGTGAAGGACCTCGACCTCGACCTGTCGGGGCGCCACGTCGTGCTGGTGGAGGACATCGTCGACAGCGGCCTCACGCTGTCGTTCCTCCGCCGGAACCTCGAGGCCCGCAACCCGGCGAGCCTCGCCGTCTGCGCCCTCCTGGTCCGGGAGGAGAGCGAGGCCCCCGACATCCGCTACGTGGGGTTCCGGGTGCCGTCGGTGTTCGTCGTCGGCTACGGCCTCGACGTGGCCGAGAAGCACCGGAACCTGCCGTTCATCTGCGTCTGGGAGGGCGACGACGGCTGACTCCGCGGTCGGGCGCGAACGGGGAGCCCGAGCGCATCGGTAGCCTGAGCGCACCGACTTCTGGACCGACCGAGGTGTCCGCCGTGCACAAGCTCCGCCGCAGCCCCGTCTTCTGGGTCGTCCTGGCCCTGGTGGTGCTGCTCGTCGCGAGCCAGACCCTGCGCGGGAGCGAGGACCGGGAGGCGCTGCGCTTCGACGAGTTCGTCGATCGCGTCGAGGCGGGTCAGGTCGCGGAGGCCGACATCTCCGTCGGCGAGCGCACCTCGGAGATCACCGGTGAGCTCACCGACGGCACGCCGTACCGGACGGAGTTCGTGACCGAGTCGAGCGACCGGGTCACCGAGCTGTTGCGCACCGCCGAGGTCCCCCAGGAGATCAGCCAGGAGGAGGGCAACATCTGGCTGTCCCTGCTGTTCAACTTCCTGCCGTTCCTGCTGATCATCGGCGTGTTCCTGTTCTTCTTGAACAGCGCCCAGGGTGGCGGCAACCGCGTCATGCAGTTCGGCAAGGCCAAGGCCAAGCAGGTGACCAAGGACCAGCCGAAGGTCACCTTCACCGACGTCGCCGGCGCCGACGAGGCGGTCGAGGAGCTCCAGGAGATCAAGGAGTTCCTCGAGAGCCCGACGAAGTTCCAGGCGATCGGCGCCAAGATCCCGAAGGGCGTCCTGCTCTTCGGCCCGCCCGGCACCGGCAAGACCCTGCTCGCCCGCGCTGTCGCCGGCGAGGCGGGCGTGCCGTTCTTCTCGATCTCCGGCTCGGACTTCGTCGAGATGTTCGTCGGGGTCGGCGCGAGCCGGGTGCGCGACCTCTTCGAGCAGGCCAAGGCCAACAGCCCCGCCATCATCTTCGTGGACGAGATCGACGCCGTCGGCCGCCACCGGGGATCCGGCATGGGTGGTGGCCACGACGAGCGGGAGCAGACGCTCAACCAGCTCCTCGTCGAGATGGACGGTTTCGACGCCCGCACCGGGGTGATCCTGATCGCCGCCACCAACCGGCCCGACATCCTCGATCCTGCCCTGCTCCGGCCGGGCCGCTTCGACCGCCAGATCGTCGTCGACCGGCCCGACCTCGAGGGCCGCAAGGCGATCCTGAACGTCCACGCCAAGGGCAAGCCGCTCGGCCCCGACATCGAGATCGAGGTGCTCGCGCGCCGCACCCCGGGCTTCACCGGCGCCGATCTCGCCAACCTCATGAACGAAGCGGCGCTGCTGACCGCCCGCCGTGGCTCCGCGGTCGTGGGCATGTCGGAGATGGAGGATGCGATCGACCGCGTCATCGCCGGTCCCGAGCGCAAGAGCCGGGTCATGAACGAACGCGAGAAGCAGATCATCGCCTACCACGAGGCCGGCCACGCCCTCGTCGGCCACGTGCTCCCGAACACCGACCCCATCCACAAGGTGTCGATCATCGCCCGGGGCCGCGCGCTCGGTTGGACCCTGTCGCTGCCCACCGAGGACAAGCACATGCAGTCCCGCTCGGAGCTGCGAGACGAGCTCGCCATGCTGCTCGGCGGCCGGACCGCCGAGGAGCTCGTCTTCGGTGACCCGACCACCGGCGCCCAGAACGACATCGAGCGCGCCACCCAGATCGCTCGGTCGATGGTCACCGAGTTCGGTATGACCGATGTCATCGGTCCCCAGCAGATGCGCACCCGACAGACCGACCCGTTCATGGGCCGCGAGTCGGGGAGCTCGACGTTCTACTCCGACGAGGTGACGGCCAAGGTCGACGCTGAGGTGCGGGTGCTGATCGACGCCGCCCACACGGAGGCATCCGAGATCCTGACGTCCCACCGTGCCGTGCTCGAGCAGCTCGCCGAGGCGCTCGTCGAGCGGGAGACCCTCGACACGCCCGAGCTGCTGGAGATCTTCGGCGGGCTGCCCGTGTGGCGGACCGGCTACGCGCCGGACGAAGGCGCGGGTCGGGGGGTCGGGGCGAACGGCAACGGCACCGCCGCTGCCCCGGGCAAGCCGCCCGCCCGCCGTCGGTCGCGCGTCGCCCGCACGGCTCCGCCCGAGTGAGCGCCGACCCGGGGCGGATCGACGACGACGTCGACACCGGCGCGATCCCGCCGGGCCCCGTCGACCACGCCCGGATCGAGGCTGCTGTCCGCGAGATCCTCATCGCCATCGGCGAGGACCCCGACCGGGAAGGTCTGGTCGCGACGCCCGAGCGGGTCGCACGGATGTACGCCGAGGTCTGCGGCGGCCTCCACGAGCCAGCCGGCGAGCACCTCAAGGTCACGTTCGCTGCCGAGCACGACGAGATGGTCATGGTCCGCGGCATCCCGTGCTTCAGCCTCTGCGAACACCATCTCGTGCCGTTCCACGGCAACGCCCACGTGGCCTACATCCCGGGGGAGGACGGCCGGATCACGGGCCTGTCGAAGCTGGCCAGGCTCGTCGACTCGTACGCGAAGCGGCTCCAGGTGCAGGAGCGGCTGACCGCGCAGATCGCCGACGAGCTGGAGTCGTCGCTCGAGCCCCGTGGTGTGCTCGTCGTGGTCGAGGCGGAGCACCTCTGCATGTCGATGCGCGGCATCCGCAAGCCCGGCGCCACGACCGTCACGTCGGCGGTGCGGGGCCTGTTCCGGTCGAACGCCGCGACCCGGGCCGAAGCGATGGCCTTCATCCACGCCGCTCGCTGACGACGTCGGTCACACCTCGTCCTGACGGCGACTGGCGTCGCGTACGATCATCGGGTGCGCGGCTTGGTGATGGGGATCGTGAACACCACGCCGGACTCGTTCTCCGACGGCGGGCGCTTCGTCGACGCAGATGCCGCGGTCGCCCACGGGATGCGCCTCGTCGCCGAGGGAGCCGACGTCGTCGACGTCGGCGGTGAGTCCACCCGCCCCGGCGCGCCGCCGGTCGACGCCGACGAAGAGATCCACCGGGTGGTGCCCGTCATCGAGGCGCTCGCACCCCACGTGCGGGTCTCCGTCGACACCCGCAAGGCCGTGGTGGCAGAGGTCGCGGTCGCGGCTGGCGCCTCCCTCGTCAACGACGTCGGCGCCTCGCTCCACGAGGTCGCTGCGGCCGCCGGCGTCGGCTGGGTCGCGATGCACATGCAGGGCCGGCCCGCCACGATGCAGGAGGACCCCCGCTACGGAGACGTCGTCGCGGAGGTCGCCGCCTTCCTCGCCGGCCGCGCCGCGGCAGCCCGTGCCGCCGGCGTCGAGGAGGTATGGGTCGACCCGGGCATCGGCTTCGGCAAGACGTCCGCGCACAACCTCGAGCTCCTGGCCCGCCTGGGTGAGATCGTCGGGGCGGGCACGCCCGTGCTCGCGGGGACGAGCCGCAAGGGCTTCCTCGGTGGGCTGACCGGTGGCGCGCCGGTCGGGGACCGGCTCGAGGCCTCCCTCGCGACGGCGATCTGGGCGTTGTCGCAGGGTGCCGGCATGGTGCGGGTCCACGACGTGGCGGCGACCGTGGCGGCAGTCCGGCTCATGGCCGACGAGGTTGCAGCATGAGCGAGC
>JBBDQT010000186.1:7388-20529 GCA_040905815.1 Acidimicrobiales bacterium
CAGCATGAGCGAGCACAGCGAGCGTGGCCCGAGCGGCCCGGCCGCCGAGGGAGGCCGACGGTGAAGGGCAAGTGGGCGCAGGGGATCGTTCCCCGGAACTTCACCTGGGTGATCAAGGACCGCCTCGCGATCTCCGAGCGCCCCGGCGGCTATGGCCCGAGCCATCGCCGCGTGCGCCGGCAGGAGGAGATCATCTGGATCCGTCACCAGGGCTTCACCTCGATCGTGAGCCTCCTGGCGTCGCCGCACAACCTGCACGCCTACGAGGAGCTCGAGATGGCTTTCGAGCACCTCCCGTTCGGGATCAACGACGAGCCTCGAACCGTGCTCAGCGCGCTGTACCCGGTCCTCCGCCAGCAGCTCGCCGCGGGTGGCAGGATCCTCGTGCACCAGGACGAGGTCGCCGACCGCTTGCACGGTGCGGTGGCGGGATACCTCGTCTACGCCGGGCTCGTCCCCGAGACGACGCGTGCCATCGCGATGAGCGAGCAGCTCCTCTCCCGCCAGCTCGGCCCTCCGGGCCGCGAGCTCGTCACCCTCGCCGGGGTGCTCGCCGCGGAGGCCGAGGCCTGACCGCCGGCTCCGACGCCGTCGAGCTGCGGGGCCTCCGGCTCCTCGGGCTCTGCGGCGCCCTGCCCGAGGAGGCGGCCCGGGTGCAGCCGCTCGAGGTCGACCTCGACGTCGAGCTCGACCTCGCGGTTGCCGGCGCGAGCGACGCGCTGGTCGACACGGTCGACTACGGGGCGCTGTGCGACGTCGTCGAGTCGGTCGTGACCGCCGGCCACGTCACGCTGCTCGAGCACCTGGCCGACCGCATCGCCGAGGCCGTGCTCGCCGCAGACGAGCGCATCGCGGCGACGACGGTGCGGGTCCGCAAGCTGCGTCCGCCGGTCGCCCAGGACCTCGCGACGTCGGGCGTGCGCATCACCCGGACCCGGCGCTGAGCGCGACGTGGCCGAGCGCGCCTTCCTCGCCCTCGGTTCGAACCTCGGTGACCGGGTCGCCACGCTGCGGCGGGCGGTCTCGCTGCTCGACGACGTCGTCGCTGTGTCGCCCGTCTACGAGACCGCCCCGGTCGGCGGACGGGCGGACCAGAGCCCGTACCTGAACGCCGTCGTCGAGCTCGCCACCGACCGCTCGCCGCGGCAGCTCATCGAGTTCTGCTGGCGCCTGGAGGTCGATGCCGGTCGGGTGCGCCACGAGCGGTGGGGACCCCGCACCCTCGACGTCGACATCCTCCTCGTCGGAGACCAGGTCGTCGACGAGGAGGACCTCGTCGTGCCCCACCCCCGGATGTGGGAGCGGCGCTTCGTCCTCGCCCCGCTCGCCGACCTCGCCCCCGACCTCGTCCCTGCTGATCTGCTCGCCACCGCGGAGGGCGACGTCACACTCACCGTCTTCCACCTTCGCGAGTAGCGGGAAGGCCGGGGGCGCGGTCTGGGTGGTGACCGCCGTCGTTCAGAGGGGCAAGGTGGTCGGTGGGACCGGTCCGGACGGTTGGGTCGTCGTGGTCGAGCGGCGGGTGGTGGTCGTGGCGGGCGGTGGCGCGGTGGTCGGTGGCCCCGGGGGCGACGTGGTGTAGGACGACGACGTCGTGTACGACCACGTGGTGCTGGTGGTCGCCGACTTCCGGGCGGTGGTCGGGGGCGCAGCTTGCGGCGGGTCGGGCTCCTCCTCGGCCGGCGGCGTGAAGTCGCCAGCCGGGAGCCCTGCGACCGCCCTCGTCATGAAACGCTGCCAGATCTGCGCGGGCAACCCGCCACCGGTCACCGCGCCGCCCCGTACGTGCTCCATCGGCCGCTGCCCCTCCTCGCCGTAGCCCATCCACACCGCCGCACCGAGGGTGGGGGTGTAGCCGACGAACCACGCGTTCGTGTTGTCCTGGGTCGTGCCGGTCTTGCCTGCGGCGGGACGGCCGATGTCGGCCGCGGTGCCCGTCCCGTCGGTGACGACCCGCTGCAGCACCTCGTTGATGAGGTCGGCGTGCCTGCGCTCCATGACCCGCTCGCGCTCGGGCTCCGCCGTGTGGAGGATCGCGCCGTCCGGGCCGGTGACCCGCTCCACGTACCACGGCGTGACCTTGTCCCCGCGGCGGGCGTAGGTCATGTAGGCGCTCGCCATGTCGAGCGGTGCGACCTCCTCGGAGCCGAGGGCGATGGCGGGGAACGGCTCGAGCTCGGCGGTGATGCCGGCGGCGGTCGCGGCGTCGGCGACCGCCTGAGCGCCCGTCTCGGCGACGAGCTGGGCGTAGACGGTGTTCACCGAGTTCGCCGTGGCGGTGACGAGGTCGATGTTGCCGAACGCCTGCTCGCCGTAGTTCTCGACCGGGTACTCCTGGTCGTCGACGTCCACGGTGATCTCGCTGGGACCCGGGAAGCGCTGGTCGACGGTGATGCCGGCGTCAAGGGCCGCTTGCAGGACGAACGGCTTGAACGTGGAGCCGGGCTGGCGGCCCTGCCCGCCCCCCTCGGCACCGAGGGCGAAGTTGACCTGGTTCGTCGCGAAGTCCCGCCCGCCGATCATGGCGACGATCGCGCCTCGCTCGTCGACGGCCACGAGGGCGGCGTCTGGATCGCGGACCTGGTCCAGCGTCTCGAAGACCGCTTCCTCGGCCGCGACCTGCAGCCGGGGGTCGAGCGACGTCTCGATGGTGAGCCCCCCGCCGAACGCCGCCTTGTCGCCGTACGTGCGGACCGCCCACCGCCGCACCTGATCGGCGAAGTAGGCGGTCGAACCCTCGAGCGCGATCCGTTCCTCCGGGCGATCGATCGCCGCCAGCTCCTCGCCGGCGGCGGCCGCTCGCTCCGGTCCCGTCAGGGCGCCGGTGGCGACCATGGCGTCGAGGACGCTCGCCCGGCGCCGGCGCGCGATGTCCGGGGACCTGGTGGGATCGGCGGACTCGGGCGATCGGATGAGACCGGCCAGCAACGCCGACTGCGCGACATCGAGGTCGTCAGCGCCGGTGGCGAAGTAGGCCTGCGCCGCCGCTTCCACACCG
The DNA here is from genome assembly GCA_040905815.1 of Acidimicrobiales bacterium. GTDB lineage: Bacteria > Actinomycetota > Acidimicrobiia > Acidimicrobiales > CADCSY01 > CADCSY01. The sequence goes on from JBBDQT010000186.1 coordinate 10,387, forward strand.
TAGGCACCACGACCGAAGTAGATCCTGTTGAGGTAGCGCTCCAGGATCTCGTCCTTGGAGAGCTGCCGCTCGACCTTGATGGCCAGGATCGCCTCCTTGAGCTTGCGGCTGACGGTGCGCTGCGACGTCAGGTACGAGTTCTTCACCAGCTGCTGGGTGATGGTCGAGCCGCCCTGGAGGCCGCCGCCCCGCAGATCCACCCACAACGCGCGGGCGATCCCGGAGCGGTCGAGCCCACCGTGGTCCCGGAACGAGCGGTCCTCGGCGGCGACGACGGCGTCGACCATGGCGGGCGACACGTCGTCGAGCGCGACGTCGGTGCGGTTCTCGATGTCGTAGAGCTCGGCGATGACGTTGCCCTCGGCGTCGAGGACCACGCTCGTCTGGGGCCGCCGCGTCTCGGCGGGCAGGCGCACCGACTTGTAGGCGATGACGATCAGCATGGCCAGCAGGACGAGCCCGGCGACCGTCGCGACACCGAGTCGCAGGAGCCATCGCGTCCACCCGACGTCGAGCCAACGGCGCACCAGCCCCTGCTCAGGGTCGCGCTCGACGTGCCTGCTCCTCACCAAGGGGCTGTGCCCCGATCCTCCCCGCTCGGAAACGGCGTGATCGGTCTACCCGCTGTCCGCCGGCTCGGTGGTGGTCGTGGCGTCGCCGTCCCCGGTGCCGGTGCCGGTGCCGGAACCCGACCCGGAACCGCCCCCGGTCGTGGTTGTGGTCTCCTCAGGCCGTGTGGTGGTCGTCGTGGTCGTCGTCGTGGTCGTCGTCGTGGTCGTCGTCGTCGTGGTGGTGCCCCTACCGGGACGGGTCGTGGTGGTCGTCTCCTCCGGCTCCGTCGTGGTCGGGATCGTGATCTCCTCCGGCGCCGTCGTGGTGGTCGTCTCCTCGGGCTGGGTGGTGGTCGTCGTGGTCGTGGTCGTGGGCGGGATCAGGTCCTCTGGTCGCGGCTCGGCGAACTCGCCGGTGTCGCGACCCTCCACCGCAGCCGCCATGAACCGCTGCCAGATCTGGGCGGGCAACCCGCCACCGGTCACCGCCCTGCCCCTCACGTCGTCCATCGGCCGCTGCCCCTCCTCGCCGTAGCCCATCCACACCGCCGCACCGAGGGTGGGGGTGTAGCCGACGAACCACGCGTTCGTGTTGTCCTGCGTCGTGCCGGTCTTGCCGGCGGCGGGACGGCCGATGTCAGCGGCGGTGCCTGTACCCCGGGTCATGACCCGCTGGAGCACGTGGTTGATGAGGTCGGCCCGCTCCCCGGGCATCACCCGGTCGAGCTCTGGGGTGACCACGTCGATGATCGCCCCGTTCGCCTCCGTCACGCGCTCCACGTACCAGGGCCTGACGCGGTTGCCCCGGCGCGCATAGGTCATGAACGAGCCCGCCATGTCGAGTGGTGAGACCTCCTCGGTGCCGAGGGCGATGGCGGGGAACGGCTCGAGCTCCGCGGTGACGCCCATCTCGGTCGCGGTGTCGGCGACCGCCTCGGGGCCGGTCTCGGCGACGAGCTGGGCGTAGACGGTGTTGACCGAGTTCTCTGTGGCGGTGAGGAGGTCGATCTCGCCGAACGCCTCGTCGCCGTAGTTCGAGACCTCGAAGGGCTGGCCGTCCACGTCGACCTCGATCTTGGCGGGTCCCGGGAACTGGTCGGTGATCCGGATGCCGGACTGGAGCGCGGCTTGGAGCACGAACGGCTTGAACGTGGAGCCGGGCTGGCGCCCCTGGCCGCCTCCCTCGGTGCCGAGCGCGAGGTTCACCTCGTCCTGCTGGAAGTCGCGGCCGCCGATCATGGCGACGATGGCACCTCGCTCGTTGACGGCGACGAGGGCGCCGTCGGGGTCCCCCTCCTGGTCGAGCGTGCCGAACACCGCCTGCTCGGCGGCGGCCTGGAGCCGTGGGTCGAGCGCGGTCTCGATCCGTAGGCCGCCCCCGAAGGCGGCCTGCTCGCCGTAGGTGCTGACGGCCCACCGCCGCACCTGGTCGGCGAAGTAGGCGGTCGATCCCTCGAGCGCCGCCCGGTCGTCGGGGCGATCGATCGCCGTGAGCTCTGCGGTGTCGGCGGCTGCCCGCTCCGCCTCCGTCACCGCTCCGGTGGCCACCATGGCGTCGAGGACGCCCGCCCGGCGCTGGCGTGCCGCCTCGGGATCGGTGGTCGGATCGGCAGACTCGGGCGAGCGGACGAGACCGGCGAGCAGCGCGGACTGCGGCAGGTCGAGCTCCGCGGCGGCGGTGCCGTAGTACGCCTTGGCGGCGGCCTCGATCCCGTACGCGCCCCGCCCGAAGTACACGGTGTTCAGGTACCGCTCGAGGATGGCGTCCTTCGAGAGCTGCTGTTCGACCTTCACGGCGAGGACGGCCTCGCGGATCTTGCGGGTGAGGGTCCGATCGGACGTGAGGTAGGTGTTCTTCACGAGCTGCTGGGTGAGGGTGGAGCCCCCCTGGAGGTCTCCGCCCCGGACGTCGACCCAGAAGGCGCGCGCGATGCCGGCGGGGTCGAGGCCGCTGTGGCTGCGGAACCTGCGGTCCTCGGCGGCGAGGATTGCGTCGACCGCCGTGGGCGACACCTCGTCCAGGCGCACGTCGACGCGGTTCTCGATGTCGTAGAGCTCAGCGATGACGTTGCCTTCGGCGTCGAGGACCACGCTCGTCTGGGCACGCAGCGGCTCTTCGGGCAGGTGCACCGAGTTGTAGGCGATGAGGATCAGCACGACGAGGACCACGAGCCCGGCGACGGACGTCACGCCGAGTCGCAGCGCCCAGCGCTTCCAGCCGACGTCGAGCCACGCGCGCAGCCGCCCCTCCTCCGCATGGGGCGGGACGTCACTGCTGCTCATCCGCCGGGTGTGCCCTCACCCTCCCTCCTCGCAAACAGTCGCCGTTCGTCACGGTGCGTGGCCTGTCGCCCCGTGTGCGTGGGGCGTCCTCACCCGTCCGGCGTGGTCGGAGGGGTGTGGCATCGTGGCGACGTGGCCGGCCCGGACGTCCTCACAACGGTCCTCCACGTCATGGAGTGGGCTGAGGAGCAACGGGCGGTCGGTTGCACGGTGGGTCTCGTGCCGACGATGGGTGCGCTGCACGACGGCCACGCGTCGCTCGTGGCGCGCGCTGCGGCCGAGTGCGACGCCGTGGTGGTGACGGTCTTCGTCAACCCGCTGCAGTTCGCACCGGGTGAGGACCTCGCCGCCTATCCCCGCACGCTCGACGCGGACGTCACCCGGGCCGGCGTCGCAGGCGCCACTGTGATCTTCGCCCCGCCCGTCGAGGAGATGTACCCGGGGGAGGTGGCGACGACGGTGCACGTCGCCGGTCTCACCGAGGTGCTCGAGGGCCGGGCTCGCCCGACCCACTACGACGGCGTGGCGACCGTCGTGGCGAAGCTGTTCGCCATGGTCGGAGCCTGCCGCGCCTACTTCGGGGAGAAGGACTTCCAGCAGCTGGCGGTGATCCGTCGGATGGCCGCCGACCTCTCGTTCCCGGTCGCCGTCGTCGGCTGTCCGACGGTGCGCGTGCCCGACGGCCTCGCCCTCTCGAGCCGGAACGCGTACCTCACCCCCGAGCAGCGAGCTGCCGCGCCGGTGCTCCAGCGGGCGCTGCGCGCTGGTGCCGCTGCCATCGCCGCCGGGGAGCGCGACGGCGCGGCGGTCAGCGCGCTCGTCACCGCGATCATCGGGGCCGAACCGCTCGTGGCCCTCGAGTCCGTCGACGTCGTGAGCGCGAGCACCCTCCTGCCCGTCGAACCGCTCAGGGGCGAACTCCGCCTCCTCGTCGCGGCTCGCCTCGGAAGGGCCCGCCTCATCGACAACGTCGGCATCACCGCTGGACCGTGATCGGCGCGGAGGCTTCCGCCAGTGGGATTGGCCGTGCGACCGATCGCTGTCGCGACGCCCCGGGTGCTGCGGGAGACTCCCCTGCATGACGGACACGCCGCCCGAGCTGGACCTGCTGGTCCTCGGGAGCGGGGTCGCGGGGCTGTCCGCCGCGGTGCGGGCCGCCGCCGTCGCGGGGCTGCGCGTGGGCGTCCTCACCAAGGCCGAGCTCCACCAGTCCGCCACCAGGTGGGCGCAGGGCGGGGTCGCCGCCGTGCTCTCCGGGGACGAGGACTCCACCGACGTGCACTTCGCGGATACCGTCGCCGCGGGGGTCGGGCTCTGCGACGCCGACGCGGTGCGGGTGCTCGTCGACGAGGGCCCGTCGAGCGTGCACGAGCTCATCGCCCTCGGCGCGGTCTTCGACACCGACCGCGACGGCGCGCTCGCGCTCGCACGCGAGGGGGGCCACTCCCACGCCCGCGTCGTGCACGCCGGTGGCGCAGCGACCGGCGCGGAGATCGAACGGGCGCTGGTCGCCGCCGTGCAGGAGACGGCGGCAGCGGTCCTCGAGGGCTGGTTCGCCCTCGACCTGCTCGTGGAAGGAGATCGCTGCCGGGGTGTCGTCGCCCTTGATCCGGTGGGGCAGGCGGTCGAGGTCCGGAGCCGTCACGTCCTGATGGCGACCGGCGGCGCCGGTCAGCTCTTCGCGGTCACGACGAACCCGACACAGTCCACCGGTGACGGGCTGGCGATGGCGCTCCGGGCGGGCGTTGCGGTGGCCGACATCGAGTTCATGCAGTTCCACCCGACCGCCCTGCACCATCCGGCGACGCCCCGCCCCCTGCTGAGCGAGGCGCTCCGGGGACACGGCGCCGTGCTGCGTGACGCTGCAGGGGACCGGTTCGTCGACGAGCTGCTGCCACGTGACCAGGTGAGCCGGGCGATGACCACCCGGATGCTCGATCAGGGGGTGGACCACCTTTGGCTCGACGCGACCGGACTCGACGGCTTCCACCAGCGCTACCCGACGATCGCGGCGTCGATGCGTGACGTCGGCCTCGATCCGTCGAGCGATTGGCTCCCGATCGCACCGGCGGCGCACTACCTGTCGGGAGGCGCCGTCACCGACCTCGACGGGGCGACGAGCCTCCCCGGGCTCTGGGCGTGCGGCGAGGCGGCGTGCACCGGCGTGCACGGCGCGAACCGGCTCGCCTCCAACTCGCTCCTCGAGGGGCTGGTCTTCGCACCCCGCGCCGTAGCGGCCGTCATCGACGACCGGGAAGGGCCCCGGCCGACCGGTGCCATGCGCTCGGTGCTCGACGGGGCGGCGGCGGCGATCGGCGGTCGCCCGCTGGCGTGGACGCCTCCGGCGTGGGCTGGATCGGCGCCCGCAGCGTCGGATGCAGCCAAGCTCCGGGACGAGGTTCAGCGGGCGATGACCCTCGACGCTGGGGTGGTGCGGAGCGGAGCATCCCTGGCCGCTGCGGCGCGCGCGCTCGCTGCTCACGGCGCGACCACAGCCGCTGCGATCGCCACCAAGCCTGGCTCGGCCCACCTGCACGAGGTCGCGAACCTCGTCACCTGCGGCCTCGCGCTGGCCGCGGCGGCCGACGCCCGCACCGAGAGCCGGGGCAACCACTGGCGCCGGGACCACCCCGGCACCGACGACGCCCAGCGCCACCGCCTCGTCATCGCCCGCCCGTGATCGCCCGCCCCATTTCTGGACGTTCACACCGGTGCAACCGGACTGACCGTCCAGAAACCGATGCGACCGGCCGGGCTTCGAAGGTTTCTGGACGCCTGACCCGGTACAGCGGGAGCGATCGTCCAGAAACAGGCGGGGCGTCGCTGGTTCGACGGACGGGGCCCGTGCCGGACAGGATCACGGGGTGACCGCCGGATCGCCCGCCCCCGCATCATGGGTGGACCCGCCGATCACCGCCGTCCGGGAGGTCGTGGCCCGAGCGCTGGCCGAGGACCTGGAACCGCTGGGCGACATCACCGCCGCCCTCATCGAGCTGGACCACGAGGCGAGCGCCGGGATCGTCGCCCGCGAGGATGGCGTCGTCGCCGGCCGCTTGGCGGCGACCGAGGTGTTCACCTCCGTCGATCCCGGGATCGTCGTCGACTGGTCCCTGCCGGACGGCACCCGGGTGTTGCCGGGCTCCTCCATCGCCACCGTCAGCGGACCGCTGGCGGCGATCCTCACCGCCGAGCGCACCGCCTTGAACCTCCTCTGCCACCTGTCCGGCGTGGCGAGCCTCACCGCCCGCTACGTCGCCGCCGCCCAGGGCGCCCAGGTGTGGGACACCCGCAAGACCACCCCGGGACTCCGCGCGCTCGAGAAGGCGGCGGTGCGGGCCGGCGGTGGCGCCAACCACCGCGGCAACCTCTCGGAGTGGGTCCTCGTGAAGGACAACCACCTCGCCGTCCTCGGCGTCGCCGAGGCCGTTCGCCGAGCCCGCTCCCGCTGGCCCGGGCGTCCGGTGCAGGTCGAGGCCGACCGCGTGGACCAGCTCGAGGAGGCGATCACCGTCGGTGCCGACATCGTGCTTCTCGACAACATGACGGCCGAGGACGTCGCTCGCTGCGTCACGCTCAGAGGCGACGCCACCCGGCCGCTGCTGGAGGTCTCCGGGGGCGTGAGCCTCGAGACGGTCGGCGCCATCGCCGCCACCGGCGTGGACCTCATCTCGGTCGGCGCCCTCACCCACTCGGCGCCGGCGCTAGACATCGGCCTCGACATCCATCCCGCATCTGCGACCCAGAAGGGCTGAAGATGCTCCTCGCCGTCGACGCCGGCAACACCCAGACCGTCATCGGGCTCTTCGAGGACCCCGGCGGGAGCACCGAGCTCGTCGACCACTGGCGGGTCGCCACGAACGCCGAGCGGACGGGCGACGAGCTGGCGTTGTTGATCCAGGAGTTCCTCGGGTTTCACGGCTTCAGCTTCGACGACGACGTCTCGGGGATGGCCATCTCGTCCGGCGTCCCCCGGGTGACCACCGCACTCCGCGAGATGGCCGAGCGCTACTTCGGCTTCACGCCCGTGCTGGTCGAGCCGGGCATCCGCACCGGGATGCCGATCCTCTACGACAACCCCCGCGAGGTGGGCGCCGACCGGATCGCCAACGCGGTGGGCGCCCTGGACCGCTACGAGCCGCCGATCATCGCCGTCGACTTCGGGACCGCCACGACCTTCGATGCGATCTCCGAGAACGGTGAGTACCTGGGCGGCGCGATCCTGCCCGGCATCGAGATCAGCATGGACGCGCTGTTCTCCAAGGCCGCCCGGCTGCCCCGGGTCGAGCTCCGGGAGCCGCGCAACGTCATCGGGCGCACGACCGTCGAGTCGATCCAGTCCGGCGCCATCTACGGCTACTCGTCCATGGTCGACGGCCTCGTGCACCGGATGGAGGCGGAGCTGGGCGAGTCCACCGTCCTCGCCACCGGGGGTCTCGCCGGGGTGATGGGCCCCCTGTGCGCCACCATCCAGCACGTCGAGCCGTGGCTCACCCTCCACGGGCTCCGCATCGTGTTCGAGCGGAACCAGCCATGAGCGACGGGACCCCACCCCCCGACCCGTCCCGGCAGCCGTACCGGTTCGAGGTCACCGCGACCACCGCCTCGATCGTCGCCGAGCACGGCGACCTCGAGCCCGAGACGGAGACCGGTCAGGTCGTCACCGTGGCCGGGCGCCTCATGCTCCGCCGTGTCCACGGCAAGAACGCATTCGGGACCCTGCAGGACGGCTCCGGCCGCATCCAGCTGTTCGGCACCGCCGCCGCCAGCCCTGACTTCGACCGGTTCTGTGGGCTGTCGCTCGGCGACTGGATCGGGGTGACCGGGCAGGTCTTGACGACCCGGCGGGGCGAGCTCAGCGTCTCGGTGGACGACTGGGTCGTGCTCGCCGAGGCGAAGCGTCCGTTCCCCGACAAGTGGCACGGCATCACCGACACCGACCTGCGGTTCCGCCAGCGCTACGTGGACCTCTGGGTCACGCCTGAGGCGAACGCCACGCTCCGCGCCCGCAGCCGCATCGTCAGCGCCATGCGGCGCTGGCTCGAGGACGAGGGGTTCATCGAGGTCGAGACGCCGATCTTCCACCCCATCCCCGGCGGCGCGACCGCCCGCCCGTTCACGACCCACCACAACGCGCTCGACCAGGCTCTGTACCTGCGGATCGCCCCCGAGCTGTACTTGAAGCGCCTCGTCGTCGGCGGCTTCGAGCGGGTGTTCGAGATCGGCCGGACGTTCCGCAACGAGGGGATGTCGACCCGGCACAACCCCGAGTTCACGATGCTCGAGCTCTACCAGGCGTACGCCGACTACGGCGACATGATGCGCCTCACCGAGGAGCTCGTCGCCCACCTCGCCCGGGAGCTGCACGGTACGACGGAGCTGTCCTACGGGGGTCGCCCGCTCGACCTGACCCCACCGTGGCGCCGGGCCACCATGTTCGACCTGGTCGAGGAGCACGCCGGGGTGCGGGTCGACCTGCGCACACCGGTCGAGGAGCTCAGGGCGCACTGCCGGGAGCACGAGGTCCACGTCGAGGAAGGCTGGGGGGTGGGCAAGCTCATCCTCGAGCTCTACGAGGCGACGACCGAGTCGAACCTCTGGGATCCGGTGTTCGTCACCGACTACCCGAAGGAGGTCTCGCCACTCGCCCGGGACCACCGCGAGCTGCCCGGCATGGTCGAGCGGTTCGAGCCGATCGTCGCCGGCCGCGAGCTCGGCAACGCGTTCAGCGAGCTCACCGATCCCGCCGAGCAGCGGGCCCGCTTCGAGGACCAGGCCCGCCAGAAGGAGGCCGGTGACCTCGAGGCCATGGTCGTCGACGCCGACTACGTGCGCGCCCTCGAGTACGGCCTCCCGCCCACGGGCGGTCTCGGGATCGGCATCGACCGCCTCGTCATGCTCCTCACCGACACGGCCAGCATCCGCGACGTGATCCTCTTCCCGACGCTCCGCCCGGAGCAGCCCGGGAGCTGACGAGGGTGCCTACGAGGGAATGTGGTCGAGGAGGCCGGTCGCCATCCCACGCAGGTGGTCGACCGCGGCGTTGTCTGGGAGGGCATCGAGGGCGCGGACCGCGTCGACGCAGTAGCTGCGGCCGAGGGCGGTGGCGGACTCGATCGCATCCCCGGTGCGGACGAGCTTGCGGGCCCGGTCGACCTCGTCGGGCGTGAGGGGGTGACCGAGGAGCTCGGCCAGCTCACCGCCGACCGCAGGGCTGGCCAGCGCCCGGATGACGGGGAACGTGTAGACCCCCTCGGCGAGGTCGTTGCCGGCCGGCTTCCCGAGCTGCTCGTCGGTGGCGACGACGTCGAGGATGTCGTCGACCACCTGGAACGCCATGCCGTAGCGGCGCCCGAAGGTGGTGAGCGCCTCGACATGGGCGCGGGGCAGCTCGACGACGAGGCCGCCGATGCGGGCGGCGGCGGCGAACAGCGACGCTGTCTTGCCCTCGATGGCGGCGGTGTACTGCTCCTCGGTGCGCGACACGTCGAACGTGGTCTGCAGCTCTCGGACCTGCCCCTCGCACATCCTGCCGATCGTGGCGGCGAGGAGGCCGGCGACCTCGGTGCCGAGCGAGGCGGCGATCTCCGACGCCTTGGCGAGGAGGAAGTCGCCGGCGAGGATCGCTCGCAGGTTGCCCCACCGGGCGTTGACCGACTCGACGGAGCGGCGGGTGAGCGCCTCGTCCATCACGTCGTCGTGGTAGAGCGAGCCGATCTGGACGAGCTCGACTGCGGCCCCGCCCCGCACGACCTCGTCGGAGACCCGACCGCCAGGGTCGGCGACCGCCCCGGCTGCCACGGTGAGGGCGGGGCGCAGCAGCTTCCCCCCGGCGTCGACGAGGTGGGTGGTCAGCTCGGAGAAGTACGGGTCATCGGTGACGACCGACGACTTGAGCGCAGCCGCCACCCGTTCGAGCTCGTCAGCCATGCCGGGCAGGACGAGCAGGTCGGACGGCAGGGCCACCTGCTCACGGTAGCGGCGGGCCCAGACCAAGCAGAACTCGCTCCCTCACCACCCCGGCGCGATCCCGGGAAGTGGGAGGGCAGGTCGATCGGTACACTCGCCTCACGTCACCGCCCAGCCGAGGAGGGCGCACAGTGTTCGAACGGTTCACAGACCGAGCCCGCAGGGTCGTCGTGCTCGCCCAAGAGGAAGCACGGCTGCTCAACCACAACTACATCGGGACCGAGCACATCCTGCTCGGCCTCATCCACGAGGGCGAGGGAGTGGCCGCCAAGGCGCTCGAGTCGCTGGGCATCTCGCTCGAGGCCGTGCGCAGCCAGGTGGAGGAGATCATCGGCCAGGGCGG
>JBBDQT010000187.1:0-3375 GCA_040905815.1 Acidimicrobiales bacterium
CGTGGCCGGCGGGGGGACCCTGACCTCGGAGCTGACCCTGCCCGGCTTCCTCCACGACGTGTGCTCGGCGATCCACCCGCTCGGCGTGGACTCCCCTGCGTTCCGGGACCTGCCCCTCGAGCGCCTCGGCCTCTCCTGGGTCCAGCCCGACGTCCACGCCGCCCACCCGCTCGACGACGGGAGCGCCGGCGTGCTGCTGCGGGGCGTCGACGAGACGGGCGACGCCCTCGGCGACCGGCAGGGCTGGCGGCGCCTGGTCGGCTCGACCGTGGCGCGGTGGGACGAGATCACCGAGCTGATCTTCGGGCCGCCGCTGCGGGTGCCGTCCCACCCGCTCGCCGTCGGCGCGTTCGGGACGCGGGCGGTGCTGCCGGCGACGACGATCGGGAACCGGCTCCTCGGGACGCCACAGGCGCGGGGGCTGTGGTCGGGCATCGCCTCCCACGCCATCAACGACCTGTCCAAGCCGCTCACCACCGCCTCCGGCCTGGTGCTCGCGGCCGCCGGGCACGTCTCGGGCTGGCCCGCTGCGGTCGGTGGGTCGCAACGGATCACCGAGGCGCTCGTCGCCCACCTCGAGTCGCTCGGGGGCATCGTCAACACCGGCACCGAGGTGCGCTCCACCGCCGACCTGCCGTCGACCCGGGCCGTGCTGTTCGACACGACCCCCGCCCAGCTCATCCGCATCGCCGGCGACCGGCTCCCGAGCGGGGCGCGCAAGCGCCTCGCTCGCTTCCGGCCCGGCAGCGGTGCGTTCAAGGTCGACTACGCGGTCGACGCCCCGGTCCCGTGGCGCAACGAGGACTGCCGGCGTGCGGGCACCGTCCACTGCGGCGGGACGATGGAGGAGGTGGCGGCAGCCGAGCGCGATGTGCACCGCGGGCGGAACCCGGAGCGGCCCTTCGTCATCGTCGCCCAGCAGTCGGTGATGGACCCGTCGCGGGCGCCGGCGGGCAAGCACACGGTGTGGGCCTACTGCCACGTCCCCCACGGGTCGCCGGTCGACATGGCCGACCGCATCGAGGCCCAGATCGAGCGCTTCGCCCCCGGCTTCAAGGACACGGTCCTCGCCCGCACCGTGCTCGATCCGGCCGGGCTCGAGGCCTACAACGCCAACTACATCGGCGGCGACATCGCCGGCGGCGCCACCGACGGCCTCCAGCTGGTGGCGCGCCCGGTGCTCTCCCCGCACCCGTACCGCAGCGGGGCGCCCGGGATGTGGCTCTGCTCGGCGTCGACGCCACCGGGTGGCGGCGTGCACGGCCTGTGCGGTCAACGTGCGGCCGAGGACGCGCTCCTCTGGCTCGGAATGAAATGACATGAAAGCCTTGATCACGCGCTGACGATCGTGCAGGCTGTCGGCCATGGCCGAACGCCTCGACACCGACCCCGAAGCTCTGCGCCACCTCGCCGGGCGCTGTCGGTGGGCAGCCGACGACCTCGCCCGCACGCTGGCCAACCTTGTCGACGGCCTCGCCGCGCTGGGCGACGTCGCCGGCGACGATGCCGCTGGCCGCGCCTTCGCCGCCGATCACGACGCGGCGAGAGACCGGATCGTCCGTGCGCTGGAGAACCTGGTGGCCTGCGCCCGGGGCATGGCCGGTGGGCTGCAGGCATCCGCCGACAACCTCGGCGGCGCCGAGCGGGCCTCGACGACCGTGCGGGCGAGCTGAGCCGTGGCCCTCGTCTCCCCCGTCCTCTGGGAGCCCTCGGCCGACGAGGCGCGCGTGCGGCGCGCCGCGGCGCTGTGGCGCGCCACCCCCGGGCAGCTAGAGTGCACCCTCAGCGACCTGCGAGGCACCGCCGCACTCGTCGTGCAGGAGCACGACGGTGAGGGGATCGACGCCTTCGCCTGCTGGTGGGACGGCCTGGCGGGCCCGGGCGGCTCGCACCTGGCGGACGTGGTCAAGGCCTGCCGATCGACCGCCGACGCCCTCGACGCCTACGCGGACGCGCTGGCCGACGTCCGCCGAGAGCTGCTCGAGATCGCCGCCGCCATCGCCGCCACGGTGGCGGTCGGCGCCGCCCTCGCGTGGGCGACCGCCGGGGCGAGCGCGGCGCCCGCTGCCGCCACCGTCACCGCGCTCACCGTGCAGGCGACCGCACTGGGGGCCACGTTCGCGAGCCGGGCGGGCGCCATCGCCAAGCTCGTGTCGCTCCACGCAACGATCGGTGCCCTCGAAGGCATCGCCACCTACGCGGTCGTCGAGCCGCTCCGCGTCGCCGCCTTCCACCCCAACGAGGATCCCTTCGGCTCCTACCACCCCGGCGAGGTCGCCGCCGCCGCCGTCGGCGGCGCCGTGATCCCAGGCTGGCGAGCCGCCCGCGACATCCGAAAGCTCCCGGCCTCCCCAGCGCCGCTGCCAGCAGCACCCCCGCCGCCCTTGCAAGCAGCAAGGGCACGCCTGCTCCCATGGCAGAAGAGCTGGGGCATCACGGGCCGGCTGCGCGGCCACTTCCGGCGCCACGGCCCGGATTTCGACAGTGCCACGCCGGACGCGTACGCCGACGAGGCAGCAGAGTTCCTTGAGCGTGGGCTCGCCGACGGCCTGCCGCTCAAGGTCGACGAGCACGGCGTCATCCGCCTCTACGATCCGGCCACGAACACGTTCGGCGCATACAACCCCACGGGCACGACACGGACCTTCTTCAAGCCACGCAAACCTGAGGTGTACTGGCAGCAGCAACCAGGAGGTCCACGGTGACCGCAACGCACACCTGCCCCATCTTCGGGTTCGAGGGCCTCGACAACCCGTTCGCCCACCCGTTCCGGGTGCAGGAGGCAGCCGTATGCGCGGTGTGCTGCACCCAGAACGGATGTGGGGCCGGACGGTGAGCACTACGCACACCTGTCCCGTCTGCGGGTTCACCGGTCTCGACGAGCCGGCGCGGTCGCGCAGCGGCGGTGGCTCCTACGAGATCTGCCTGTCGTGCGACTTCCAGTTCGGCGTCACCGACGAGGACCGGGACTTCTCGGAAGCAGCGTGGCGGTGGCTTTGGATCGCTCGGGGCAAGCCGTGGAGCAGCACACCGGACGGGCCGCCGCCTCAGGACTGGGACCCCGACCGCCAGCTCGAGGCCATCGGAGGCGCCGGCCCCCTGCCGGACCGGCGCTTCTCCCCCGGACAGCGGGTCGCGCTGACCCGGGGCTGGGAGCGGTGGGGTCTCGTCGCCCATGCCGAGGGAACCGTCGAACAGGTGCATGAGGCCGCCCCGGTGTACGAGGTCCGCATGGACGGCCAGCGACGGCACCCGTTGACGTTGGCCCACGAGGACCTCGAGGTCCCGGCCAACGAGCGCCCTGGACAGGACCCGTCTACGGACCCGCTGTGAAGCGCGCCATCCCACCCGCTTCCCGATCCGCTTCCCGAACCG
>JBBDQT010000188.1:0-9341 GCA_040905815.1 Acidimicrobiales bacterium
TGACCGCCGAGGCTGCGGCGGCGCGCCTCGAGGAGCTGGCCCAGGAGCTCCGCCGGGCGGAGGATCTGGGGGATGGACGAGAGGCGTTCGACCGTGCCGCAGCCGAGCTCGCGGCGGGCATCGATCCCGGGTTCCTCTCCCAGAAGGCAGCATCGGTCGGCCTGGAGCGGAGCCTCGAGGCGGCACCGTTGACCGGTGCCTCCGGCGGCGGGGCAGCCGACCAGCTGGCCGCGGCGGCCGAGGCGCTCGCCGGGCTCTCCGAGGAGGACCAGGCCGCCCTCGCCGAGCGCCTTGCCGCGCTGGCCGCCACCCAGGCAGCCGGGAACCCGGGCCTGGCGTCGTCCCTCCAGGCCGCAGCCGGAGCGCTCGCCTCGGGTGAGGTCGCCGCCGCTGCGGCCGCGCTCGCCGCGGCGGCGGGCCAGCAGGCGAGCGCCTCCGCGTCGGTCACCGCCCAGGATGCCGCCACCGCCGCCATCGGTGCGGTCGCCATGGCGGCCGGCCAGCTCGGGAGCGGGGAGGGGCGAGCCGGGACCGGTGCGGGCGAAGGCCAGGGCGCAGGACAGGGCGCGGGCGCCGAGCAGGGGTCGGGTCAAGGCCAGGGGCAGGGCGAGGGCCAGGGCCAGGGATCCGGCGAGGGCCAGGGTGCCGGACAGGGGCAGGGCCAGGGATCCGGCCAGGGCGGCAAGGGCGCTGGCTCAGGCGGGAGCGGCAAGGTCGGCGGATCGAGCGCGCCGAGCGGCAGCGGGCGCGGCGGCCAGGGCACCGCCGCCGGCAGCGGCGACAACGCGTCCGTCGGCCTCCAGGAGGGGGCGACGGTCTTCGCCCCCGAGGGTTCCGGGTCCCTCGGCGACCGGCTCCTCGCCGACACCGACCGGACCGACGGCAGGACGGAGACGGTCGGGAAGGGCGACGGCACCACGACACGGGGCGGTCGGGTCGTGCCGCTGGCCGACGCCTTCCCCGCCTACGACGCGAGAGCGACCGCCGCACTCGACCAGCTCCGCGTGCCGCCGTCGGTGCGCGCGCTCGTGCGCGCCTACTTCGACGGCCTCGGTGGCCGTCGGTGACGACCCCTGGGAGGAACCGATGACCGAGCAGGCCGCGCGGGCCGAGATGGGGCCACAGCGCTACGCGGCGGTGGCCGCCGACATCGAGGCGCAGATCGCCAGGGTGATCGTCGGGCAGCGCGCCCTCGTGCGGGAGGTGCTCACCTGCCTGCTGTGCGAAGGGCACGCGCTCCTCGAGGGCGTCCCCGGTCTCGGCAAGACACAGCTGCTGAAGACGCTGTCGGACGCCGTGGACCTCCAGTTCTCACGGGTGCAGTTCACGCCCGACCTCATGCCGGCGGACATCCTCGGCACCCAGGTCCTCTCCGACGACGAGGGAGGCCACCGCCGGTTCCGGTTCCGGCCCGGTCCGGTCTTCGCCAACCTCGTGCTCGCCGACGAGGTCAACCGGGCCACCCCCAAGACGCAGTCCGCGCTGCTCGAGGCGATGCAGGAGCGCTTCGTCACGACCGCCGGCGAGACGCGGCCGCTGCCCCGGCCCTTCTTCGTCATGGCGACCCAAAACCCGCTGGAGATGGAGGGCACGTACCCGCTGCCGGAGGCGCAGCTCGACCGCTTCCTGCTCAAGGTCCTCGTCCCGTTCCCGCCGGCGGACGATCTCGTCGCGGTCGTGCAGCGCACCACGGGCGAGGCGCTGCCCACACCCGAACACGTCGCCGACGCCGCCACGCTCACCGCCATGATCGAGCTCACGAGGCAGGTGCCCGTCGCCTCCCACCTCGTGCGCCACGCCGTCGACCTCGTCATCGCGACGCAGCCCGACCAGCCGACAGCTCCCGAAGAGGTGCGCCGCTACGTGCGCTTCGGCGCGTCGCCCCGCGGCGCCCAGGCGCTCATCCTCGCCGCCAAGGCCACCGCCCTCCTCGACGAGCGCCCGAACGTGAGCGCAGCCGACATCCGCGCCATCGCCCCTGCCGCGCTCCGGCACCGACTGGTGCTCGGGTACGAAGCGGTGGCCGACAGCGTCGCTCCCGACGACATCGTGGCCTCGGTGCTCGACACCGTGCCCGACCCGCCGGTGGGACTGCGCGGGGCCCCCTGATGACGACGGGGGCGGGCGCCGGCCTCCTCGAGCCGTCCCTCCTCGGGCGGCTGGAGCGGCTCCAGCTCGCCACGAACCGGGCGCTGGCCGGCACCCTCGCCGGTGAGCACCGCTCGCCCGCCCACGGCGCGTCGATCGACTTCGCCGACTATCGGGAGTACCACCCCGGCGACGACTACCGCAGGATCGACTACGCGCTCTACGCCCGCCTCGACGTCCTGCTCGTCCGGTTGTTCGACGCCGAGGACGACCTGTCGGTCCGCATCCTCGTGGACACGTCGGCATCCATGGCCCACGGCGCCAAGATGGACCAGGCCCGGCGGGTGGCGGCCGCGCTCGGCTTCGTCGCGCTGGTGCGGCGGGACCCGGTCACGGTCGCGAGCTTCCCCTTCGACCGACCCGCACCGCGCTTCACCGGCCGCAACGGCGTGCCGGCGCTCTTCGACCACCTGGCGAGCCTCGAGCCGTCGGGGCCCACCCGCTTCGCCGAGGCGACCGCGGCGCTGCTCGCCCGCTCCAGCCCGCCGGGGATGACCGTCGTCGTGAGCGACCTCCTGACCCCGGAGTGGGAGACCGGCCTCACCCGCCTCCCCGCAAGGGGCGGGGAGGTCGTGGTGGTACACGTGCTCTCGGAGGACGAGCTGCGACCCGGCGAGGCGCTCGACGAGCTCACCGGTGACCTCGACCTCGTCGATGTCGAGACGGGCGTCCACGTCCCGGTCAGCGTGAGCCCCCAGCAGGTGCGTGCCTACGAGCGGGCCGCCTCGGCGTGGGCCGACAGGGTCGCCGACCGGTGCCGGCGGGCGGGCGCGGCGTACGTCCGCGTGCTCGCCGGCGACGACCTCGAGTCCCTGCTCCTCGGCCGCTGGCGCGATGCCGGGGTGTTGCGGTGACCCTGGCCAACCCGGCCGGCCTCTGGTTGCTGGCGCTGGCGCTACCCATCGTTGCCCTCCACGTCCTCCGTCCACGCCGTACCGCCCGGGTCGTCAGCTCGACCTTCCTCTGGCGCGACATCGCCGAGCCCGTCTCGGCGGCGGCGCCGTGGCAGCGGTTGCGGCCGAGCGTCCTGCTGCTCCTCCAGCTGCTCGCCGTCGCGCTGCTCGCCGGGGCCGTGGCTCGTCCCGTGCGGCTCACGCCTGGCGACCTGGCTCGCCACACCGTCTTCGTCATCGACGCCTCGGGCTCGATGGCGGCGCTCGACGGCGATCCCGACCGGGTGGGCGCGGCGGTGGCGAGGGCGCGCTCGCTGCGCGACCAGCTGCCTGCCGGCGGGTTGGCGAGCGTGGTGGTCGCGAGTGAACGCCCGCGAGTCCTCCTCTCGGCGTCGCCCGACCGCAAGGCTTTCGACGAGGCAGTCGGCGTGGTGCGCGCCGGCGCCGGCGGCGCCGACTGGGCGGGGGCGTTCGCGCTCGCTGCGAGCCTCGAGACACCGGAGGCCCCCCTCGGGGTCGTGCTGCTCTCCGACGGTCGGCTGGAGGCGAGCGATGTCGGGCTGGCTCCTGCCGGCACGCGCTACGAGCGGATCGGCGACCGGGCCACGAACCGGGCCATCACCAGGCTCACCGTGGAGCCGCGGGGCAGCGGTCTGGCCGCCCTCGTCACCGTCCGCAACACCGGGGGCGGCGGTGCGCGCCAGTTGCTGCGCGTCGACGTCGACGGCCGGACGGAGGCCACCCTCGACGTCGACCTGCCGCCCGGTGCGCTGGTCGAGCAAGAGGTCGAGCTCCCCGCCGGCGACCGAGTCGAGGCGTTCCTCGAGGGGGAGGATCTCCTCGACGCCGACGACGACCTCCGGGCCGTGGCGGGCCGGCGCCAGGCGCTGCGGGTCCTGCTGGTGGGCGAGGAGGACATCTTCCTCGATCAGCTCCTCGGTGCCATCCCTGGGCTCTCGGTCGAGCGTGTGCCCACCGCGGAGAGCGCCGACGGGTTCGACCTGGCGGTGTTCGACGGCGTCGCCGTGCCCGAGCGACCGGGTGCGCCGGTGCTGGTCATCGCCCCGCCGGGCGGGGCCGTCGGCGTGGGCGTCTCGGGGATGGTGGATCGACCTGCGGTCACGTTGGTGCGCAACGACCTCGACGTGCTCTCCGGCATCGACCTCTCGGGCGTCGCCATCGCCTCCGCCCAGCGGCTGGAGCCCCGCCCGGGGGACGAGGTCCTCGTGGCGTCGGAGGGCACGCCGCTTCTGGTCCGGGGTCGGAGGGACGGGCTCCCCTTCGCCTACCTCGGCTTCGCGCTCGACGAGAGCGACCTCGGCCTGCAGGTCGCGTTCCCGATCCTCGCCGACCGGCTCCTCAACGAGCTCGCCGGAGCGGTGCTCGCCCCCGGCGGCCTCACCGTCGGCGACCCCCTGCCGGTCGCGGGGGCCGGCGGTGCCGCCGTGGCGGCGCCGGGCGGCACCGCGATCGACGTCGCCCCCGGTGGCGCCGCACCGGTCGCGGACCGGCCGGGTTTCTGGGTCGTGGCGGAGCCCGGCCGGCCCGAGCGGACCATCGCCGTCAACCCGGATCCGGCTGAGTCGGAGCTGGCGCCCGCCAGCTCCCTGCCCATCGAGGTGCGGCCGGCGACGGACCGGGCCGCGACCGTCCCCGGACAGGTGTCGCTCCTGCGATGGGTCGCCGCGGTGCTCCTCCTGTCGCTGGTCGCCGAGGCGTTCGTCGTCCGGCGGCGGATGGGCGTGGGCCGCCGGCAGGGCCGCGCCGCCCTCGTCCTGCGCGGCGCGGTCGCCCTCCTCGTGATCGGTGCGCTCCTCGGTGTCGAGCTGCCACGGGTCCGGCACCGGGTGGCCACCGTGTTCCTCATCGACGCCTCGGCCTCGCTCGGATCCGCCGGCAGGGCCGACGCCGTCCGCTGGGTGCGCGACGCGCTCGCCGACCAGCCCTCGGGCGCCCTTGCCGGCGTTGCGCTGTTCGGAGGAGACGCTCGGCTGGAGCTGACGGTCCAGGAGCGGGCGACGCTCGTCGCGACGGCGGTGCAGGTCGACTCCGAGCGAACCGACCTCGCCGGCGCCCTGCGCCTCGCCGCAGCGGTGCTCCCGAGCGATGCCCGCCGGCGGGTCGTGATCGTCTCGGACGGCCGTGCGACCAAGGGCGACGCTGCCGGGGAGGCACGGCGGCTGGCGAGCGAGGGGATACAGGTCGACACCCACCTCGTCGCCCGCAGCGGCGGGGCGGACGCCGCGGTGACCGAGGTGGTGGCGCCCACCGTCGCGCGAGAGGGCGACGCGATCACGTTCAGCACCACGATCACCGCCACGGGCCCGGGACCCGCCGCCGTGACGCTCCTGCTCGACGGGACGACGGTGGCGGAGGCGCTCGTCGACCTCGTCGCCGGGGACAACCAGGTCGCGCTCACCCACCAGGCGGGCCCGAGCGGGCTCGAGCGCTACCAGGTCGAGGTCGCCTTCGCCGCTGACACCGTGGCCGAGAACGACCGTGCGTTCGCGGGCGTGCAGGTGGAGGGACCGGCCACCGTGCTCCTCGTCGAGGGGTCACCGGGTGAGGCAGCGACCCTGCAGGTGGCGCTCGAGGCGGGCGGCCTCATGACGCGGCGCGTCGCGCCCGAGGCACTCCCCGCCGTCGACGTCCTCGCCACCCACAGCGCCACCGTGCTCGTCGACGTGGACGCCCGATCGTTGTCGAAGGCCCAGACCGCCGACCTCGCTGTCGCCACCCGGGACCTCGGGCGCGGCCTCGTCGTGCTCGGCGGCGACCGCAGCTACGCGCTCGGCGGCTACCTCGAGAGCGAGCTCGAGCAGCTGCTCCCGGTCGTGAGCGAGGTGCAGGACCCGCTGCGCCGGCAGTCCGTCGCCCAGGTCCTCGCCATCGACGCGAGCGGGTCCATGGGCGCGTGCCACTGCGCCGAGGGCAACAACGGCCTCGCAGGTGGCGGCAACATGGGCTTCGGTGGCGGAGAGGGCGGCGTCAACAAGACCGACATCTCCCGGGCGGCAGCAGCCCGGACCATCGAGGCGCTCGCCGCCAGCGACGAGATCGGCGTGCTCGCGTTCAACACCGAGCAGCGCTGGATGATCGACCTGCAGCAGCTCCCGAGCGAGGAGGTCGTGCGCAAGGGGTTGGGCCGGCTCCGGCCCGAGGGCGGCACGAAGCTCAACGGCTCGCTCGAGACGTCGGCCGCGGCGCTGCGGGCGAGCGACGCGTCGCTGAAGCACATCATCCTCTTCACCGACGGCTTCACCGCTGAGGAGGCGCTCGACGACCTGGTGGCGCAAGCCGCCGCGCTCCGCGAGGAGGGCATCACCGTGTCGGTCCTCGCCACCGGCGAGGGATCGAGCCTGGAGCTCGAGCGCGTCGCCGAGGCGGGAGGGGGCCGCTTCCACCCCGGGCGTGACCTCGAGCAGATCCCCCAGCTCATGGTGGAGGAGTCCGTGCTCGCCTCACGCTCGTTCGTGAACGAGGGCGAGTTCCGCCCCGAGATCGTCGGCTCGGGTGCAGCAGTCGACGGGCTCGACGCCGCGCCGCCGCTGTTCGGCTTCATCGCCACCACCGCCAAGCCGGCGGCCCGCACGCTGCTGCGCATCGGCGAGGAGCGCGATCCGCTCCTCGCCACCTGGCAGGCAGGGCTCGGCAGGGCGACGGCGTGGACCAGCGACGCCTCCGACACCTGGTCCCAGGCGTGGGCGGACTGGGACGGGTACGTGCCGTTCTGGACCACGGTGGTCAAGGACGTGTTCGCGACCGGCGAGGGGACGGGCGCCGCCCGAACGGTGCTCGACGGGGAGCGCCTGCGCATCACGGTGGAGAGCGAGGGCGCCTGGCCCGACGGTGCCACCGCGGTCGCCCGGGTCGCCGGCCCGGACCGTGCCGGCCAGGAGGTGCGCCTCGAGCGGCTCTCGAGCACGACGTTCGGTGCGGAGGTGCCCGCCACCGCCGCCGGTGCCTACGCGGTGGGCACGGCCGTCACCGGTCCCGGGGGCGAGGTGCTCCTCGCCGGGGCGACGGTCGCCACGCAGTCCTACTCGCCCGAGCACCGACTCGGGCCGGCCGAGCCCGAGGTCCTGGCGGAGCTGGCCGAGATCACCGGAGGGCGGGCCGAGATCGACCCGGGGCAGGCGTTCGACGCGAGCGGACTCGTGCCCGGGCGGGGGCACGTCCCCCTCGCCGGCTGGTTGCTCCTCGCCGCCGCGCTGCTCTGGCCGCTCGCCGTGGCGCTCTCCCGGCTGTCCCTCACCACCGCGACGCCGGTGGTGTCGCGGGCTGCGGGCACGCTCCGCCGGCGCCTGCCGTCCCTGCCGCCACGGCCGGGCCGCGAGCGAGCGGTCACCCCGCCGGCCCGGCAGATGCCGACCCCGCCACCTCTCGCGCCACCACCGCCGGCGGACGCACCGCCTCCGACGACCATCGGCCGGCTCCTCGACCGCAAACGGGAGGGGAAGGGCCGCTGAGCGTCGGCCCACCGGTGAGGACCAGCGCGCCGCCGGCGGCGAGTACGAGGGCACCCCACCAGACCCACATCACGAGAGGCCGCACGGCGATGTCGAGGAGCGCGGTGCCGTCCGCATCGAGGCGGCGGAGCACGGCTTGGGCGTCCTCGATCGGCGTGGACCGAAGGTCGGGGTCAGACCGCACCTGGCCGAGCGCAGGGAACACGGTCTGCGCTGGTTGCAGGCGCGCGACGACCCGGCCGTCTCGCAGGACGCTCAGCCGCACGCCGACCCGGCGGCTGTTCTCTCCCTCTTCGACCACCACGCCGTCGTTGCGGAACGTCGTGCCCGCCACCGTCGCCGCGTCGCCCTCGGCGAGGAGGACGGTGGTCTCGGAGGCGAGGGTGGAGCCGGCGACGCCCGCGAGGAGGAGCAGCGCGCCGAGGTGGGCGAAGGCCGCACCCGACGCCCGCCGCTTCGACCGAGCAGGCGCACCCGATCGGAGCCGGTGGGCGGTGTCGGCGACGAGGAGGACACCTGATCCCGCGGCGAGGGCGAGCGCGATGACGGCGAACGGCGCCCGAACCCCGAGCGCGACGAGCGCCATTGCCGTGGCACCCGCCACGGCGGCGGCCACCGGCCCCATCCGGTGGAGGCTCGGTCGTGATCCGCTCGACCAGCGCAGCTGCGGGCCGAGGCCGAGGAGGGCGATGGCGGCGAGCGCGAGCGGGGCGGTGAACCGGGCGAAGAACGCGCCGCCCACCACGAGCACCTCACCGCCGAGGCCGGCGGCGAGCGGGTACAGCGTGCCCGTGGCCACGACGAGGGTGGCCCCGAGGAGGATGGCGCCGTTGGCCATGAGGGCGATCCGGCGGCCGGACCACCGCCAGCGCGGCGGTGGTGCCTCCTGGCGTCGGGACCGGGCGACGACCGTGGTGGTGCCGAGGACCACGAGCACCAGCAGCGCGAGCAGCGCCCACCCGACCGCCCGCGCCTCGGCGAAGGCGTGCACGGACGACACCGCGCCCGACCTCGTCAGTGCCGCCCCGAGGACGACGAGCAGGAAGGGGACGGTGGCGAGAGCCGCCGTGCTGGAACGGGGCGCCGCCCGGCTTGCCCGGTGCTCGTCGACGAGGACCGCGTGCAGCAGCGCGGTGGCGGCGAGCCACGGCAGGAGGGCGGCGTTCTCGATCGGGTCCCACGCCCAGAAGCCGCCCCACCCGAGCTCGCCGTATGCCCAGTGCGCGCCGGCGAGGATGCCGACGGTGAGCAGGACCCACGCCACGCCGGCGGTGCGGCGGACGAGCCCGAGCCAGGCGAAGTCCGCGCCGCCTCGGACCATCGACGCCATCGCGATCGCGAAGGGAACGACCATGGCTACGAGGCCGGCGTAGAGCAGGGGCGGGTGGTACAGCATGGCCGGCCGCTGCAGGATCGGGTTGAGGCCGCCGCCGTCGATGGCGGGGATGGCGAGGGTGGTGAAGGGTCCGGCGACCGTGGCGCTGATGGCCAGGGAGCTGGCCGCCACCGCTGCCATCACGGAGGTGGCTGTGGGTGCCAGATCCGGCCGCGGTCGCCGAACCGCTGCAGAACCCACGACGGCGGCGACCGTGAGGAGCCACCCCCAGAACAGGAGCGAGCCGCTCATCCCGCCCCAGAGGGCAGCGAGGCGGGCAGGCCACGCTGCCGAACGGGACGTCGTGTCGGCCACGTAGGTGAGGCGGAAGTCACCGGTCAGCAGTGCCCAGACGAGGCACCCGACCGCAGTCGTCACCGCGGCGAGGGCCACCGGGAGGAGCCAGCGCGGAGGTGACCGTCGAGCGGCGGTGAGCGCTGCGGCACCCGCCGCGAG
>JBBDQT010000188.1:9441-16908 GCA_040905815.1 Acidimicrobiales bacterium
GCCAGCGCGGAGGTGACCGTCGAGCGGCGGTGAGCGCTGCGGCACCCGCCGCGAGCACTCCCGCCCGCAGCGCCCACGTCCCCAGCACGGCGACGTCCACAGCCAGAGGGTAGGCGCCCGCCACCGCCGCCGGCCGGCACGGTGCTGGTGTCTTCCCGGTCTCGTGCTAGCGCGGGCTCACCGGGAGCCCAACCCCTTTCCGCCGATCGGCTGTAGTTCGAACCGCTCGCTCATGCTCGCTATGACGGATCGCGCACAGGCTATGAGCTCTTGCACGGCCTCCAGCTCCAGAGAGCCTCGGTGCGCCTCGACGCTCTCCCAAACCTCCATGACCCACACCGCGTCGGCATCGCCAGGATCGCGGATTACGACGTACAGCCGGCAACCCGGCACGTCCTCCAGGGCCGCCGCTGCGTCGAGAAGATGATCGGCCAGAGCGTCCCCTTGCCCGGGTACTGCAACGATCTTGCCGCAAAGTCCGTAGTCCGACATCCAAGTCACTCCTCAGGTGACTGGGACGTGAGCCACCGCGCCGCTCGACGAGGAGAGGCCTGAGAAAGCCAAGCGTCCTGAATGATCTCGGCGAGCTCCTGACGGCTGAGCTCCCCGATCCGGCTGCCTCGGACCAGTACCGACAGATGGCCGTCGAAATGAGCCGTGGTGAAGAAGGGCAAAGCGGCGTCTTGGACCAGTGCCTGCTTGTCGGCCTCCGAGGGCACCCAGAACACGATGACGTCTTCATAGCGCTCACCGGTCTCGGGATCGGTGGCGTCCGGACGAGGGGTGCGGAAGAAGACGAAGGACTTGCCGCCGACCTGGTAGATCGCGTTGCCGCTCGGTCTCTGGTCGACCGCGACGTCGGGCATGCCGGTGGCCAGCTCGTCCACGTCTTCGACTCGAGCCCGGCGCTCGCGTGCCACATCGCCACCCTAGAGACTCCTCGACTGTTCAGTAACGGCCGAGTAGGTTCGTTGTTGCCTTCTTGGTCGGGTACTACGTCTGCATACTGGGAGGGATCATCATGGCCGAACGACACCTGACCGTGGAACGACAAGTGGGCGCGTCTTGTGCTTCTGTCTGGGCCGTGTGCGCGGATTTCCCGAACCTGGCGGATCACTGGAGTGGCCTCAAGGCCTCTCGATCCATCGGCGACCAGACGCACGGTGTGGGTGCCCGTCGCCAGGTGGACCTGAAGCCGATCGGCGCATTGGTCGAAACGGTCACCACGTGGGAGGAGGGCCGCACGCTCGCCACCGCGAATCAGCCATCCGCCCTCGTGCCGTTCAAGCAGGCCGAGGCAAGGCTCACCCTCGCGCCCGACGGTGACGGAACAGCGATCACATTCGACTACCGGTATGTGCCCAGGGGTGGCCCGATGGGTCGACTTACCGGTCCCGTGATCGACAAGATGCTGAGAACAAACTTTGAGAGCATGCTGGCTGCCATCGACGAGGCGGCACTCAACGCGGGCTGACAGGAAGCCCCACATGGCGAGCCAGCGCGATTGAGCCGATCATGTCTCAGAACGAGGGATCGCGGAGTGCCCGGGCGGCAGACGCAGAGGGAACCGCCCAAGTCGCCACCCGCTCGCAGTGACGACCGGTGTTCGGATCTAGGCCGGTGACGGACGGTGCGCTCCGCGGAGGCGTCAGTCGCCGGGGACGAAGGTGGAATCGGGGCCTGACGCCAGGAGCCGGCGACCGGCGCCGGAAGTGAGCGAGCCGATGACACCGGTGATCGTGAGCGCGCCGCCGACCACGTGGAGCCAGGAGATCCGCTGACCGAGGAGGAGCCATGCGAGGCCGCCGGCCAGGAAGGGCATCGCCAGCTGCATCACCGGCGGGACGTTGGCGGGCACCCGCTGGAGCGGCCAGGTCGTGACGAAGTGGCCAAGCGCACCGGGGATGACCGCGATGTAGCCGGCGACGAGGAGGTCGCTGCCGCTGACCGAGGCGGCGGGCTCGCCGGCGAGCAGGACGAAGGCGCTCACGACGACGCCTGCTGCGGTGACCACGCCGAAGAGGAACGGGACGGTGTCGATGTGCGGGCGGGCCTGCTTCGACCACACGAAGTACACGCCGAAGAAGGCCACGTTGAGGATGGCGAGCACCATCCCGACGGGATCGCCCTCGGGCCCCGATGCGCCTGCCAGGACGACCACGGCGGCCCCGGCGATGGCGACGAGCGACCACAGCCGGAAGCCGGTACCCGGCCGCTCCCCGAAGAGAACGACGGCGAGGATCCCGACGAAGACCGGCTGGAGGACCTGCATCAGCGTCACGTCGACCACCGAGGTGGTCTTGATCGCGATCATGAAGAAGAGCTGGTGGATCCCGAAGGCGAGGCCGCAACGGGCAGCCCATATCCATCCCACGCGGTCGGGGCGGCGGCCGCTGGAGCGGATGTGCCAGAGCGTCAGCCCGCCCATCAGCGCGGCGCCGATCCAGAGTCGCCAGAACGAGAGGACGGGACCACTCGTGTCGGAGACCGCCACCATGACGGGCCCCGTGCTGAAGAGGAGGACGCCGAGGCCGACGAGGAGGAGCGGCCGGCTGGCGACGGCGCCGGTGGCGCGAGACCGGACCGGCGGGCGACCGGTGCCCGCGGAGCGAGGGGGCGTCATCGAGGCTCGATGGTGGTCTGGTGCAGGTAGAACCAGTAGGTCCGCCAGCGCACGTCGCCGAGCGGCCGGAGCATCGAGACAAGAGAGCGGTACATCCACCACGTGTGGCGCAGGCCGTCCCAGCGGCCGAGCTTTTCGCGCTTGGTGCGGTGGTACACGCCGGACATCGTCCGCACGCTCATCGGCAGGCGGCCCTCGCACAGCACCTCGTTCAGCCGGACCTCGATCGTGTAGCCGTCGAGGTGTGACGGTGGGATCGCCTCGAACACCCAGCGGGGCACGATCCGCTCCCCCGACAGCGGTGGGCAGCGCAGCACGAGCCAGTTGAGCCACCCGTAGTCGAACGTCCCGATTGACATGACCGCCCGGCCCTCGAGGAAGGGCTGGCAGACCGAGTCGAGGTGGGCGGCGGTGAGGCCGGTGCAATCCGCGTCGACGAAGAGGATCGCCTCTGCGTCGGTGGCAGCCACCCCGGCCGCCATCGCCCCGGCCTTCGAGCCGGGCGAGGCCTCGAGGCGGAGCACCTTGGCGCCGGCGCCGGCCGCCCGGTCAGCCGTGCCGTCGGTCGAGCCGTCGTCAACCACGATCACCTCGCGGACGTGGTGGCAGCCGGCTGCGGCAGCCACGTTGGCGGCCACGGTGGCGGCCTCGTCACGAGCCGGCATGACGACGTCGATCACCGGTGCCGCCTGTCGTTCTCCGTCCACGCCCCGCTCCTACCCGCCGGTCCGAACCACGTTCAGCCGTGCTGGAGCGCGGTGATGGCCTCGTCGAGAGCAAGGGCGCGGCGGGCGTTCTCGACGTGCAGGTTCTCGATCATGCGACCGTTCACGGTGACGACGCCCTTGCCCTCCGCTTCGGCGGCCTCGAACGCGGTGATGATCTCCCGCGCCTGGTCGACCTCCTTCGCACTGGGAGCGAAGACCTCGTTGCACGGCTCGACCTGGCTCGGGTGGATCAGGGTCTTCCCGTCGAAGCCCATCTGGCGCCCTTGGACGCACTCGGCCCGGAAACCCTCGTCGTCCTTGATGTCGTTGTAGACGCCGTCCACGATCACCTTGCCGGCGAGGCGGGCGGCGAGCAGGCATGTCTGGAGGGCGAGCTGCATCGGCGCCCGGCCCGGCGCGTGCTCGGCGTGCAGCTCCTTGGCGATGTCGTTCGTGCCCATGACCAGCACGGTGAGGCGCTCCGACGCGGTGGCGATCTCCCGGGCGGCGAAGATGCCGGACGGCGTCTCGAGCATCGCCCAGATGCGCGTGGCTTCGGGCGCCCCGGCCGCCTCCAGGCGCCGCTCGACCTCGGCGATGTCGGCGGCGCGGTCGATCTTGGGCACGAGCACGGCGGCAGGACCGGCCTTGGCGGCGGCGGCGAGGTCGTCGGCGCCCCACTGCGTGTCCAGCCCGTTGACGCGGATCACGACCTCGCGCAGGCCGTAGTCGCCGGAGGCGGCAGCAGCGCAGACGCGGTCGCGGGCCTCGGGCTTGGCGTCGGGCGAGACGGCGTCCTCGAGGTCGAAGATGAGCGAGTCGGCCGGGATGGTCTTCGCCTTCTCGAGGGCTCGCTCGTTCGCGCCCGGCATGTAGAGGACCGATCGGCGCGGTCGGAGGTCGGCATCCATCGTTCGTCGCTCCTAGAGGTCGTAGGCCGTGGCGAGGGCGGGGTCGCGCTCGGCAAGTGCGCGGGCGAGGTCGACGACGACCCGGCACTGCTTCACCGAGGCGTCGTCCTCCATCTTCCCGTCGAGCATCACGGCACCGGTGCCGTCCCCCATGGCGTCGATCACGCGCTTCGCGTGCGCGACCTCGGAGGGCTCGGGGCTGAACACCTTCTTGGCGATGTCGATCTGGACAGGGTGGAGGCTCCAGGCGCCCACGCAGCCGAGCAGGTAGGCGTTGCGGAACTGGTCCTCGCAGGCGACGGTGTCCTTGATGTCGCCGAAGGGCCCGTAGAACGGGAGGATCCCGTGCATCACGCAGGCGTCGACCATGCGGCTGATCGTGTAGTGCCACAGGTCCTGTTGGAAGGTGGCCCGACTTGACTCGAGGTCGTCACCCTTCGGGTCCTCGCGCACGAGGTAGCCGGGGTGGCCACCGCCGACTCGAGTGGTCTTCATGCGTCGGTTCGCCGCGAGGTCGGCGGGACCGAGGGAGAGTCCCTGCATGCGAGGTGAGGCGCCGCAGATGGCCTCGACGTTCGCGACGCCTCCTGCGGTCTCGAGGATGGCGTGCACGAGGATCGGCCGGGAAAGGCGGGCCTTCGCCTCGAGCTGGGCGAGAAGGCGGTCGACGTAATGGATGTCCTCGGGTCCCTCCACCTTCGGGATCATGACCACGTCGAGCGCGGCGCCGATCTCGGTGACGGCGGCGGTCAGGTCGTCGAGCGCCCAGGGCGAGTCGAGGGAGTTGACCCGGGTCCACAGCTGGGTCTCGCCCATGTCGGCGGACCTGCCGACCTCGATCAGGCCCGCCCGTGCTGCCTCCTTGTCACTGGCGGGGACGCCGTCTTCGAGGTTGGCGAGGAGGATGTCGACCGTGGGCGCGATGTCGGGGACCTTCGCCACCATCTTCGGGTTCGACGGGGGGAAGAAGTGGATGACGCGGGACGGACGGAACGGCACCTCCCGCACCGGTTCCGGTGCGCCGACGGCGAGGGGACGGAAGAAGTCCTTCGGGCTGCGCATGGCCTGGACGCTACGCGGCGTGCTCGCACCCTGAGAACTCGGCGAAGGCGGGTTCCCAGCCCTACCGTCTCGCGGTGGATCCAGACGTGCGCGCCCAGTTCGACGCCGACCCCGGCTTCCTCAACACCGCCTCGCTCGGCATCCCGCCGCGGGCCACGGTGGCGGCGATGCAGGAGGTGGTGACGGGCTGGCAGCACGGGCGCCTCCAACCTGCGGACTTCGACAGCTACGTCCGCCGTGCTCGCACGGCGTGGTCGACGCTGGCCGGCGTCGACCCCTCATGGGTCGCCACCGGTCCCTCCGTGTCGAGCTTCGTCGGCCTGGTCGCCGCCTCGGTGCCCGCCGGTGCAGAGGTGCTCGTCGCCGAGGGCGACTTCACCTCCGTCCTGTTCCCGTTCCTCGTGCAAGAGACCCGGGGCGTCGTCGTCCGCCCCGTCCCCCTGGCGGACCTCGTGACCTCGGTGCGGCCCCAGACCGCGCTCGTCGCCGTCAGCGCGGTGCAGTCAGCCGACGGAGCGATCCTCGACGTCGAGGCCCTCGTCGCAGCCGCTGCCGAGCACGGCGCCGAGGTGCTGCTCGACACCACCCAGTCGTGCGGGTGGCTCCCGATCGACTGCTCCCGGGTCGACTACGCCGTCTGCGGCGCCTACAAGTGGCTGCTCGCCCCGCGCGGGACGGCGTTCCTGTCGATTCGGCCGGAGCGGATGGACGCCATCGCCCCCCACGCCGCCAACTGGTACGCGGGCGGTGACGTCTGGACGTCGATCTACGGGACACCGTTGCGGCTGGCCGACGACGCCCGCCGGTTCGACATCTCCCCCGCCTGGCTCTCCTGGGCCGGCGCCGCGCCATCGATCGAGCTCGTGGCATCCCTCGATCCCAAGACCGTCCTGGCCCACGACGTCGGCCTCGCCGACGCCTTCCTCGACCGCCTCGGACTCCCGTCACAGGGCTCGGCCATCGTCACCGTCGACGCCCCCGGCGCAGAGCAAGCACTCGAGGCCGCCGGCGTCAGCGCCGCCGTGCGCGCCGGCAAGGTCAGGCTCTCGTTCCACCTCCACAACGACATGGCCGACGTCGACCTCGCCATCGCCGCCCTGTCGGGCGACGCCGGGGACCGCAACGCTGGGTGAGCTGACGCACCGGCGAGAGCGATGTCAGGGTGCCGTGCAGCAGCGAGCACTCGCCGATCCCCACGTGCCACGCGTCCTCGGGCCCGTTTCAGGCGCTGTCGTACACTTCCGGCACCAGGAGGGGACATGACCGAGACGCACACCGCGACGATCCTCGTGACGGACCTCGTCCGATCGACGGAGATGCGGGTCCGGCTCGGGGAGGAGGCGGCCGAGGAGCTGCGGCGCCGCCACGACGCGGTGCTGCGCGACGCGATCACGAGCCACGCTGGCACGTGCGTGAAGAGCCTGGGAGACGGCGTGCTCGCGATGTTCGACAGCGCCTCGGCAGCGGTCAGCGCATCGGTGGCGATCCAGCAGGCGGTCGACCTGCAGAGCCGAGACCATCCAGATCATCCGCTCGAGGTCCGCATCGGCCTCTCCGCTGGAGACGTCACGCTCGAAGACGGCGACTGCTTCGGCACACCGGTCGTCGAGGCGTCACGGCTGTGCGCGGCGGCGACAGGCGGCCAGATCCTCGCCGCTGAACTCGTCCGCCTGCTGGCACGGGGCCGAGGGACGCACACGTTCGTCACGGCTGGTGAGCGTGCAGCGCCTGAGCCTCGGCGGCCTCGATGTGACGGGGATCAACGACCTCCTGGAGAGCGCCGCGGGAGGGCGCCTGGACGCGCGGTCGGGTGAGCTGGCCCGCGTCCTGTGGGAGGAGACCGAGGGAAACCCCTTCTTCGTGGTGGAGATCATCCGGAGCCTGATCGAGTCGAGGGCCATCGTCCAGCGAGACGGCGTCTGGACGACCGACCACGAGATCGACCGGCTTCCCATCCCGGAAGGCGTCCGGGAGGTGGTGGGTCGCAGGCTGAACCGCCTGTCGGAGAGCGCCAACCAGGTGCTCGCCACCGCCGCCGTGGTCGGCATCGCGTTCGACGTGGCACTGCTCACGACCGTGACCGGACTCGAGGGTGACGTCATCCTCGATGCACTCGACGAGGCCAGCGTCGCCGCGCTCATCAAGGAATCCGGACCCGAGACGT
>JBBDQT010000188.1:17008-20171 GCA_040905815.1 Acidimicrobiales bacterium
GCACTCGACGAGGCCAGCGTCGCCGCGCTCATCAAGGAATCCGGACCCGAGACGTACCAGTTCACGCACGCCCTCGTCCGGTCCACCCTCTACGACGAGCTCTCCGTCACGCGCCGGCGCAGGCGGCACCGCGATGTGGCCGAGGCGATGGAAGCGAGAGGTGGCAGCGATCCCGGCGCGCTCGCCCACCACTTCGGTCGATCGGGTGACAGCAGAGGTGCCGACTACGGGATCCTGGCCGGCGAGCAGGCGCTCGCCCAGCTCGCGCCGGCACGGGCTTCCGGCCAGTTCTCCCTCGCCCTCGAGCTCCTAGAGGAGGTGCCGTCCGACGTGGTCCGTCGGGCGCGCGCTCTCGTCGGGCTCGGTACGGCGCAGCGCCACCTCGGCGATGCGCGATACCGGGAGACCCTGCTCGAAGGTGCCCGCCTGGCGGCCGTCGCCGGAGAGGCTGAGCTGCTGGCCGAAGCGGCACTGGCGAACTCCCGCGATGCGTGGAGCGCCGTCGGCGTCACCGACGCTAAGAAGATCGATGTGCTGGAGCAGGCGCTGTCGGCCATCGGTCCAGAGGACAGCCCGACGCGAGCCCGGCTGCTCGGGTTGCTGTCGCTCGAGCACTACTGGGAGCCAGGTCGCCTCCGGTTCGAGCTGAGCGAAGAGGCGGTCGGGGTCGCACGGAGGACCGGGGACCTGGCCGCCTTGGCGGACGCGCTCCGCAACCGGGTCCTTGCGGCGATCACGCCCGAAGACGGGTTGAACCTCAGGGACCTGTACCCCGAGCTGATCTCCCTGTCGCGCCAGCTGGGCGACCCGTACCGGTTGGCCATCGCCCTCGCCTGGAGGTCGGTCCGGGACCTCGAAGCTGGCGACCTCTCCGCCTTCGACGCCGGGAACCAAGAGCTCGCCCGCATCGCCGATGAGCTCGGATCACCGCTGCTGCGCTGGTACCACGCCGTGTACCGGTGCTCCCGGGCACAGATCACAGAGCCGGGCGCCGAGGTCGAGCGACTCGCCCTTCACGCCCACGCCCTCGGACAAGAAGCCGGTGAGGCGGATGCAGGGAACTGGTTCGCCCCCCAGTACGCCATGGCCCTCGACATCCAGGGCCGCGGCCACGAGCTGATCCCGGTCGCCCACACCGAGCTCGAGCGCACCGGGATCCCGACGTGGCAGCTGACGCTCGCCCGGTGGCTGGCCATGACGGGAGACGTCGATGGCGCCCGTGTGCTGTACGAGCCGTTCATCGAGCAGCAGTTCGCGAACCTCCCGCGCGACCTCGTCTGGACGACCGGGATGGCGTGGGCGGCGGACACGTGCCGGCTGCTCGGCGATGTGCGTGGGGCGCCGGTCATCGAGCGGCTCCTGGAGCCGATGACGGGCATGCTCGCCAACTGCGGTGTCGCGGTGCTGCCGGCGATCGACCACTACATCGGTGTCGTCCAGGCGGTGAGCGGCCGCGTGGAGGACGCGGAGCGGCACTTCGGCGCCGCCCACCGGCTGCACGAGCGGCTTGGTGCTCGTGGCTGGATGGCCAGGACCGAGCTCGAACGCGGCAGGCTCCTCCTGGATCTCGGAGACCGACGCGCACCCGAGGTGCTGGAGGCCGCTCGGGAGCAGGGTGAGGCGGCTGGCCACGCCGGTGTCGCCCGAGAGGCGGCCGCGCTGCTCGCGCGCTGAGACGACCGAGGTCAGCCGTGGGCTGCGATCGGGTTCTCCCAGCGCACGCCCGGGAAGCGACCGAAGTCGGTGTCTGCGCTGAGCACCACCAAGCCGTGCTCGAGCGCGAGCGCCGCGAGCTGGGCGTCGGGGACCAGGTTGGCGGTGACGCCCAGGCGGGTGCCGAGCTCGGTGAGGACCGCTGCGGTTCGCTCGCTCGCCGGCGGGATCCACGTCGGTCCCGCCGCGAGCCAGGCGGTGACGTAACCCCACGCCCGCTCGGCGGTGAGTGGGCGCTCCGTCACCCGCGGGTGGGTGGCGATGCGGACGAAGGCGCCGATCGTCTGCCAGGGGAGCCCGACTCTGCGGTCGCCGTTGAGCACGTCCTCGAGCCAGCCGGCGGCCACCTCGTGGTGGGGGCTGCGGGTGTCGACGGCGTACAGCAGGAGGTTGGCGTCGAGGAGCATCAGACGTCGTCGAGCAGGTCCAGCACGGCGCCGATGTCGGTCACGTCGACCTTCAGCCCGAGGTCGGCGCTGCGATGGCGGTACCGGGCGCGCCGTGCCGGTTGCGCGAGGCCGGCGCGGATCAGGTGGTTGACCGCCTCGCTGAGGCCGAGCCCCTCCTGGCGCCTGAGCCGCTCGACCTCCGCGGCGACGTCATCGTCGAGCGTGAACGTCGTCCTCATGCGCCCAATCTAGCATCAAGATGCGCGATTCTCCATCGGCTCGTCCGGCGGAACCTCCCCCTACGATGGGATCAGTCGAGCCAGGGGACAGCGGGTGCACGAGCTGGTGATCAGGGGTCGGACGATCGTCGACGAGATCGGGTGGACGGTGCGCTGCCCAGGAACGCTCATCCGAGGCTCGCGGCCGTCGCCGGTGACGTGAGCCGCCTGGAGGAGGTTGGCGACGCCGACGACTGGCGTTGCTGGCTGTGCGACGAAGCCGTCGACCCGGAGCTGTCCGTGAACGACGATCGCGGCCCGAGCATCGACACGCGGGAGACGAAGGCCAAGGCGAAGGCGAGTAAGAAGCGCGGCGGTGGACCCCGTCAGGAGCGCCTCGCCCACCGCGCCTGCAACACCGGCAAGGGCGCCACCGAGCCGGTCGTGGTATGGCCCGATCACCTCTTCGTGGTCGACCCGGCACCGATCATCCCCACCGTCGAGCGGCTCGGGCGCAAGGGTGGGCGCGAGGCCGTCGCCCGGTGCCCCAGCCTCGACGACGCACAGACAGCCGGTGCCTGGCTGGTCGACCGCATCTCGCGGCTGGAGCCCGGGTTGGACGTGACGACGGAGATCGAGCCCGGAGGCGGCCAGCACCTGCTGATCCTGCGCGCGTAGGCGGACGCCGCTCCTCAGACCTCGCCGAGGAAGAGGCAGAAGGGGTGGCCGGCGAGGTCGAGGAGGACGCACACCCCTTCTTGGGGTTGGTGGTCGGCTGCCCGGACGATCGATCTCGCGGTTGGCGAGCGTCACGAAGGTGCCGTCTCCCGATCGCCGGCTATG
>JBBDQT010000189.1:0-20163 GCA_040905815.1 Acidimicrobiales bacterium
GTGTTGGTCAACGGTGTGGACACCGCTCAGCAGCGGACGACCACCATCGGGCACCTGGGTCCGGGCGCGCTCGCCAGGCGCCGATCGGCGGTGAGGAGGTCACAACCGATCGCCTCGGCCAGCGCGACATACGTGGCGTCGTAGGCGGTCAAGTTCTGGCGCAGGTCCCACAGGCGACCGAGCAAGCCAAGGGCAGCGAATCGCCGCATGCCGAGCCGTGCCCACCGGTCCAGTGCGGAACGCGCATCGGTGTCGGTCACCGTTCCTCGAGACACCTGCGATCGCAGTGCGTGCGCGATCTCCGAGTCGACGAGGTGGGGCACTGCGACTTCTCGGATGCGAGCACGCGGCGCGCGTCGCCGTCATTGAGCAGGCCGAGCACCGCCGCTGAGGCATCGACGACGATCACCGACGAGCGCGGGCGGCGTCCAAGTCTGCGACGACGTCCTCAGCCGAGACGCCGAGATCTGGCAGCCCGCCGAGCAAGCTGGGGTTGTCCGCTCGCCGAGCGATCTCTGCCAGCTCGCGAACCGCGTACGCCGACACCGACAACCCATCCCTCGCGGCGAGCATCGCCAGGCGCCGGCCGACGTCATCAGGCACGTTCCGAAGGTAGAGGGTCTTCATGTTGCACAAGGCTAGCAACTTGCATGCACTCTGCGACCGCCCGTCCGCGCTCGACTCCGCCGCTCCGCCGCTCCGGCGCTCCGGCGCGGAGTCGCTACGTGAACAACGTGCGGATGTCGTCGGCCGTGAGGCTGCTCGCGAACAGGTCCCCCTCGTCCATCACCCCGCTGAACAGGGCGGCCTTGCGGCGGGCGAGGGCGACGACCTTCTCCTCGATCGTGTTGCGGGCGACCATGCGGTACACCATCACGGGACGTGTCTGGCCGATGCGGTGCGTACGGTCGATCGCCTGGCTCTCGGTGGCCGGGTTCCACCAGGGATCCAGGAGGAAGCAGTAGTCGGCCTCCGTCAGGTTCAGGCCGCACCCGCCGGCCTTCAGGCTGATCAGGAACACGGGGTCATCGCCGGTTCGGAAGCGATCGAGCACGCGCTCGCGCTTGCGCGTCCGGCCGTCCAGATAGCAGTAGCCGATGCCCTCCCGGTCGAGGGACGTGCGGACCTTGGCGAGGAAGGAGGTGAACTGGCTGAACACGAGGGCCCGGTGGCCACCGCCGATGACGTCGCCGAGCTGCTCGGTGAGGGCGCTGAGCTTCGCACACGGGACAGCGTCATGGCGGTCGTCGACCAGGCCGGCGTGCAGGCTGAGCTGACGCAGCAGCGTGATCGAGCGCAGGATCGTGAAGCGGTTGCGGTCGAAGTCTCCGAGGAGCCCGAGGACCCGCTGGCGCTCGCGTTGGAGATGGGTGTCGTAGAGCTTGCGATGGCGCGGGTGGAGGTCCACCTCGAGGATCTGCTCCTGCTTGGCCGGCAGGTCGCCGGCGACCAGCTCCTTCGTACGGCGCTTGACGAGCGGCCTGATCCGCTGGCGCAGGCGCGCCAGCCGCTCGCCGTCGCCGCCGCGCTCGATCGGCCGCGCGTACTGCTGAGCGAAGCTCTTCGGGTCGGGGAACAGCCCGGGCGCGGTGATGGAGAGCAGCGACCACAGCTCCATCAGGTTGTTCTCCATCGGCGTGCCCGTGAGCGCGAGCTTGAACGGTGCGGCAAGCTCGCGAACGCAGCGGTACGTCTTCCCTTGGTGGTTCTTGACGTACTGCGCCTCGTCGAGGATCACCCCCGCCCAGTCCACGGAGCCGTACGTGTCGGCGTCGAGCCGGAGCAGGGTGTACGTGGTGACGACCACGTCGGCGGCGGCGATCTCGGCCATGGCGCGCCCCGACCTCGCCAGCGTGTCGGTCACGGCCTCGACGTTCAGCTTGGGGGCGAACTGTGCTGCCTCGCCGACCCAGCCGGACACCACGCTCGTCGGTGCCACCACGAGGAACGGCCCGACCTCTGGGTCGCGGTCATGGACGTGGCAGAGCAGCGCGAGCACCTCCAGCGTCTTGCCAAGACCCATGTCGTCAGCGAGGATCCCGCCGAGACCCAGGTCCCAGAGCATCGCGAGCCACCCGAAGCCTTCGCGCTGGTACGGGCGGAGGTCGGCGACCAGCGTCGGCGGCAGCTCGTGCTCGGCGATGGCATCCAGCTCGAGCAGTGCGCTGACCTGGCGCTGCCACGCCTGTGCCTGCTCGGTCACGACGCCGAGCGCGGCAAGCTCGGCCCAGAGGCCGGCCTGGTAGCGGCTGATGCGCAACGGCGCCGACGGCGAGTCGACGAGCGAGCGTGCCTCGTCGATGAGCTCCCGCAGTGACTGCAGTCGAGGCTCCAGCAGCGAGAAGTGCGCACCGTCGTCGAGCAACATGAGCGGCTCGCCGCTCGACAGCGCCACGAACACCTCCGCGAACGGGAGCTCGCGGCCTTCGACGGTGATCGTCACGCCGAGGTCGAACCAGTCCCGCTCGCCATGGATCTCGGCGGTGGACACGCCGATCTCGAGCGAGTCCCCGACGTCTCGGTACTCGCCGGGCTGACCCTCGATCTCGACCGCGATGGCCGGCAGCCCGGCGAGCCGAGGCAGCTCTTCGGTGGTGAAGCGCATGCTGTCGAGGCCGACCAGCACGACGGGTTGGCCCGCCGTGGGTCGTCCGTGGTCGTCGAGCAGCCCGGCGCGCTCCAAGGCGCTGCCGCCGATGACCGTGTCGGCGACGATCGCCCGCTCGGCATCGAGGTCGCGCAGCCCGGCCTCAGCGTCGTGGCTCGCCAGTGGTACGTGCCGCGTGGTCTCGCCGACCTGGTACGCCCACTCCCATCCGAGGTCGACGGCGTGCCGGTCGCCGTAGCGGGCCCGCAGGACGAGCGAGGGCGGCGACACCTCTGGTGGTGTGAACGACGCGTCCGATGACACCATCGTCGCGATCCGCTGCAGGGCGGGGCACACGTCCTCGGAGAAGCGGGCGAGGTCGCCTTCAGGGATCCGCACCGGCGCGCCGTCGAGCAGCATCCGACGCAGCCCCGGGGCGACCGGCCGAGCGAGTCGCACCAGGCGCAAGCGGCTGGCCGCCAGATCGCCCGGCGCGTCGACGCACACGGCCCCGTGACCGGTCGCGCCCAGGAACAGCGCCGGCTCGAAGCCACCGGGGTCGGCGCCGTCCTCCCGCAGCCGAGCGTGTACCTCCGCATCGGTGCCTGCCGGCCGGGTGACGTCGATCAGCACCTCGCCGCGGGTGGCGCGGGGCAGCTCGCCCAAGGCAGGTCGTGCGTGGACGAGCGACAGCCCGATCCCAGCCGCCTCGTCCAGCAGGGACCACAGCTGGGCGCCGCACTCGCTCAGGTCGAGCGTCTTCTCCGTTCCAGGGCTCCCATAGCTGAAGTAGGACGCCCGTTGTTGCCGAGAACGGTGCGCAGCGTGCAGCTCGCGCACCAGCGCCAGGTGATCAGGGCGTAGCCCGTTTCGCTGGACGTGCCACGAATCGAGTCCACCCCACGACAGCGAACCGTTGACCCAGCCACCGCGCGTCCCCGGTCGCATCAGGCGCGCGAGGAGGCGCAGCCCGCCGCGCTCGGGCACGCCTCCCGGTTGCAGCACCAGCTCGATGGCGACCGGGGCACCCGTGTCGGTCGACGCCGAGGGCCGTTCGATCAGGGCCCGCAGCGGCGTCTCCCACGACTGGCGCTCCGGAGCCACGGTGCGCCCGCGGGGTGCGGGCGGTCGGCGACCTGGCCGGCGCCCGCCGAGAGCGCTGGCGGCGACGACGATCGCGGCAACGTGCTTGCAGTTGTAGGCCACCGGGCACGTGCACTCGCCCTCCTCGAAGGCCAGCGCCCCGCCGACGTCAGGCGCGAAGTACGCAGTGGTCCGGTAGAGAGCACCGTGACCGACCACCGAGCCGGTCAGCGTGTCGTCGTCCGGGTCCCATTCGACCCTGGCCACGCGGCCGCCACGGGCGTAGGTGCGGCCACGGTCGAACGACTGTCGCCCTACAGCCTCCTCGACGTCCGCCAGCTCGACATCGCACATCTCACCGATCTCACTGATCACGCTCACCGGCTCGGAAGGTACCGGCCGCCTGGCGCCACATCGTGGATGGCACCGCGTGCCGGCCGCGTGCCGTACGCCCCTATCGGACGGGACCCCACCCGCCTCCGCCCGGCGTGAGCATTCGCAGCACGTCGCCGGCCTTCATCCGGATGGTGCACTTGTCCGGCAGCCGCTCCGCTCGGCCCTCGTCGCCGCCAGGCAGCAACCAGTTCTCACCCGGGGCAGCAGGCTCGCCGCCGACGAGGCCCCAGGGGCGGGACACCCGTCGTTCCGTGATGAGCGACACCGTCACGTCTTCCAGCATCTGCAAGTCCCGCTCGATGCCCTCGCCCCCGTGACAGAGCCCGACGCCACCGCTCCCGTGCCGCAGCCGGTACCGCAGCACCCGCATCGGATAGTGGCGTTCGAGCGCCTCGATCGGGGTGTTTTTGGTGTTCGTCATCGCCGTGTGAATGCCCGACTGGCCGGGGCGGCACGGCGCTGGCTGGTGTCCTTCGTCGGCAGTGTCGGTCATCGTCGTTTGGATCCCCGACTGGCCAGCTCCGGTCGGTCGGCCGCCCTGGCCGCCGCCGACGGTCTCGTAGTACACCCACCCGTCACCGCCGATCAGGACGTTGTTCATGGTGCCCTGCCCTGCCGCACCCACGTTGTGGGGGACCACCTGGGCGAGCGCCCCGAGGCAGACGTCGGCCACCCTCTGGCTGACCTCGACGTTGCCGGCGCCGACGGCGGCGGGGAAGCGGGCCGCGACGACCGTGCCGGCAGGCGCGACCACCGTGACGGGACGCATGGCACCCCCGTTCGCCGGGATCGTCGGGTCGGTGGCCGAGCGGAGTGCGAAGGCGACCGCGCTGATCGTCACCGCCTCGACGGCGTTGACGTTCCCGGGCTGCTGGGGCGCCGAGCCGGTGAAGTCGAAGGTCACCTCTTCGCCCGCCACCGTCATCTCGACGACCACGTCCACCGGGTGCTGCTGGCGGGCCGCTGGCCCGGAGGAGTCCAACACGTCGGCGAAGCGCCAGGCGCCGTCGGGCAGCGCCGCGAGGGTGGACCGCATGCGCCGCTCGCCGTAGGCCGTGACCTCGTCGAGGGGAGCGTCGGAGAACGTGGCGAGGCGCGAGACGCCGAGGGCGTTGGCGCCGAGCTGGGCGTCGAGGTCGCCGCGGCGCTCGTCGGGCGTGCGGGATGCCGCCACGAGGATGGCGACGACCTCCGGCGTGAGGCGCACGGGAGGGATGCGCAGCCCCTCCTGGTGGATCTCCGTCGCGTCCGGCGGGATCGAACCGGGAACCATCCCTCCGAGGTCGGCGTGGTGCGCCCGGTTCGCCGCCCAGCCGACGAGGCGCCCGCCGACGTGGCACGGCGCGACGAGTGTCACGTCGTTGAGGTGGGTGCCGCCCGCGTACGGGTCGTTCAGCAAGATCTGCTCGCCGGGCTCGATGCCGCCGGCGCCGATCACGTCGATCGCGGCCTTGACCGACGCGGGCATCGACCCGAGGTGGACCGGGATGTGCTCCGCCTGGACGACGAGCTCCCCCGCCGGCGTGAACAGCGCCGCGGAGCAGTCGGCCCGCTCCTTGATGTTGGGGCTCGAGGCACCCCGGCGCAGCACCTCGCCCATCTCCTCGGCGACGCCCGTGAGCCGGGAGATGAGGATCTGCAGGTCGGCGGGGTCGAGGCTCACGACCGTCCCCTCGTGAGGAGCAGGGCTCCGGCCGGCCCGGGGTCGGCGCGCCAGCCGTCGGCCACCCAGATCGTGCAGTCGGGTTCTGCCACGACCGCCGGACCGGCCACCGCCTGCCGCGCCGGCGGCGCCGGGAGGTCGGTCACCTCGAGCGGAGCGGCAGTCGTTGCCCGGGCTCGGAGGGCAACCACCTCGATCGGCGCGCCGGGCCGCTGGTAGCCGTTCCTGGCCAGGTGCGCCTCGGGGAACGACTCGAGGTCGGCGACGGTGAGCTCGTGGCTCTGGCCCGCGTACCGGCAGTCGAGCGACGTCTCGACCACCGCAGCTCCGGCTCCCGCATCGTCCGCCTCGGGACTGCCCGGACCTCCGGCGAGCGCACCCAGCGCGTCGGCTGCGACGGCGACGAGCGCCTCCTCCAGCCCCTCGTGGTCGCCGGGGGTGGGCCATGACCGCACCACGTCGCGCTGCATGGGCGAGCAGAGCAGGCCCACCGCTGAGAGCACGCCGGCGCGGGGCGGGACGATCACGACCGGCATGTCCAGGGCTTCCGCCAGCGCGCACGCGTGGAGCGGGCCCGCCCCGCCGAAGGCCACGAGCGCGAGGCCCCGAGGATCCACGCCCCTCGCGACCGAGACGGCCCGCAGCGCGCGCTCCATCTCGGCGTCGACGACGGCCACCACGCCGGCGGCGTCGACACCTGCGCCGCCGAGAGCTCCCTCGGCGGCGCTCAGGTCGAGCGCGCCGAGGCCGGGAAGTGGCGAGCCACCCGGGATGCGCCCGAGGACGAGGTCGGCATCGGTCACCGTGGGCCTCTCGCCCCCGAGGCCGTAGCAGGCCGGACCCGGGACCGCGCCGGCCGACTCGGGGCCCACCCGCAGCGCCCCGCCGCTGTCGATCCACGCGAGGGAGCCACCACCGGCCCCGATGGTGTGGATGCCGAGCGAGGGCAGCCGCACGGGCAGCCCGCCCGCCGTGCGCTGGGCCGCCGGCTCCGGCTCGCCGTCGCGCACGAGGCACACGTCCGTGCTCGTGCCGCCCATGTCGAAGGTGATGGCGTCCGGCCACCCCACCGCAACGGCCACCGCGGCGCCGGCGCGGACGCCACCGGCCGGACCGGAGAGGAGCAGGGACGCGGGTACCTCGGCGGCATCGGCGGCGGGCACGAGACCGCCGGCGGAGGTGAGGACGAGCACCTCGTCGGCGGTGTCGCCGAGCGACCGCAGGTAGGTCCGGCAGCGGGGACGCAGGTAGGCGTTGACGACGGTCGTGCTCGTGCGCTCGTACTCCCGGAACTCGGGGCTCACCTCGTGGCTCGCGGTGACGTCGAGGCCCCGGCCCCGCAGCACCTCCGCCGCGAGCTGCTCGTGCGACGGGTCCAGATCGGCGTGGAGCAGGCAGACGGCGACCGCCTCGGTGCCGGCCGGCACGTCGGGAACGTCGGCCGGGTCGAGAGCCTCGAGCTCGGTGCCGTCGGCGCTCAGCCGGCCTCCCACCTCCAGTCGCCGGTCGCGTGGCACAAGGGGCGCCGGGCGGTCGACCGACTGGTCGTAGAGGGACGGGCGGTCCTGGCGCCCGATCTCGATCACGTCGGCGAAGCCCCTCGTCGTCACGAGCGCCACCAAGGCACCACGCCGCTCGAGCAGCGCGTTCGTCGCCACCGTGGTGCCGTGGGCCAAGGTGGAAGCGCCGCCTCTGGCGAGGGCGTCGATACCTTGGCGCACGGCGAGGCTGGGGTCCTGCGGGGTCGACGGCACCTTTGCGATGGTGCCGTCGTCGGCGACGACATCGGTGAAGGTCCCTCCGGTGTCGGCACCTGCGCGCACCGCGGCGACCCTAGGAGAGATGCGTGTCGCTCAGTCCACCGGATCGGTGGGCACGACCTCGGCCAGGTCCCGGGTGATCAGCCCGTGCACGGCTTCCATGATGGCGAAGGCGTCGCCACCGAGCAGCATGGCGACGTCGCGCACAGAGCGGGAGCCATCCAGCGCCACCGCCACGTTCCAGCTCACCCGCGCCAGGTCGAGCGCTTCACCGTGGGTGTCGACGGAGCGGACGCGGACGATGACGTCGAGAGACGGGAGCACCTCGCCGATGTGACGCCACCGGTCGACCCGGTCGGTGACGTCGCGCAGCAGGTCGTCGAACGACCAGGGTGGGACGGATCCCTCCACCGGGCCGGGCTCGAACGAGAAGTCACCGTCACCCACGAGCGCCAGGTGGAAGAGCGCCTGGACGACGTCGTCCCGGCCCGTGGCCTCCTCGCTCCCGGGGCCGACCGCCCCGTCGAGGACGACGAGGTGCAGGGGCATCGCCCCCGCCACGCGGAAGCTGCCGCTGCGACCGCCGGCCGAGATGAGCTCCAGCACCCGGTCGACGGGGAAGTCGGCGAGCGATCCCACGAGGGGGGCGACGGGCGCGTTCACCGGCACCGCGCTCAGCCTGCCGAGGCCCGGAGGAGGGCGTGCTGCACGAGAGCGATCAGCGCCGCCTTGGTGGAGTCGCGGTTGCGCGCGTCGCAGCGCAGCACCGGGACGTCCGGCGACAGGCTGAGCGCCTCCCGCAGCTCGGCTGCCCCGTGGGAGGCGGTGCCGTCGAAGCAGTTGACGGCGACGAGGAACGGCACGCCCCGCTGCTCGAAGTAGTCGACCGCACCGAAGCAGTCGGCGAGGCGCCGGGTGTCGACGAGGACCACGGCGCCGATGGCGCCGCGTGACAGGTCGTCCCACATGAACCAGAACCGGTCCTGGCCGGGGGTGCCGAAGAGGTAGAGGATCAGGTCGGCGCCGAGCGAGATGCGGCCGAAGTCCATCGCCACCGTGGTGGTCGTCTTGGTCGACACGGCGCCGAGGTCGTCGACGCCGACCGACGCCGACGTCATCGCCGCCTCGGTGGTGAGCGGGGGGATCTCCGAGACTGCGCCGACGAACGTCGTCTTGCCCACGCCGAAGCCGCCGGCGACGACGATCTTCGCGGGGATCGGGGCGGGGCGGGAGGCAGCGACGGTGGCCGCTTGCCCGGGGACGATCAGCTCAGATGCCACGGAGGCCGTCCAGCACGCGCTCGAGGAGGACCACGTCGGGGCGCTCACTGC
Organism: Acidimicrobiales bacterium; assembly: GCA_040905815.1. Classification (GTDB taxonomy): domain Bacteria; phylum Actinomycetota; class Acidimicrobiia; order Acidimicrobiales; family CADCSY01; genus CADCSY01. Next base: position 8,821 of record JBBDQT010000189.1, read on the forward strand.
CACCGGGGAGGTGCACCTCGAGATGGCCGTCATCGGTCATGTCTCCCACCAGGACCCGTGCGACGCCGAGCGGTACGCCCACGCGGGCGGCGACCTCGGCGACCGAGACCGGCTCCCGGCACAGGGTGGCGATCGAGCGGCACTCGAACTTCAAGGAGGTGAGGGAGCGGTGTCCCTCGTCGGTCGTCGTCACGAGGGTCTCCAGCGGAAGGTCGACGGGGCGCGAGCGGGTGCGGCCGCCGGTCACGGCGTACGGGCGCACGAGGAGGTTGCGCGGCGAGGCGTTGGGCTCCGTCACAGCGGCAGCGCCGCCTGCAGCTGCGCCCGCAGGGCGGGGGTGAGGGCGTCGCCCACGCGGGAGACGAGCAGCGCCATCTCGTAGCCGATGAGGCCGATGTCGCAACCCGGAGCGGCGAGCACGGCGAGGCAGGAGCCGTCGCTGATCGAGGTCACGAACAGGAAGCCGCGCTCCATGTCGACGATGACCTGGTTCACGACGCCGCCGTCGAAGCAGGCCGACCCGCCGTTGGTGAGGCTCGTGATGCCGGAGGCGACTGCTGCGAGCTGGTCGCCGCTCACCCGGTCGAGGCCGCTCGACATGGCGAGGAGCAGCCCGTCGGAGCTGACGACCACGGTGTTTGCGACACCCGGGACCTTCTCGGTGAAGCTGGCGACCAGCCAGCTCAGATCGCTGACGGACGTCTCTGTCGTGCTCACCGCTCCTCCTCGGGGGTCGTCAGGTCGACGGTGCTGGCGCTGACGGCGAGGTTGTCCCGTCTGGCGTCGGCAGCCGACCGACCGGCTGTCTGGCCAGACTGGAACCGGGACAGCAGGAGCCTGGCCTGCTCCGGGGTGCGGGCAGCGGCGGGCTTGGCGCCGTCGGCGGGACCGGGGGGCGTGACGGGCGGGCGGAAGGGCAGACCTCCGGTGACGTTCGGTCGAGGTGGCGCCGGCCAGGTGGTGGCCGCAGGCGTGCGCTTCGGCAGGGTCACCCCGCCGCCGGCCGGAGCCACCGGTGGGGTCGCAGCCGGGGCACCGGATGGCGGCGGCGGCGGTGCCGGAGCGGTGCGGGCCGGTGACGGCCGGGCGCTGGGCACCGGTGCGGCGGCACCGGGCACGCGGGTCGGCAGCGCCGGGAGGACGGCGGCCGGCTCAGCAGTGGCGGGGTCGTCCTCGGGCATCGCGACCGGTGGGGCGGGCTGGCGGGTCGGCATTGGCTCTGCGGCCACGACAGGCTCGGCGGCAGCGGCCACGTGCTGGACCGGAGGGAAGACAGTGGCGGGCTGGCGAGTCGGCAGCGCTTCGGGGGCCGCGACCGGCTCGAGCACCGGAGCGGGCACCGAGGCAGGCGGGGGCGACGCCGGTGCGGCGGGCTGGCGCACCGGTAGGACAGGTGCGAGGGGCTCTGCAGCGGCCGGAGCCGGCGCCATGGGGGCCGGGGCAACAGAGGCCGGCGCCACGGGCGACGTGTCCGGAGTCGACGCCGCGGGGGCAGGGGCGGCGGCAACCGACGTGATGGCGCCGACGAGGGAGCCGCCGGGGGCGGCCACCAGCTCGGCGGGGATCTCGATGACCGCGGTGACACCGCCACCGGGTGTCTCGGCCAGCGCGACGCGCACGCCGTACCGGGCGGCGAGTCGGGAGACGACGCGGAAGCCCAGGCGGCGGTCGAGGTCGACGTCGGCCTCGGGGGGCGAGGCGAGGCGCTCGTTGACGGCGGCGAGCTCGGGCAGGGACATGCCGATGCCACGGTCCTCGACGGTCATGAGGCAACGACCGTCCCTCGCCCGGCGCCCACGGACCTGCACGGGGGTCGTCGGCGGCGAGAACGCGGTGGCGTTCTCGATGAGCTCGGCGAGGAGGTGGGCGAGGTCGGCCACCGCCCTCCCGGACACGGCGACGTCGTCGTCCACGGCGATGTTCGCCCGGGTGAAGTCCTCGACCTCGGCCACGGCGGCACGAGCCACCTCGGCGAGCGCGACTGGTGCGCCCCAGCGACGGGACGGCTCCTCGCCGGAGAGCACGAGCAAGCTCTCTGCGTTGCGCCGGATCCGGGTCGCGAGGTGGTCGAGCTTGAACAGCTCGGCGAGGGCGTCCGGGTCGCGCTCACCCTGCTCCAGGTCGTCGATGAGGGCGAGCTGGCGGTCGAGGAGGCTCTGGTTCCGTCGGGCGAGGTTGACGAACAGCTCCGATACCGAGGCGCGCTGGGCCGACTGCTGCTCGGAGAGGACGAGGTCGCTGGCCAGGCCAGCAGCCTTGGCCTGGGAGCGCTCGGTGGCCCGCCAGAACAGGACCTGGGTGGCGCTGGCGGCCACCAGGGCGCCGCCCTCGATGAGGGCCCACAGCAAGGGGTTCGCCTGCCCGCTCGGGTGGTTGTACACCGATGCAGGGTCGACCAGGCCGGCGACGCCGTTGCTCACGACGGAGAAGCCGATGGCGAAGAGGAACGGGGGCCAGTCCTGGTAGAGCGCCACGAGGCCGACCACGATGAAGAAGTGGAAGTGGGCCTCGACCATGCCCCCCGACAGGTGGACGAGGGCAGCTGAGCACCAGAGGAAGCCGACGGTGGTGAAGACGGCCTGGACACGGCGGTCGCGGAAGACGGAGGCCGCGAAGACGCACACGACGGGCAGGACGACCGCGGCGGCGGCGCCGAGGGGCGTGACACCCTGGAGCACGGCGAACGCGGCGAGGGCGGGGACGTGGAGGGCGAGCAATGCCCGCAGGAGCAGGTGGCGCTCGGCGAACGCCTCGACATCGAGCGTGTTGCCCTGTGGCAACCACCCACGCACTGCCGCTTTCGTTGCTGCCACCCTGTCCTCCGGTCCGATCGGTTCCCGTCGGCTAGGACAACGGCGCGGGCGGCGCCGACCTTGAGCGCGGGTGGGCGACTCGCGCCGTTACCGACCACGGTGTTCGTGGTCAGGACGGGCTACGGCTCGACCACCCACACCTCGGTCTCGCCGAGGTGGTCCTCGTAGGACCGGACGAGCCGGCCGACGTCGCGGTCGTCCCGGTCCCACACGACGATCGCCTCGTCCGCGTTACGAGCCAGCCAGGCGTCCCGCCGGCCGAGGGCCGCCCCTGCGCGTTGCTTCGTCGACGGGGCCGTGGGATCAAGGACCACCCGGCCGGCGGCGCCCTCGAGCAGCGACCGGAAGCGCGCCTTGCTCGTCGCCGGCCAGGGAACGTCCGGCTCTGGGAACGGGAGGACCGCGACGTACGGGACACCCGCCTCGGCGGCCGCCTCCGCGGCGAGCTGCTCCGCGCCGAGGCCGAGGCCGGTGAGGACGATGAGGTCGGGGTGCAACGTCGCCTTCGCCTCGAGCACCTCTCGGAGCTTGCGGCGGGCGCCGTCGGCGACGGGGTTGTCGTCGAACCCGCCGAGGCCTGGCGGCCGATGTCCACCGACGGCGACGAGGTGGCCGACCGGGACGGCCAGCGCGCCCGCTGGTGCTTCGACGGAACCAGGACGTACGACGTCCGCCGGACCGAGCGGGCCGGGGTCCCCGGTCCCGGAGCGACCCTGCTGGCGGGCGGCGGCCTCCACCGCCAGCCGGTCGACGAGGTCGTTCATCGTGTCACCGGAGTGGCCCTTCACCCAGCTGAACGTCACGTCCCCGCGGCTGTTCACGAGCTCGATGAGGGGCTTCCACAGGTCCTGGTTGGCGATCGGCTTCTTCGCCTTGTTGACCCACCCGCGGGCGATCCATCCCGCCCACCACCGGTCCCGGAAGCAGTTGACGACGTAAGTGGAGTCGCTGACGACGAGGAGGGGGCCGTCGAGCGACTCCACCGCATCGAGCGCGGCCTTGATCTCCATGCGCTGGTTGGTCGACGCCGCCTCGGCGCCGCTCGCCCAGCGCCCACCGGGCACCGCCCACGCCCAGCCGCCCGGTCCCGGGTTCCCCTGGCACGCCCCATCGGTGTACGCCGTCGTCCCCACGAGGCGGCGACCCTACCGCCGTCGGGACGATGTTCCCGGATGTTGAGCAGTCCGGGCCAAGTGCTGCGAGCATGGCGGCATGATCTTCGACGGCTTCGTGCAACAGGTGCCCGACATCGACAAGGCGGAGACCGAAGAGTGGCTCGACAGCCTCGACGCGGTCGTGCACGCGAACGGCAAGGCGCGGGCGCGCTTCCTCGTGGCGAAGCTGCTCGAGCGTGCCCGGGCGCTGCAGGTCGGGTTCCCCGCCACCGTCTCCACGCCCTACATCAACACGATCCCTCCCGAGGAGCAGGCCTGGTTCCCCGGTGACGAGGACATCGAGCGCCGCATCCGTGCCTTCATCCGCTGGAACGCGGCGGTGATGGTCGTGCGGGCCAACAAGCGGGCCGAGGGCATCGGCGGCCACCTCGCCACGTTCGCCAGCTCCGCGGCCCTCTACGAGGTGGGCTTCAACCACTTCTTCAAGGGCAAGGACGACGGTCTCGCCGGCGACCAGGTCTTCTTCCAGGGCCACGGCGCGCCGGGGGTCTACGCCCGCGCCTACCTCGAGGGCCGCCTGTCCGAGAGCCAGCTCGATGGGTTCCGCCAGGAGGTCGGCGGCGGCGGCCTCTCCAGCTACCCCCACCCCCGGCTCATGCCCGACTTCTGGGAGTTCCCGACCGTGTCCATGGGCCTCGGGCCCATCAACGCGATCTACCAGGCCCGCTTCAACCGCTACCTCCAGAACCGCCGGATCGCGGACACGTCCCAGAGCACGGTGTGGTGCTACCTCGGCGACGGCGAGTGCGACGAGCCCGAGTCGCTCGGTGCCCTCTCGATCGCCGCTCGCGAGCGGCTCGACAACCTCGTGTTCGTCGTGAACTGCAACCTGCAGCGCCTCGACGGGCCGGTGCGCGGCAACGGCAAGATCATCCAGGAGCTCGAGGCGGTCTTCCGGGGGGCAGGCTGGAACGTGCTCAAGGTCGTGTGGGGCACGAAGTGGGACGAGCTGTTGGCCCGCGACAAGGACGGCGTGCTGCTCGAGAAGATGAACACCACCGTCGACGGGCAGTTCCAGAAGTACTCCGTCGAGTCGGGCGCCTACATCCGGGAGCACTTCTTCGGCCCGGACCCCCGGCTCCGCAAGCTGGTGGAGCACCTGACCGACGACGAGCTCCGCACTCTCCCCCGCGGCGGCCACGACTACCGCAAGCTCTACGCGGCCTACAAGGCCGCCTCCGAGCACGAGGGCAGCCCCACGGTGATCCTCGCCAAGACCATCAAGGGCTGGACCCTCGGACCCGACGTGGAGGGCCGCAACTCGACGCACCAGATCAAGAAGATGGCCGGGCCGCAGATCAAGGTGTTCCGCGACCGCCTCCACCTCTGGGAGGAGATCCCCGACGAGGTCCTCGACAAAGCGATCGAGGAGGGCGGCGACCCGCCGTACTACCGGCCCGCAGAGGGCAGCCCGGAGCACGAGTACATGATGGGCCGGCGCAAGGCGCTCGACGGCTCGCTCCCCAAGCGGGTCGTGCGCCGCAGCCGTGGTCTCGCCGAGCCCGACGACAAGGCGTTCGCCGAGTTCCGCACGGGCTCCGGCGGCCAGGCGGCGTCGACGACGATGGCGTTCGCCCGCATGCTCCGGAACCTGGTCCGCGACGAGCGCATCGGCGAGCGCGTCGTGCCGATCGTGCCGGACGAGGCACGGACGTTCGGCCTCGACGCGCTGTTCCGGGAGATCGGCATCTACGCCGCCCAGGGACAGCTCTACGAGCCTGTCGACGCCGACCTGCTGCTGACGTACCGCGAATCGCAGTCGGGCCAGATCCTCGAGGAGGGCATCACCGAGGCGGGATCGATGGCGAGCTTCACGGCAGCGGCCACCAGCTACGCCACCCACAACACCCCGATGCTGCCCTTCTACATCTTCTACTCGATGTTCGGGTTCCAGCGGGTAGGCGACCTGATCTGGAGCCTGGCGGACCAGCGGGGCCGCGGCTTCCTCCTCGGCGCCACCGCGGGGCGCACCACGTTGAACGGGGAGGGGCTCCAGCACGAGGACGGCCACAGCCTGCTCCTCGCCTCCACCGTCCCGAACTGCCAGGTGTACGACCCCGCCTTCGCCTACGAGGTGGCGACCATCATCCAGGACGGCTGCCGGCGCATGTACGGCGAAGGCGAGGACGTCTTCTACTACCTGACCCTCTACAACGAGAACCACGCGATGCCGGCCATGCCGGAGGGCGCCCAGCAGGGCGTCATCGAGGGTCTGTACCGCTTCGCCGCCGCACCGGAGGGCCCCGCCAAGCGGGCGACGATCCTGTTCTCGGGCACCGCCTTCCTCGCCGCCGAGGAGGCCCAGCGGCTCCTCGCCGAGCACCACGACGTGGCCGCCGAGCTGTGGTCGGCGACCTCGTACAAGGCGCTCCGGGAAGAGGCGCTCAGCGCCGAGCGGTGGAACCGCCTCCACCCGAGCCAAGCACCTCGCCTGCCGAGGGTGAGCGAGCTGCTCGCCACCGGCGAGGGCCCCTACGTGGCGGTGAGCGACTTCATGAAGGCGGTGCCCGACCAGATCGCCCGCTGGGTTCCCGGCACGTTCTCGGTGCTCGGCACCGACGGCTTCGGCCGCAGCGACACGCGCGAGGCCCTGCGCCGCCACTTCGAGGTCGACGCCGGCCACGTCGTCGTCGCCACGCTCGCGGCGCTGGCCGCCGAGGGGCAGGTGAAGGACGAGGTCGTCGACGACGCCATCGCCCGCTACGAGATCGACCCCGAGGCGCCCGACCCCCTGCGGACCTGAACCTGCCCGCGTCCGGCCCAGCGCCACCTTCCCGTTCCCCCGGCCTTTCCTCGTTCCGGGGGCTTCCGGGCCGACGGCCGGGCGATAGCGTCTCCGCGATGGCGACCGGCGAGGCCACGTTCTTCATCACCGGCGACCCCGAGACCGACGCGCTCCTAGCGCGTGATCCGCTCGCGCTGCTGATCGGGATGCTCCTCGACCAGCAGGTCTCGATGGAGCTCGCGTTCGCCGGGCCGCTCAAGCTGCACCAGCGCCTCGGCGGCCTCGACGCGGCCGAGATCGCGGCGATGGACCCCGACGTGTTCGCCGCCGCGTGCCGCGAGAAGCCGTCGATCCACCGGTTCCCGGCATCCATGGCCAACCGCATCCAAGAGCTGTGCCGGGCGCTCGTCGACCACCACGCCGGCAGGGCCGAGGCGGTCTGGACGGGAGCGAGAACCGGCGAGGAGCTCGTGGCCAGGCTCGAGGCGCTCCCCGGATTCGGCAGGGAGAAGTCGCGGATCTTCGCCGCGGTGCTCGGCAAGCGCCTCGGCGTGCAGCCCGAGGGCTGGGAGGCGGCGGCGGACCCGTTCTCCGACGACCAGCGCCGCTCGGTCGCCGACGCCGTCGACCCTGCCTCGCTGGCCGAGGTGCGGGCATGGAAGCGGGCCAAGAAGGCGGCAGGCAAGGCGAAGACCGACTGACCGTCGCACCCCCCCGGTAGGTTCAGCCCCGGCTTCCCCCAGCCCGCTCCGAGAGCCCCTGGAGGCAGCCATGGCCACCACCCGCATCCCCCACCCGCTCACCTGCGCGCTCGACGCCATCGAGGTCATCCTCGAGCTGTTGGACGCCGATCCCGACACGACCCTCGCCGCCATCGTCGACCACCTCCCCGGCGACCGCCGGGTGATCCTCTCGATCGAGGACGGCGAGCCCGGTCCCTGGGGCGTCGAGGAGCTCGCTGCCCGCCTGCAGGTGCTGCTCGAGGATGCAGCCGGCGCTCGCCTCGTCCTGGTCTCGGTCCGGGATGACGACGGCGACACCGTGGCGGAGGCGGATCTCGCCGCCTGGCGGCGGCTGGCCCGGCTCCACCGACGTGGCCCCGTCCTGCTCCTCGACTGGTTCGTCGTCACCGACGACGCCATCCTCTCCCTCGCCGAGCTCAGCGGGCCACCGGCGCGCTGGGACGGGTGATCCCGTCGCCGGTGTCATGCGGCGCTCGTGCCGTCAGGCGCTCGGGTCGTCAGGCGCCGAGGGGGCGCTGGCGCTCGAGCCAGCCCAGCAGCACCGCGACGGCCCGGGGGTCGTGGCGCAGTCGGTGCCCCGCGCCCTGGATGATCCGCAGCTCTGCGCTGCCGTGGCAGTCCGCCAGGGCACGGGCGTCGAGCGCCGGCACGACGTCGTCGTCGGAGCCCTGCACGAGCAGCAACGGGCGGGGCGCGAGCTTGGAGACGAGCGCGAGCGGCCTCGCTTCCCGCAGCTCCCTCGTCCACGCGTCGACGTCGGCGGGGAAGCGGGGGTCCCGGATCACGCCGATCTCGCGGGCGTGGTCGAGGAACCGGCGAGGGTGGGCAGCCCAGTCGTCGAAGTCGGCACGGGCCGAGAGCGCGGCGACGCCCCGGACCCGCTCGTCCTCACCGGCGGCGCAGATCGCGAGGGACCCGCCGGTGCTCGCGCCCGTCAGCCAGACCCCGCCCACGCCCTCGTGCTCGAGCAGGTGGCCCACCGTTGCCCGGAGGTCGGCGAGCCAGCCGCCGAGGCTGAAGTCGCCCTCGGAGTCCCCGGTGCCCCGGAAGTTGAAGGCGAGCACTGTCCAGCCCGCCTCGGCGGCGATCCGGTCGGCGAGCTCGGGGTACGTCTGGGCGGACGCCTCCGCGCCCTTCGGACCTGCGGGGAAGCCGTGGCACACGACCAAGCCGGGTCGACCGGGGACCGCCGTGCTCGCCGAGGGGCGCGCCACGTGGGCCGCCAGGCGCACGCCGTCGGCGTTGATGACGGTCTCCATGGGGTCGAGGGTACCGGCGACTCGGGCCGCTGTCGGAGATCGGGGCCCCGCCGGGCACCCGCACGCTCAGTCGGCTGGTGCCGACGCGCAGTGCGGACAGGGCCGGTAGGAGCGGTTCCGCGCCTCGGGCAGGGTGTCCGGGCCGAACGCGACGAACGTCTGGGCCGCCACCAGCTCGTCGATCCGGCACGCTTCGGTGGCGTTGTCGAGGTCGTGGACGCGCTGGTCGCGCTTGTCGCCCACCCACCGGTTCTCCTCGAACTGCTTCGGCCGCGACATGGCGGGGAACCTAGGCGAGCTTGGCCACGAAAGCGACGAAGGGAGCGCTCGCGCGCTCCCTTCGCTGCAACGACTGGATGAACCGATCAGCGGATCGTTGCTCCAGGTGGACCGAACCTGGCCCGACCGATCGGCGGTGGTTGGCGAGGACTCGCCAGGGTGGTCCAGCAGGCCGCGCTAGCGGCCAACCACCTCCAGGGTCCCATTCGCATCTGACAGCTGGACCACCTCCTCTCTCTGGTGAGCAAGAGGATAACCACGTCGCCAGACCTTCGCCACGCGGCTTCCTCAGAGCTCGAGGCGGGACGGGGGATCGTCGATCAGCGACCACGAGGACGCCTCACAGACCGGCTCGTCGCCGGCGTGCGACCCGGTGCCGGGGACCCACCGGGCGACCACCGCCAGCCAGTCGCCGACAGCGGCGTCGGCCTCGGGGATGCCGGTGACGACGGCGGAGACCAGTGCATCGTGACGCCCGCAGCACCGTCCTGGCACGGCGCAACCGAGCAGCACCGATCCGTCCGGCCGGCGCTCGTCGACCTGGCCCTCGAGCACGACATCGTGGTCGAGTCCGTCGCCGCCGCCGGCCGACGCCCGCCAACCCAGCTCGGTGAGCGTCACGCGCGCCGCGGTGGCCACCACCGCCGCCGCGCCGCCGGCGAGGAGGAGCGAGCTGCCGCCCGACGCCGGCAGGGAGCCGCTGCCCGGCGGTGTGCTCGACGACGACGGTCTTGCTGGTGGTCCGGCGCCCTCGTCAGGGGGCGGCGCCGTCTCCGGAGCCACCCCCGGCGGCACGGGGCCGTTGACGAGGAAGATCGGGTTCGTGAACGCCTCCATGTCGAGCCGGCTCGACAGCGGCGCGCCGGGGTTGAAGACCGGCCGCGAGCGGACCTCGGCGCGCACGTACCCTCCGGCAGGCCCGATCGGGATCGACGCGGTGACGACCTCCTCGTCGTCGGCGAGCTCGGTGACCGAGACCACGGCGCCGTCCGCCCACAGCACCAACCGCATGCCGCCTGCCCGGCGAACGAGCACCTCGACCTCGGCGGTATCGGTCGGGGCGCCGTAGATGGCGCCCCCCACGAACGTGCGCTGGCCGTCCACGCCGGTGGCCGTGAGGTACACGTCGACGCCATCGGGCAGACGGGTGACGAAGGACCGCCCGGCCTGGAGGGCGGAGACGAGCGAGCGCTTCTCGAGCCGGTCGGCGTAGACGACGGTGGTCGGGGTGCCGGCCCGGTACTCGAAGGTGGCGTCGTCTCGGGCATGGAGGTCGCTCCCTCCGTTGGCGAAGATCCGCATCCCCTGCTGCAGCATGGCGTCCCAGGCGCCCAGGGCGACCTCGTCGTCCGGCTGGAAGTGGCCCGTCCAGACCTCGATCGAGTGCGTCCGCGCCGCCGGGTCGACCTCGGCCTCGGGGAAGAACGTCCACGGCAGCCCGACGCTTGGTGCGAAGGGGTGAGCGGCGGAGACGAAGGCGCCCATGTCCGCCACCACCTTCAAGAAGTCCTGGACGCCCGCCTCGTACGGGCCGAGCTCGACGCCTGCCGGTCGCTGCCGCCAGTCGAGCCACGCGCCGACCTCGATGCCCGACACCGTGGCGTGGCCGTGGAACCAGTTGGTCATCTCCTCGCCCGGCAGGAGCAGGACGTCCTTCCCCGCTGCGGCGGCGAGGTCGAGGTTCTGGGTGACCACGTTGTGGTCGGTCATCGCCGCGAAGTCGAGGCCGATGCGCCTAGCCTCCCCGGCCCACTCCGTCGGCGTGAACGCGGTGCCCGACGCGAAGGCATCGCTGCTCTCGGGGGTGTGGCAGTGCAGGTCGCCGCGGTACCAGCCGGCCTCGTCGCGCACCACGCCCTGCTCACGGCCGGGACGGAAGCCCATGGGTTGGGGCCCGTAGCCGAGCACGACGCGCACGGTGATGGGCACCGGCGCTGGGGCTCGGAACACCGGGACGATCACCGTCCACGTCCCCGGGTGGATCGGTCCCGGCAGGAACGACTGGGACGCCGAGTCGGCGGCGACGAAGAAGGCTTTGCGCTCCGCGCCGTACACACCTCGGAAGCCGGGGCTCTGGTACTCGGGGCCCCGCTCGTCGAAGAGACCGACGCCGAGGGCGGCATCGCCCTGCTTGGTGAGCTCCACCGACACCCGGTTCACCCCGGCCGGCACCTCGAAGGGCAGGTAGCGGTACATCCCCGTGCCGAAGACGACGTCGGTGAGCACGACCTCCTCCTCGGCTCTGATGGCCTGCGCGAGGGCTCCCCTCCCTGCGAGAAGGCCCGCCGCCGCTGCGAGCCCGGTGCTGCCGAGGAACCGTCGTCGGGTGAGCACGCTGCACGCTTCGCC
>JBBDQT010000190.1:0-3284 GCA_040905815.1 Acidimicrobiales bacterium
CTAGAGAGCCAGCGCAACGGTGACCGCATGACGCGGCATCCGACGCGCCACGCCGACGAGCCAGGGGAGGTCCTGCTCCCCGGGCGGCGCACCAGGGCCGGCCCGTCCGTCACGTCGTGGCCGGCGTGGCGGGCGGTCTCCTCGACCATGTGGATGAGGACCCAGCGCATGCTCACCGGCTTGCCGAACCACGCCGTTCCCGTCTCGTCCAGCGGCACCTCGGCGATGACCTCGTCGGCGGCGGCACGGGCACGCCCGTAGAAGGCGAGAACGTCCTCTGCGCTCTCGTCCGCACCCACCCGCAGGTCGGCGTCTTCATCCTCGTCGTCGAACGGGAGAGGCTCGGTCTCCCAGCCGAACGTGTGGCAGAACCACCCATCGACCTGGCTCGCGGGGCAGAAGGCGTGCGACGGCAGGGCGGGTGCGCCACGCTGAGGTCGTGCCCGACGACGTGTTCGATCTTCCCGGCGTGGACGAGCTCTACGGGCTGGACCTCGCCGAGTTCGTCGCCGCCCGGGACACGCTCGCCAAGAGCATCCGGGCCGACGGCGACCGCGAGGGGGCCCCTGCCGTGAAGCGGCTGACGAAACCATCGCTGGTGGCGTGGGCCATCAACCAGGTCGCCCGGGATCGACCCGACGACGTCGCCGAGCTGGTCGCGGTCGGCGAGGAGGTGCGCGAGCACCAGGCCGCGGCGGTCCGCGGCGACGACCCCGCGCCGCTGCGGGAGGCGACGGCGAGGCGGCGAACCCTCCTGAAGGCGCTGGCAGGCGCGGCCGTGGCACTCGCAGGCGGGGCGCACGCCGAGGAGGTGCGGACGACGCTGGAGGCGGCGAGCCTCGACGAGGACGACTCCGCCTCCCTGCGCCACGGCCGCCTCACGAGGACCGCCGAGGCGACCGGCGGGTTCGGCTTCGGCGGGTTGCAGCTGGCGGACGACGGGGTGGAGCCTGACTCGGCACCGCCCCCGGCGCGGGGGCGGCCGAAGTCATATGGGAGCTTGAAGGAAGCCGACGCCGAGCGTGCGGAGGCGCGGCATGCCGCGGCCGAGCGGGAGCGCGCCGCGCTCGCCGCCGAGGTGTCCCGGCGGACGGAGGAGCTGGCCCGGGCGGACGAGGCGGTGGCCGCCACGGAGGAGCGGGTCCGAGCCGCGGCCGCCACCCTCACCGTCGAGGAGGACGCACTCGCCACCGCCCGCCGGGCGGCCGACGACGCCCGCACCGCCCTCGACGTGGCGGGGGCTGCAGCGCTCCCCTCGTCAGAAGCCGAAGTCGGCCGGTCCGACGAGTAGACCGCCAAGACGACCGCGGAGGAGCCCGGACACACCGGGACGCGGCAGATCGTGCGGTTGACCTCGCGTCGGTCGGGTCAGGCGCCGCGGATGCGGTCGAGGATGCCGGGGTCGACGACGTCGGGCGGGATCGTCTCGGGTCCGGCGAAGGCGCCGATCACGAGCGGGAAGACCTCCGGGTCCATGGTGGCCATGCGCCTGCCGAACCACCTGCGACGGGCGCGCCGGTTGTCGGCATCCTCCGCGTGCACCACGGCGAGCACGTCGGCCACGAGGCGCAGCCGCCGCATCCGCTCCACGCGCTCCTCGCCGTAAGGCCGCAGCTGTGCCGGCGTGCGAGCGCCCTCGAGCACCAGGTCGCCCACGAGGCGGGCGTCGCGCATCGCGATCGAGAGCCCCTGGCCGACAATGGGGTCGTTGTGCCCGGCGGCGTCTCCGATCAGGACCACCCCGTCGGAGTAGGGCGCGGCGGTCCACGTGTCGTCACCCGGATACGTCGCGCACGGTCCTGCCGGCGTCGCAGCAGCGACGGCTGCGGCGTGCGGGTAGCTGGAGAGGTGCCACGCCTCGAGGAACCGCGTGGTCGCCTCCCGCCCCGAGAACCTCTGCTTCCCCGATAGCCCCACCGCTGCGTAGGCGCGGGCCCGCCCGCCGCCTTGGTGGAGGAGGAGGTGGAGCAGGTCGCCCTCGCTCACCATCACGTCGTGGTCATCGGGGACGTCGTGCAGCCCGTCGAGGAGCAGACCCGCGACCCAGGTGAACGGCTCCTCCCGCTCCAGGGAGACGCCGGCCTGCTTGCCCACCGTGGAGGCCCGACCGTCGGCGCCGACGACCAAGCCGGCCGCCACCTCCCGGACCTCGTCGCCGACCCGGTAGGACACCCCCACCGGGTCGCCCGCCGAGAGCTTCACGTCCCGCACGCCTCGCACCACCGTGGCCCCCGCGCCGGCGGCCGCGTCGGCCAGCGCCAGGCACGCGTCCGGGTGGCGGAGGTTGAGGGCGCCGTCGACGCCGGGGACCATGATCGACATCGGGATGTCGTCGGGCTCGGCGGCACCCTCCGTGTACTGCTTCCAGAGCGGGGCGACGTGCGCGCCGGCGCGGAGCAGCACGTCCTCGACACCGAGCAGGCGCGCCTCGTTCACGCCCCACGCCTGCATGCTCTCGCCCCGCACGCGGTCCTCATACTCGACCGTCGCCTCCAGGACGGTGATGCCCAAGCCCTCGCGGGCGAGCGCGCAGGCAAGCGAGGCGCCGGCGATGCCACCCCCGACCACCACGACATCCGCTGCATGTGTCACCGGTTCTCCCTCAGTCCTCGGGACCATCACCTTCCCCCGCGCCTACGCCATGGTGTCGCGCCACCGGAAGAGGCCCGCGCTGAGCATGAGCAGGGTCAGGATGGTGAAGAACGGGATGTCGGTCTCGGGTGTGCCGCCGAGGTCGCTCGTCACCGCGTGGGACGCCACGTGGGCGGCCGAGCCGATGCCGACGCCGAGAAGGGCGAGGGCGACTGCCGCAAGGGAGATCGACTACATGGTCTCGCACCGAGCCGAGGGCAGCACCGGGTGAAGGTCGCACCAAGCGTTGTCCGACTCACCCGATGCGCGAGTCACGGGCCGGAGACCCTCGAACGGGCGAGATGTCAACAGCCGTCCGCTTTCACTCCGCCTTCGAGGACACGGCCGCCGGCGGTCGATGTTCGCCTTTCTTCCCGGTCGCCGTCGGTCGTGCAGGACGACGAACCCCTCCTCCGCCAGCTGCTCGAAGGTCCGGCCCACCGGGCGCGACGCGGCGGTGACAGCGCCTGCGGATCCGTGAGACCGTCGGGCATGCATCCCACATCGCTATGCTCAGTGCATGCCACAGTTCGTGACACGGGTCGATGAGAAGCTCGCAGTGGCGATCGACGAGCTGGTCGACGCCGGGGTGGTCCCGAGCCGCTCCGCTGCCGTTCGCCTCGGCCTCGAACGGCTCGTCGAGCGGCACCGGC
>JBBDQT010000191.1:0-3267 GCA_040905815.1 Acidimicrobiales bacterium
GGGCCACCTACCTGCCGGCCATGGAGCTGCTGCCCAACCTCGGGCTCGTCGTGGTCCTCGGCTACGGCGGCTACCAGGTGCTCCGGGGCGAGCTCACGATCGGCGAGCTCGTCGCGTTCAACGTGTACCTCGCCCTGCTCGTGTGGCCACTGCGCTCCACCGGTCTCATCGTCTCCCTCGGCCAGCGGGCGGCGGCGTCGGCCGAGCGTGTCCACGAGGTGCTCGCCACCGCCCCCGCCATCGCCGATCCACCACGCGCCAAGCCGCTCCCGCCCGGCGGCGGCGAGCTGCGCCTCGAAGGGGTCAGCTTCGGCTACCGGGACGGCACGCCGGTGCTCGACGGCCTCGACCTCGTCGTGCCGGCGGGGCAGTCGGTGGCGATCGTCGGGGCCACCGGCAGCGGCAAGAGCACGGTCGCCCGGCTCATCCCCCGCTTCTACGACGTCGACGGCGGCGTCGTGCGCATCGACGGCGCCGACGTGCGGGAGCTGCGCCTCAACACGCTGCGCCGGGCGGTCGGCATCGTGTTCGAGGAGACGTTCCTGTTCAGCGCCACCATCCGCCAGAACATCGCGTTCGCCGACCCGGACGCCAGCGACGAGGCGGTCGAGCGGGCGGCGCGGCTCTCCGGCGCCCACGAGTTCGTCCGCCAGCTCCCCGACGGCTACGCCACCGAGATCGGCGAGCGCGGGTTCTCGTTGTCCGGTGGCCAGCGGCAGCGCATCGCCATCGCCCGCGCCGTCCTCGCCGATCCCCGCATCCTCATCCTGGACGACGCCACGTCGGCCGTCGACCCCACCAAGGAGCACGAGATCAGGGACGCCCTCGACGAGGTCATGCGAGACCGCACCACTCTCGTCATCGCCCACCGCCCGGCCACGATCGCCCTCGCCGACCGGGTCGTGCTGCTCGACGGCGGGCGCATCATCGCCGACGGTGCCCACGACGAGCTGCTCGCGGCGAGCGAGCGCTACCGAGAGGTGCTCGCCTCCGCCGGTGCCGAGGGCGACACCGACACCGCCGCTGAGCCGGGGACGGTGCGGAGCTGATGCGCGGCGGCGGAGGCGGCGGCATGGGAGCCGTCGGAGTCGACGAGGCGCTCGACGCCGACGAAGCCAAGAAGGTCCTTGGCCGGGCGTGGCGGAGGTTGTCTCCGTACCGGCGGCTCGTCGCCGCCGGCGCCGTCCTGTCGGTGCTCTGGACGGGGACCATCGTGGCCGGACCGTTCCTCGTCCGCTACGGCATCGACCGGGGCCTGCGCCAGGACGACGCGGGGGCGCTCAACCTCGCCATCGCCGTGTTCCTCGGCGTCACGGTCCTCAGCTACATCACTTACCGGGCCGTGATCATCACGATCAACCAGGTGGGCGAGAACTTCCTCCGGGACCTGCGGGTCCAGGTGTTCGACCACCTCCAGGCGCTGTCGATGCCGTTCTACGACCGGGAGAAGGCCGGTGTGGTCATCTCCCGGATGACCGCCGACGTCGAGTCGCTGTCCGAGCTCGTCCAGATCGGGCTGATCATGTTCGTGAGCAACGGCCTGCTCCTCGTGATCACCGTGGCCGTGCTCTTCGCCATGTCGTGGCAGCTCGCGCTCGTCTGCCTCATCGGGCTCCCCGTCGTCGTGGTGGCGAGCGTCCGCTTCCAGCGCGAGTCAAACAAGGCGTACCTGACCGTCCGGGACCGCATCGGCCAGACCCTGACCTCGTTGCAGGAGGGTCTCTCCGGGGTGCGGGTCATCCAGGCGTTCGGCCGCGAGGACGTCGAGGTCGGACGGTTCGGCCGGCGCAACCAGGGTCTGTTCGACGCCCACATGAACTCGGTGCGCATCTCGGTCTGGTACTTCCCGGTCGTCGAGCTGTCGGGGGTCGTCGGCACCGCCGCGGTCATCGGGATCGGCGGCATGTTCGTGCGCGACGGCATCGTCACGATCGGCACGGTGGCGGCGTTCGTCCTGCTGCTCGCCAACCTGTTCGAGCCCATCCAGCAGCTCAGCCAGCTGTTCAACACCTTGCAGTCCGCCGGCGCCGCCCTGAACAAGCTCTTCGGCCTCCTCGACACACCGGTCGAGCTGCACGAGCACCCGGGTGCCGTCGACCTGCCCCGTCGGAGCGACTTCGCCATCGAGCACGTCAGCTTCGCGTACGCCGACGGGGAACCCGTCCTCCGTGACGTCGACCTGCACATCGCGTCCGGTGAGCGGCTCGCGCTCGTCGGTCCCACCGGTGCCGGCAAGTCGACCCTCGCCAAGCTGGCGGCGCGGCTGTACGACCCGACCGAAGGTCGCATCACCTACGGCGGGGTCGATCTCCGCCTCGCCACCCTCCGGTCGCTCCGGGAGCGGATGGTCGTGGTGCCCCAGGAGGGGTTCCTGTTCAACGGCACGCTCGCTGACAACGTGCGCATCGGCCGGGGCGACGCCACCGATGAGGACGTCGCCGCCGCGCTCGACGCCGTGGGAGCCCTCGACCGCTTCTCGGCGCTGCCACTCGGCCTGCAGATGCCGGTCAACGCTCGGGGAGCGCGTCTCTCCGCGGGGGAGAAGCAGCTCGTCTCCCTCGCCCGGGCCGCGCTCGCCGACCCCGACGTGCTCGTCCTCGACGAGGCGACCTCCAGCCTCGACCCCGGCACCGAGGCCCTCGTCGAAGCCGCCATCGAGCGCCTCATGGAGGACCGCACCGTTGTGGTCATCGCCCACCGCCTCAGCACCGCCCAGCGTGCTGACCGTGTGGCCGTGGTGGTCGGCGGCGAGCTCGTCGAGCTCGGCGCCCACGACGAGCTGGTCGAGCAGGGCGGCCACTACTCGGCCCTCTTCGCCTCCTGGGCAGGCGGCCTCAGCCGCCAGTAGCCGAGACGGAGCTCAA
Source organism: Acidimicrobiales bacterium (assembly GCA_040905815.1). GTDB lineage: Bacteria > Actinomycetota > Acidimicrobiia > Acidimicrobiales > CADCSY01 > CADCSY01. Next base: position 2,865 of record JBBDQT010000191.1, read on the forward strand.
AGCTCGCCTGCCGCCTCGGCTGACATCCAGTGGGCCTCGAATGCGCTGCGGTCACTCGATCGCCTGCCCGAGAAGATCGCGACCGCCTGCATCTACTTCGTGTACGGCAGCTTGGCGGAGGATCACGCCGGACCGACGCCGAGCACAACGCCACAGTGGCCGCAGGAGAAGACCTGCGCCTCGCGTGCAGCGCCGCTCTCCGCCTGCGCCGTCACCACGTGGTGGCGCAGGCGCTCGCCGATCTCCTTGCCGCAAGACGAGCATCGTGAGTTCAGCTCGGGACCGCTCGCCACCGGCGCGGTGGGACTGGGAGCGATGTGCTCGGCGAGAGCGCTCAGCTCGTCGAGATCGATCCTCAGACCCCGCAAGACCTGTCCCGCTGTCCCTTCCACATTGAGGACGC
>JBBDQT010000192.1:0-3251 GCA_040905815.1 Acidimicrobiales bacterium
TTCGACCTCGACGGCGTGCTCACCCGGACCGCGAAGGTGCACCACGCGGCGTGGAAGGAGATGTTCGACGCCTTCCTCCAGGAGCGCTCCCGCCAGAGCGGGGAGCCGTGCCGGCCGTTCGAGCCGGCTGACTACACCCGCCACGTCGACGGGAAGCTGCGCGCGGACGGCGTGCGGGGTTTCCTCGCCTCCCGCGACATCGACCTCCCCGAAGGGTCTCCCGACGACCCGCCCGCAGCCGAGACCGTCCACGGCCTCGGCACCCGCAAGAACGACCTCGTGCTCGAGCTCATACGCACCGAGGGGGTCGACGTCTACGAGAGCTCGGTCCGCTTCGTCGAGGCCACCGCAGCCGCCGGGCTCCGCCGGGCGGTGGTGTCGGCCAGCAGGAACTGCGAGGACGTCCTGATCGCCGCGGGGATCAACGGTCTGTTCGAGGTCCGCGTCGACGGGGTGGTCGCCGGTGCCCGCGGTCTGCGGGGGAAGCCGGCGCCCGACACCTTCCTCGCCGCCGCCGAGGCGCTCGGCGCCGATCCTCCTCAGTGCGCGGTGTTCGAAGACGCCGAGGCGGGCGTCGAGGCCGGCCGAGCGGGCGGGTTCGGCTGGGTCGTGGGCGTCGACCGCACGGGCAACGCCGCCGAGCTCGGCCGCCACGCCGACACCGTCATCGGCGACCTCGGCGAGCTCCTGGAGGCGCCATGATCGAGCAAGGCGTGTTCTCGGTCGACCCGTGGGCGATCATCGAGCCCGAGCTGCGGCTCGACCTGCTGGGGCAGACGGAGTCGGTGTTCGCGCTCTCGAACGGGCACATCGGGCTGCGCGGCAACCTCGACGAGGGCGAGCCCCACGGCATCCCCGGCTCCTACCTGAACGGGTTCTTCGAGTCGCTGCCGCTGCCGTACGCCGAGGACGCCTACGGCTACCCCGAGCAGGGCCAGTCGGTCATCGACGTGACGAACGGCAAGCTCCTGCGGCTGCTCGTCGACGACGAGCCGTTCGACCTGCGCCACGGGACCCTGACGCGCCACGAGCGGGTCCTCGACCTCCGTGACGGCGTGCTGCGCCGGGAGCTCGAGTGGACGTCGCCCGTCGGCCAGACGGTGAAGGTGCGCTCCACCCGGCTCGTGTCGTTCGTCCAGCGGGCGGTCGCGGCCATCTGCTACGAGGTGGAGGCGGTCGGTGACCCGGCCCGCATCGTCGTGCAGTCCACGCTCGTCGCCAACGAGCCGGTGCCCGAGCGGGCCGACGACCCCAGGGCGGCGGCGGCGCTGCGCGCGCCCCTCATCAGCGAGCACCACAGCCACAGCGACCTGGCGGCGTCGCTCGGGCACCGGACGACGTCGAGCGGCCTGCGCATGGCAGCGGGCCTCGACCACGTCATCACCGGCCCTGACGGGACGGTCACGGCGGCGGACAGCGCACCCGACCTGGCCCGGATCACGGTGAGCACACAGCTGGCCCCCGGTGAGCGGCTGACCGTGGTGAAGCTGCTCGGCTACGGATGGTCGTCCGTGCGGTCCATGCCGGCACTGCGCGACCAGGTGGACGCCGCGCTGGCAGGAGCGAAGCGCTCCGGCTGGGACGGCCTCGTGGCCGCCCAGCGCGAGTACCTCGACGACGTGTGGGAGCGGGCCGACGTCGAGGTCGACGGCGACCCCGAGCTGCAGCAGGCGCTGCGGTTCGCGCTCTTCCAGGTGGTGCAGGCCGGGGCCCGGGCCGAGACGCGGGCCATCCCCGCCAAGGGGCTCACCGGCCGGGGGTACGACGGGCACACGTTCTGGGACATGGAGACCTTCACGCTGCCCGCCCTCACCTACATCGCACCGGACGCCGCGCGCGACGCGCTCCTGTGGCGGCACTCGACGCTCCCCCTCGCCCGCACCCGCGCCGCCGAGCTGCGCCTGGCAGGAGTCACGTTCCCGTGGCGGACGATCCGAGGCGAGGAGTGCTCCGGCTACTGGCCCGCCGGGACGGCTGCGTTCCACGTCAACGCCGACGTCGCCGATGCCGTCCGCCGCTACGTCGCCGCGTCCGGCGACGAGGAGTTCGCGCGGGGACCGGGCCTCGAGCTGCTCGTCGAGACCGCCCGAATGTGGGCATCCCTCGGGCACCACGACCCCGAGGGGCGGTTCCGCATCGACGGGGTCACCGGTCCCGACGAGTACACCGCCCTCGTTGACAACAACGTGTTCACGAACCTGATGGCGGCCCGGAACCTGCGGTCGGCGGCCGACGCGGTGGGCCGACACCCGGCACAGGCTGCGGAGCTCGGTGCCGACGACGACGAGGTGCGGACGTGGCGGGCTGCGGCGAGCGCCATCGCCATCCCCTACGACGACGAGCTGGGCGTCACCGCCCAGTCAGCGGGCTTCACGCGCTACCGGCCCTGGGACTTCGCCGGAACCAGCCAGGCGGAGTACCCGCTGCTGCTCCACTACCCGTACTACCTCCTCTACTCGAGCCAGGTCGTGAAGCAGGCCGACCTCGTGTTCGCGCTCTATGCCTGCGGGGACTGCTTCGACGACGGGCAGAAGCGGCGGGACTTCGACTACTACGAGCGGATCACCGTGCGCGACTCGTCGTTGTCGGCGCCCATCCAGGCCATCGTCGCCGCCGAGGTCGGGCACCTCGAGCTCGCCTTCGACTACTTCCGGGAGACGGCGCTCGTCGACCTGCGAGACCTCGCCGGCACGACCGCTGACGGGCTCCACCTGGCGTCTCTCGCCGGTGCCTGGCTCGTGGCGGTGGCGGGGTTCGGCGGACTCCGCGACCACGGTGACACCCTCGCTCTCGCGCCGGTCCTCCCGCCCTCGCTCACCCGCCTCAGCTTCCGCCTGGTGTACCGGGGCCGCCGCCTGCACGTGGAGGTCACCTCCGACGGCGCCCGCTACGAGCTGCTCCAGGGAGACGCTCTCGAGCTGCTCCACGACGGAGAACCGGTCACCGTGGAGCCCGGCGTCGTCCTGTCGCGGCCCCTCGCCACGCCGCCCGACGCGCCTCCGGTCGCGCCGCCCGTCGGCCGGGAGCCGTTGCGGCGCGGCATCGGAGCGGACCAGTAGCGATCGGACCGGTGGCGATCAGGGCGCAGCGCCGTCCGGGATGATCCGGCCCGCGGTGGCGACGCCGGCCCAGCGGTCGACCTCGGCGGCGAGGTCGAGGTGGTCGACCGGCGCGCTGTGCTCGTACTCGCCCCACGCCTCGCGGGGGAGCATCCACATCACCTCGAACTCGTTGCCGTCCGGGTCGGCGCC
>JBBDQT010000193.1:0-4883 GCA_040905815.1 Acidimicrobiales bacterium
GAGCGCTCCGACCTTGCCGACGAGCTGGCCCTCACGGCGCAGGTCGTTCGCCGAGCCGATCGAGGGTGCTGCTTCGGAAGCCATGCCGGCACGATAGGACTTGAACTCAACTTGAAGTCAAGCACCTCATGCCCCGAGATCCCGTGGCCCGGTCACAACCGGCCCGTGGCCTTCACCTTGAGGTAGGTGTCGGCGAGCTGGGGGGCGAGCTCCCCCGGCGGCGCGTCCACCACCGTCGCCCCCAACCCCCGCAGCCGCGCGACGACCCGACGCCGCTCGTCGAGGGCGGCGATGGCGGCCGCCCGCCGGTACGCCCCACCGGCGCCTTCCGGGCGCTCGGCCACCCACCGCGCGACAGCCGGGTCGGTGACGCTGGCGATCACGACCAGGTGGTCGCGCAGGATGAGCGGCAGCGCGGGCAGCAGCGTGTCGGTCAGGGCCTCCTCGGCCAGCTCGGTCCACACCACGAGCAGCGACCGCCTCCGGAACCGGGCGAGCGCGGTCGTGAACGCTCGCCGGTGGTCGCTCTCGGCCAGGACCGGCTGCAGGTCGTACATCGCCTCGGTGACCCGCATGAGCTGGTGCGGGCCGCCGCGCGGCGGCACCACCGCCCGCACGTCCCGGTCGTACGCGAGCAGCCCGACCAGGTCGCCGAGGCGCCCGGCGACGTGGGTGAGCATCATCACAGCGTCCATGGCGTGCTCGACGCGGGGCACGTCCTCGACCCGCGCCGCCATGGTGCGGCCGAGGTCGAGCAGGCAGAGCACGGACTGGTTGCGCTCGGCGCGGTAGGTGCGCACGATCGGCCGACCGGTCCGGGCGGTGGCGGACCAGTCGATACGCCTGGACTCGTCGTCGGGCGTGTACTCCCGGAGCGCGTCGAACTCGGTGCCCGAGCCCCGCCCCTTCGCCGAGCGCAGGCCCACCTCCAGGATCCGGGCACGGTCGATCCGGAGCTCGGCCTGCTCCTTCGACCGGTAGCGAGGGTGGACGCGCAGCACCGCGGGCACGGCCACGACGCCCTGTCGAGCCGCGAGGCCGAGCGGTCCTTCGACCCGCAGCGTCACCCGCGCCGGCTCGAACCGTCCCCGCCGGCTCGGCCGGATCGTGGTGCTCGCCGTCGTCGTGCCGCGGGGGGCGATCGAGAGCCGCGCCCGCCTCGAACCCGCGTGCAGCGACGGGGCGAGCTCGTCGGCGAGCCCCACCACCAGCCAGCGACCCGTCGGGTTCGTCACGTCCCAGGTCACCACGCCCTCCCCGTCGAGCGGCAGCACGGCCGGCAGGTCCCGCCCCACGCCCAGAGTCGCCGGGCGCGGCGCCAGCGCCCAGTCGACCAGCGCGACGAGGAGCAACGCCCCGTCCACGAGCAGCAGTCCCGCGGGAAGGGAGAGCGGCAAGAGCAGCACCACCACGGACAGCGCGGCGGCGAGCAACGCCAGGCGACGGGTGGGGACGGGCATCGTGGGGTCGCCCGCTACCGGGGCACCGGGACCGTCGAGAGCAGCCCCTCCAGCACGCCGTCCGCCGTCGCGCCCTCGAGCTCGACCTCGGCCCGCAGTGCGATCCGGTGGCGCATCGTGGAGCGGGCCATGGCCTTGACGTCGTCGGGGGTGACGAAGTCGCGCCCGGACAGCCACGCCCACGCCTTGGCCGCCCGCATCAGCATCGTGGCTCCGCGCGGCGACACCCCGAGCGTGAGCGACGGCGACGAGCGGGTGGCCCGCACGACGGCGACGATGTAGGCGAGCACCTGGTCGTCGCACCGGATCGCCTCGACCTGGGCCCGAGCCGCGGCGAGCTCCGACGGTCCGGCCACCGCGCGGACGGCGGCGCTCTGACGGACGTCATGGGGCACCTGCCCGGCGTCGTGGCGCCGGAGGATGTCCTGCTCCTGCTCGACGGTGGGATAGCCGACCACGAGCTTGAACAAGAAGCGGTCGAGCTGGGCCTCGGGCAGCGGGTACGTCCCCTCGTACTCGATCGGGTTCTGGGTCGCGATCACGAGGAACGGGTCCGGCAGCGGCCGGGTGACCCCGTCGGCGGAGACCTGGCGCTCCTCCATCGCCTCGAGCAGCGCGGACTGCGTGCGCGGCGGCGTCCGGTTGATCTCGTCGGCGAGGAGGAGGTTCGTGAACACCGGCCCCTCCCGGAAGCGGAACCCGCCCGTGCCCGCGCCGGGATCGAGGATCGTCTGGCCCAGGACGTCGGACGGCATCAGGTCGGGCGTGAACTGGACCCTCGCCGTCTCGAGGTCGAGCGACGCGGCGAGGGCCTTCACGAGAAGGGTCTTCGCCACGCCGGGAACGCCTTCGAGCAAGACGTGGCCGCGGACGAGCAAGGCGGCCACCAGACCCGACAGCACGCCCTCCTGGCCGACGACGAGCTTTGCCACCTCGTCGCGGACGTCGAGCACCGCCTGTTGCGGCGAACGGTCCCGGGCTCCACGTTGATCGGCCCCGGCGGGCTCGTGGGAGGCAGCGGTCTGGTCGTTCTCATCGGGCACGAGCGAGCTCCTCGGAGAGGGTGTGGGCATCGGAGGCGAGGACGGCGAGCTCGCCGTCCCCCCGCAGTGGCACTGGGCAGAGCACGCCGGCCAACCGGTCCCGGTCCAGTCCGGTTCGATCGGCGGCGACGTCGACCACGGCCTCCGCCGGAGCGGTCGCCGGCAGACCGAGCCGCTCGGCGAGGCGACGGCGCACGTCATCGCTGATGGTGGCGGCTGCCCTGCCGCGGTGACGGCCCTGCTGGAGGAGGTCGCCGACGGCGAGCACCAGCTCGGAGGCGGCGAGCTCGACGGGCTGCGCTTCGTCGACCGGGCCGCCGAGCCTGCGTCCCCGCCAGAGCGCGTAGAGGAGGAACGCGACGCCGAGCTGCAGCAGCGCCTGCTTCACCCCGTCATCCAGGAGGTCGGTGAGCGTCTTCGTGCCTGCCCCGACCGGCGGTTGGACGAGGATCCCGACCGACGTGCCCGGTCCGGGCGCGAGGAGCGCGCCGGCGAGCACGGCGTTGTCGGCGTCGGCGAGGCTGTCGTTGACCCAGACGCCGGCGCCGCCCACCGCCACGATCGTGCCACCACCCGCGGGCGAGGCGGCAACGAAGAAGCTGTCGCCGTCGCCGAGGCACCCGACGTCGCGCAGGCCGAGGTCGAAGCCCACGCCGTCGACGTGGAGAACGGCGACGCCCCTGAGCGCCTCGATACCGCAACCTGCCTCACCGGCCCGGGGGTCGGCGAGGTCGGCGACGACCGGCACCACCAAGAGCTCCGAGCCCGGGTCGGCGACGACGAGGGTGCCGCCACCCCGGACCCACGCCCGCACCTCGTCCCGTCGCGCCGAGCCGAGGCGGTCGGAGAGCACGACCGCCACGTCGACGCCCTCGGATGGAGGCTCGTCCAGCACGGTGACGTCCGCGCCCAGCCGCTCCAGCAACCGCACGAGACCCTGCACACCGAGAGGGCCGGTGCTGGCGGGGTCGAGCGGCGCACCGTCCGCCGGTGGCGGTCCGACGAGCAGTGCGGCCACGAGCAGGACGACCCCGAAGCCGATCCACAGCGCTGCCGGACGGTCCCGGAGCCGGCCAGACGCGCTCACCGGTGACCACCCGCCCCGGCGAGCACCTCCGCCGACAGGTCCTCGAACCGGCGGGCCTCCTCCGGACCGATGTCGCGCTGGCCGTACCAGGCGACCTCGAACAGCGACGTCGCGCCGTCGAAGGCACGGCCGACGTCGGGCACGGCGCGTGCGACGGCCAGCCGGTACTCGCCGGCGGTCCGCCCCGGAACCTCGTTGACGAGGCCGCTGGCAGCGAGCGAGGCGACGAGGGCGCGGTACCGGCACCGCAGACCCGATCTCCACTCCCCCGCGGCCTCGAAGCGGGCGGCGTCGGCGAGCCAGTCGGTGGGCGGGCGGCGCGGTCCCGTCGGCGCGCCCGCGATCGAGCCCGGCTCCCGCTGCATCCCTCGCGTGACGCGGACGATGAGCACCGCCGCCGCGACCCCGAGGGCCGCGACGATCACCCACCCGAGGGGGCCGTCACCAGCAGCGGCGAAGAGGCGGTCGATGGCCTCGGCGACCTGCTCGAACAGCCAGTCCCGTGCCCGCACGAGCAGACCGGGACCTGGTCTGTGGAAGGCGGGGTCCGCCAGCACCTCGTCGGCGATGCCCCGGACCTCCTCGGCCCCGGCCTCGGGCACCGGGAGCTCGCCCCCGGCGGGGGACGGTCCGCTGCGGAGGCGCATCACGGGCGCGGACGATCGCTGCCGAGCTCTGCGGCGATCACCTCCAGGTCGAAGCCCTCGAACCGGATCCTCAAGTCGAAGTACAGGAGCGTGGCGACGATCGCCACGATCGGCTGGGTGATGATCGCGGTGAGGATGGCGCCGAGAGCCAACAGGATCCACCCGCCCTGCAGACCGATCAGCAACCCGGCGATCGAGGGGATGAACCCGAGGATCTGTCCGAGGATGGAGGCGATGAGGCCGGCGAGGAGCGCCACCCCGAGCACCGACCAGAACCGCCGGCGCACGAGCGACCAGGAGCGCCGTGTGCCCGCGATGGGACCGAGCTGCTCCACCACAATGGCGGGAGCGACGGCCACCGAGAGGGAGAGCACCCCGACGAGGACGGGGAACCCGGTGAAGATGCCGAGCAGCGCCGCGAAGATCACCCCGGCCTCGGGCGCGCCGCCGACTGCGAAGCCGATCAGCACGAGCGCAGCGACGATGAAGCCTGCCGCCTCCAGGACGTGGACGATGACCCATCCGCCGAAGAGGGCCCACCCCCGGCGCAGCGTCGCCCGCAACGCCTCCGCCGCGCCCAGCTCACGCCCGAGGTACGAGGCGGCGACCACCTGGCTGATCGCTCCTGCCAGGAAGGGCAGCACCA
>JBBDQT010000193.1:4983-12567 GCA_040905815.1 Acidimicrobiales bacterium
AGGTACGAGGCGGCGACCACCTGGCTGATCGCTCCTGCCAGGAAGGGCAGCACCAGGATGTTGAGCAGCCCGGCGGTGATGCCGACGAGGGCGTCGGCGTCGGTCTGGAACGCCCCCTCGGCGGCGAGGGATGGGTCGGCGAGCGCGTCGAGCAGGCCCTCACCACCGAAGAGGTTCCGCTGGGCGAACGCAGCGAGGACCTGCAGCGGCACGACGAAGACGGCGACGATCGGGAACACGGCGCGGGCGTGCGCCTTCATGAGCCGGAACGCCCCGTCGAGGATGTCGCTCACGGTCATGGGGTGCAGCGGCAGGGGCCCCGTCCTCGCATCGCCCGCCTTGGGCAGTGCAGGCGGTGGGCCCCATCCGCTGCCCTGACCCCACCCCGGCGGGGGGCCGTACCCCGGCGGGGGGCCGTACCCCGGCGGCGGCCCGTACCCCGGCGGCGCGGGCGGCGGTGGCGGCGGTGGCGAGGGCTCCCCCCCGGGCAGGGTCCACGGCTCAGGTGCCGGCGACGAGCCGTCGGCATCGTCATCGGCGGGGGGGACCACAGCAGCGATGCTAGTGAGGGGGGCGTGGAGGGCTACGACGCCAGCACCTACGGCGAGGCCTTCGCCGACGTCTACGACGAGTGGTACGGCCACGTCTCCGACGTCGACGCCACCGTCGACGTCATCGCCGGGCTGGCGGACGGCGGACCGGTGCTCGAGCTCGGCGTGGGCACCGGCCGGCTCGCCATCCCCCTCGCCGCCCGCGGGCTGGAGGTGCACGGCATCGACGCGTCGCCGGCGATGGTCGAGCGCCTCCGCTCCAAGCCGGGCGGCGATGCCGTGCACGTGACGACCGGCGACTTCGCCGACGCCACCGTCGAGGTGCCCGACGGCTTCGCCGTCGCCCTCGTCGCGTTCAACACGCTGTTCAACCTCGCCACCGCCGATGCCCAGAAGCGCTGCTTCGCGTCGGTGGCCCGGCGGCTCCGGCCCGGCGGCACGTTCGTCGTCGAAGCGTTCGTCCCTGATCCCGAAGCGGTGCCGAGCGGTGGGGGCCTGACCACCTCGTCGGTGACCGTCGAGCGGGTCGTGCTCCAGGCCACGATGGCGGACCCCACCGCCCAGACCATCAGCGGCTCGACGATCTCCATCACCGATGCCGGCATCCGGTTGCGTCCCTGGCACATCCGCTGGGCGACGCCCGGCGAGCTCGACGAGATGGCGAACGCCGCCGGACTGGTGCGCCGCGAGCGGTGGGGCGGCTGGGACCGCTCACCCCACGTGGCGGACGGCAACCGGCACGTGACCTCGTACGAGCGTCCGCAGGCCTAGGATCCACCGTCGGTGAGCCAACTGCGCCTGAACCCCCTCGCCGGACGCTGGGTCACGGTCACCGGTGACCGGGCCAACCGCCCGGGCGCCTTCGACGAGCGGAGCCTTCTCGTCGAGGCGGATCCCGCACGCCCGTGCCCGTTCTGCGCAGGCAACGAGGAGGCCACGCCGCCTGCCCTCGAGACCTACGGCGCCTCCGGGCAGTGGCTCGTCCGGGTCGTCCCGAACCTGTACCCGGCGTTCGACGGGCACGACCGGCTCGCCGTCACCCACCTCGGCCCGATCTTCACCCAGGCCGCCGCCTCCGGGAAGCACGAGGTCCTCGTCCTCACCCCCGAGCACGAGGCGTCGTGGGCCGACCTCGAGGAGGACCAGGTCAGCCTGGCCATGGGCGCGCTCCGCGACCGCGTCGAGGCCCACGCCGAGGTGGCGGGCGTCCGTTACACCCAGGCCATCGTGAACCACGGCCGCGAGGCCGGCGCGTCGATCGCCCACCCCCACGCCCAGCTCGTCGGCACCCCCTTCGTGCCCCGCGACATCGCCGAGGAGGAGGCGGGGTTCGCCCGGTTCGTCGGCGGGTGCCTGATGTGCACCACCATCGAGGCCGAGGTCGAGGCCGGCCACCGCACCGTGCTCGAGCACGACCTGGCCGTCGTCGTGTGCCCGTTCTGGAGCGGCACGCCCTACGAGCTGCTCGTGATCCCCCGCTCCCACGAAGCCCACCTCACCCGGGCCAAGCCAGCCGACGTCAACGCGGTGGGCCACGCCCTGCGGAGCATGCTCGGCACCTTGCGCGACCGTCTGGGAGACGTCGCCTACAACATCGTGTTCCACACCTCCCCGCACGGCCACGACGGCCTCTTCCACTGGCACGCCCACGTGCTCCCCAAGCTCACGACCCGTGCGGGCTTCGAGCTCGGCACCGGCGTGCTCATCAACATCGTCCCGCCCGAGGTCGCCGCCGACGTGCTGCTCGGCCGGTAGCCGCCCCGGCCGCCGTGCCCCGCATCGAGGTCAGCACCGTCATCGACGCACCGCCCCGTGTGGTCTGGGCGCACGTGCGCGACATCGCATCGCACGCCGGGTGGATGGCGGACGCCGAGGCCATCCGGTTCACGTCACGGCGCCGCCGGGGGGTCGGGACCACGTTCGAGTGCGACACCAGGGTGGGCCCGATCACCCTCTCCGACGAGATGGAGGTGACGTCGTGGGTCGAGCGGCGCGAGATCGGCGTCCGCCACGTCGGCGTCGTCACCGGCACCGGCCGGTTCACCCTGCGCCGCACGGCGAGGGGCCGGACGCGCTTCACCTGGGAGGAGCACCTCGTGTTCCCGTGGTGGCTCGGCGGCCCGATCGGCGCGGCGGTGGGCGCGCGGGTGCTCGCCCGCATCTGGCGGGGGAACCTCCGCCGCCTCCGCGCCGGCTTCGAGCGCTGAAGCGGGCGGGAAGGCGATCGGCGGTCAGCCGAGGTAGATGAGCTCGGACTCGCCGTCGGCGACCTCGGTCAAGATCTGGGACAGCGGGCGTTGCGTCCCGCCAATCGCCTCGATCTGCTCAGGTGACACCTCACGGGTGTCCACGCAGCCGGGTCAAAGCGAGACGAGGAAGGGCCCGTCGACGCCAGCCTTCACCTTGAGCTCGAGGTCGGGCCCCTGTCCGGACGAGATGATGGCGCCCGGTTGGGCGACGCGCACCGCGTCGCCTGCCAAGCGGACCTCCGCCTCGAGCCCGGCGTCACCCGCGACCGCTGCGAAGTGGTACGCAGACCAGGCGGGCCGGGGGTTGTCGCCAGGGTCGGCAGCGGCGAAGAAGATGAGCTTTCGACGGGCCATGGTTTTCCTCCGTTGTCAGTCATGTCTGTATGCGGTCGAGGTCGCCTTCGCTGGCGGCCAGCAGCAGCCGGGTGTACGGGTGGCGAGGGGCACGCACCACCTCTTCGCTGAGTCCCGACTCTACGATGCGCCCGTGGCGCATCACGATCATGCGGTCCGATACCCATCGCGCCACCGCCAGGTCGTGGGTGATGTAGACGAACGCGGTCCCGGTCCGATCACGGATGCCGAGGATCACCTCGAGGATGCCGGCGCAGATGGATGCGTCGAGCATCGACGTCGGCTCGTCGGCGATCACGAGGCGGGGATGGGCGACGATGGCCCGCGCCAGGGCCACCCGCTGTCGCTGGCCGCCGGAGAGCTGGTGGGGGAACCGCTTCGCGATCGCATCAGTGGGCCGGAGCGACACCTGCTCCAGCGCGTCCTCCACGGCTGCCTCCCGCTCCGGGCGTGGTGCGCGGCGCAGCCGTAACGGCTCGGCGACGAGCCGCTCGACCCGCATGCCGGGGTGCAGCGACTGGTACGGATCCTGCAGCACGAGGTGCATCCGCTGCCGGGCGGCGCGCAGCTCGGCGCGGGAGAGGCCGGCGAGGTCGACGCCCTCAAAGCGAACGAAGCCCTCGTCGGGCCGCTCCAGGCCCAGGATGAGGCGGGCGAGCGTGCTCTTGCCGGCCCCGCTCTCGCCGACGACGGCCACGATCTCGCCCTGCTCGACGGACAGCGAGACGTCGTCGAGGGCCAGCACCGAGGCGGCCTTCTGCCGCAAGCCACCTCGGGCAGCGAAGCGCTTGGTGGCCGCGCCCACCTCGAGCACGGCCGTCACCCCGGCATCTCCGCGGCCGAGGGGGCGAGTGGTCGCCGGTCACCTCGCAGCGACGGGAAGGCGCTGAACAGCGCCCTGGTGTAGGGGTGTTCGGGCGAGGCCGCGACCTCCGCCGCCGGTCCCGTCTCGACGACCCGACCGTCGTACATGACGGCCAGGTCGTCGGCGATGCGGGCGGAAGTCGGCAGGTCGTGGGACACCAGCAGGATCGCCAGCCCGAGCTCGTCGCGCAGCTCGAGCAGCAGCTTCAGCACCTCCGCCCGGGTCACCACGTCGAGGCCGCTCGCCGGCTCGTCGGCGACGAGCAGCGTCGGCTCGTTCACGAGCGCCATCGCGATCACCGCCCGCTGGCGCATCCCACCGGACAGCTCGTGGGGGAACGCGCCGTGGCGCGATGCCGGCAGGCCGACGCGCTCGAGCAGCTGGCGCGACCGCACCACGGCCTCGTCCTCGCCGCGGGTCAGCCGTGCCGCCTCGACGACCTGCCGGAGGAGCGGGTAGGCGGGGTTGAGCGCGTTCATCGCGGCTTGGGGGACGAGCGCGACCGTCCTCCCCCGGTGCGGGGCCACGGCCGGCCGGGCAGGGCGGCCGATGTCGTAGCCGGCCAGCCTCATGTCGCCTGACACAACCCGCCCCGGGGGGCGCAACACCCCCGCGACGGTGTGGGCGATCGTCGTCTTGCCACTCCCCGACTCTCCGACGAGGGCAAGGATCCGACCACGGCGGATGACGAGGTCCACGTCGGCGACGGCGTGGACGGTCGCGTCTGCCAGCCGGTAGTCCACCACGAGCTGTCGGAGCTCGAGCGCCGGTGCCGAGGCGGCGCCGGCCGGCGGCTCCTGGAGCGGGCGTCGCTTCACCGGGCGCGCGGCAGGACGCCGCAGGCGGGGGTCCGCCCACTCCTCGACCGCATAGCCGATGAAGGCGAGGCCGAGGATCACCGTCGTGAGGGCCAGGCCCGGCGGCAAGATCCACCAGCGCCAGGCGTCGGTGAGGAAGGCGCTGCGGGCGTTGGCGAAGTAGAGCGTGGTGCCCCAGCTCGTGCGGCTGGGGTCGCCGAGCCCGAGGAACGCCAGCGACGCCTCGAGCATCACGGCGACGTTGGCGGCCCGCACGAACTGCGCGGCGGCGAGCGGGGTGACGCGGGGGAGGATGTGGCGGGTGATGACCCACAGGCCGGGTGCCCCCATCGCCCGTGCCGCCAGGACGTGGTCCAGCTCACGCAGCTTCAGCACCTGCGAGCGCAGGATCCTGGCGGGGCGTGCCCACAGGACGACGGCGATCACCCCGATGGTCGTGCCCAGCCCCCGTCCGAAGAACGCGGCCAGCACGATGACGAGCACGAGGAAGGGGAACCCGAGCATGAGGTCCACCAACCTCATCAGCACGGTCTCGACGAACCCTCGGAAGTACCCGGCGGCCACGGCGACGGCGGTGCCGACCACCAATGCGATGACGGCGGCGCCGACGGCGATGACGAGCGAGAGCCGGGCACCGAAGACGAGCTGGGCGAAGAGATCCTGACCGACGTCGTTCGTGCCGAGCGGGTGAGCCGAGGACGGGCGCTCGAACGCCCGCCCGGACAGCGCCGTCGGGTCGTGCGGCGTGAGCAGCGGGGCGAAGACCGCCACGAGCACACTGCCGGCGACCATGACGGCACCGAGCAGCCCCAGCGTCCGCCCGGTGCCCCGGGCGAGCCGACGGCTGCTCGCCGGCGCCGGTGCCGGCGCACCATCGGGCGTCGGCCTGAGCGGCGCGGCCTCGGTGGCGTGGTGTGGGTCGAGCTCGGCGGATGTCATCGGCGGGCGCCCTCGGTGTGGCGGACCCGTGGGTCGAGGAAGGGGTACACGAGGTCGTTCACCACGTTGGCGACGACGACCGTGACGATCAGGAGCAGGAACGCGCCCTGCAGGACGGGGTAGTCGCGGGCGAGGACGCTCTCGTAGATCAGGCGCCCGAGGCCGGGGTACGAGAACACCGTCTCGATGACGGCGGCGCCCCCGACCAACGTGCCGAGGCCGACGAAGGCGACCGTGGACACCGGGAGGAACGCGTTGCGGGCGGCGTGGCGGCGCACCTGCTTGTCGGTCAGCCCCTTGGCCTCCGCCATGAGGACGTAGTCCTCCTGCAGCTCGCCGACGAGCGCCGATCGGGCCGTCAGGTACATCGGTCCCAGGCCGGCGATGGTCAGGGTGGCGATGGGCAGCACGGACTGCTTGAGCGCGTGGCCGGCGAAGGCGAGGCCGGTGGCATCCCCCGACCCCACGGCGCCGTAGCTCGGGAACCACCCCAGCCCGACAGAGAACACGAGGAGCAGCAGCAGGGCGACGAAGAAGGGCGGCAGCGAGTCGAGGAACATCACGCCGCTCAGCGTGGTGGCGTCGCTCCTGGTGCCACGCCCCCAGGCCGACCGGAACCCGAGCACGGCGCCGATGACCGTCGACAGCACCAGTGCCCCCCCCACGAGGAGCAGCGTCCAGCCCACCCGCTCGGCGAGCAGGGAGGTGACCGGGCGCCCGAAGCGGACCGAGAGCAGGAGGTCCCCCCGTGCCAGGCCCGAGACGTACGCGACGAACTGCTCCGGAACCGGATCGGCGAGGCCGTACAGGTCGAGGATGTGGTGCCGCTGCTCCGGTGTGAGCGCGCCCGCCTGCTCGGGGGGCAGCAGGTAGTCGATGGCATCGCCCGGGGCGAGGCGTGGCAGAGCGAAGTTGAGGATGACGGCTGCCAAGAGGACGCCGCCGTACTGGACGACCGTTCGCAGGATGTGGCGCCTCACGGCCTGGCGCCCCTACTCGTCGTCGGCGGTGTTCCGGCGTCGGGACACCACGACCGCGGCGACAGCGCCCGCCACCAGCAGCGCGCCGAGCACGAGCCACGGCAGGCTCGAGGCGCCGTCGTCGTCACCGGGGACCCCCGTCGCCACGTCGTCCGCGCCATCGGCATCATCGGCGCCGGCCGTGTCGCCGCCCGCGTCCTCGGTCGCGGCCTGCTCGACCGAGATGTCCTCGTACCCGGGGAGGAAGGACCGCTTGGTGAAGATGCCGTGCCCGGGGTCGTTCGCCCAGCCGCCGTAGGCCTCGGTCCTGTAGGCCCAGATGCCGTCCGGGTAGTAGAGGACCTGGAGCGGGGCGTCCTCGGCGAGGATCCCCTGCGCCTCGGCCAGCAGCTCCCGGCGCTCCTCGTTCGGTGCGCCCGTCGCCTCCTCCACGATCGCGTCGAAGGTGGGGTTGGTGTAGCCGGTGATCGCCGCGCCGAAGCCCTTCGGGCCCGGGGAGTGGAAGAAGTAGTAGAGGGCGTCGGGGTCCACGTGGGCGTGCGACTCAATGTTCGAGACGTAGGTGTCGTACGGGGGCACCTCCCCGGGGGGGGCCTGCCGGCGCTGGCGGAGCGTCGCCGGGTCCAGCGGCTCGACGTTGAGCTTCACGCCGAGCTCCTCGAGCTGTGCCGCGGCCAGCTGCATGGCGCGGGTCTCGAGCGGCTCGAACGACGACACCAGCACGTTGAGCTCGAGGCGGGTGCCGTCGTCGTCGGTGCGCACGCCGTCCGGGGCGCGGCTGGAGAACCCGGCCTCGTCGAGCAGCTGCCCAGCCCCTTCGGGGTCGTG
>JBBDQT010000193.1:12667-19614 GCA_040905815.1 Acidimicrobiales bacterium
CGTCGGCCTTGAGCTGGTCCACGAGCTCAGGAGGCACGTTGCGCTCGACCATGTCGACGTCACCGGTCCGCAGGGCGGTGAAGGCCGACGCCGGGTCCTTGATGATGACGAGCTCCAGCTCGTCGATCTTCACGTCGCCCTTGAAGTAGGCCTCGTTCGCCTCGAAGCGGTACCGCTGGTCCGGCTGGATGTCGACGAGGCGGAAGGGGCCGGTGCCGACCGGCAGGTCGGTCGTCAACGTGCCCGGCTCCGCCACGCCCTCGTAGATGTGCTTGGCGATGATGGGGAGGTCGGCGCCCGGCATGATCTTGAACTGGGGCGCCGGTGCCCCGAAGAAGAGCCGGATGGTGTGGTCGTCGACGATCTCGGACCGCTCGAAGTCGGGGACGTCGGAGACGTGGTGGGCGTACCGCCCTGATGCTCCTGCCTGCTGCTCGTAGTAGTCGAAGCTGAACGCGACGTCCTCGGCGGTGAAGGGCACGCCGTCGTGCCACGTCACGTCATCGCGCACGGTGACGGTCCAGACCTGGTCGCCGTCGGAGGACTCCGCCGACTCGGCGAGCCACGGCTCGGGGTCCGCCTTGGCCTGCGACCAGAAGAGCGAGTCGTAGACCAGGTGCTGGATGTCGTTGGTGGCGGGGTTCGCCCCGAAGGCCACGGTGAAGGGCGTGATGTTGTTCTCGAAGCCCTTGATCGCCACCCGCAACGTCCCTCCCTCCCGTTCCTGGCTGCCAGCCGGAGCGGTGGCGAGGGCGGCGAGCGCCAACGCGAGCAGCGCGCACAAGGTGGTGCGTCGGAGACGTCGGAGCACGATGTCAGTTCCTTCCTCGGTGCTGCGGATCTTCTCCAGACCGGGCAGCGCTTTGTGGGCTCGGGATGCGCCCGGCAGCATGCCACGGCGCGGGTTGGTCCTGGACCAACCTTGGAAATCCCAGTGTCGGTCCGTGACCAAACTTGGAAATTCCGCTTGGCGACGCCGTCGCCCTCGCCGGCTTCGAGCGCTGACCTTGCGCTCAGACGGCTATGGCCGAGGCTGCCGCAGTGACGTGGTGGTCCGAACGGCGGAGCGTCCGGCGGTGCTCGAGCGTGACGGTCCCCGACCACCGCAGCCCGAGGATCGCGCCGTCGGCCCTGATCACCCGGTGCGTCCCGATGGTCGAGCCGACGATCGGCTCGGTGTCGGCGAGGAGGGCGGCGGCCTCGGCCGCGACGTCGGCGCTGGAGACCCGAGCGGACTCGACGTGACGGTGCCACACGTCGCGGCCGGTGCCCTCTTCGGCAACGTTGCTCTCGGCCGTCGCGAGCACCGCGAGCACCGCCTGGATCAGCGGCTCCTCCCCGAGCTCCTCGAGGAGATCCATCGCACGCGCCGCGTAGCGGAGCACCTGCACGGTCTCGAGCCCCGAGAGGTCCCAGAAGAACCATGCGCAGCTCGTGTACATCAGCTGGGCGTGGCGCTGCTGCTCGAGCAGGGTCAGTGCCTCGACGACAGCGGCCCGCTCACTGCCGCCGCCGAGCACGTGGGCGGCCACGAAGGCCTCCACCGGCGTGGCGCCGATCAGCACCTCGACGTAGGCGTCGAGCGCTCTGGCGGGATCGAGGAGCACCCGTGGGGCACGCCGGGCGAAGACGGCGCGGCCCTCGTCCCGCACCAGATCGAGAGCGGCCCGCAGCGGTGCCCGCCACCGACCGTGGGTGTCGCCCGGACCGCCCGTGGTGCACCCGCAGTCGGACGACCAACGGCCGACGCCGTGGGCGCACGACCACGCCGACACCGCCACCTCCGCCTGCCAGGTGGGCGGGTGGGCAGCCACGTGGGCGGCGACCGTCGTCACCTCCAAGCCCGCTGCCGGCGCCGCCACCGGCAGCGCCCAGGCGAGCGCCCGCTCGGCGTGGCGGTGGTGGTGACCGAAGGTCTCGCCGTCGGTCGCCGCGCAGACGAGCCCACCGTCACCGACGTGGGCGAGGGCCCGGTCGACGAGCACCGCGGCCGGCAGCGAGCCGATCCCGAAGGCGAGCTCGTGGGAGAGAGCACCGTCGTAGAAGACGAGGTCGACGCCGAGGTCCGAGTCGTCGGGGTGCAGCCAGCGGTAGGTGCGGCGCACGTCGACGGAGCCGTCCGCGACGTCCTGCCACCGGGCCCGAGGGTCGGCGCGGCGGTCACGGCGCAGGGGACGGACCCTGCGGGCCTGGGCGGGCGCGAGCAGCGTGAACCCGACGCCCTCCTCGGCCAGCACCGCCAGGACGGCATCGCTCACCGCCGTCTCCGGGAGCCAGATGCCCGCCGCCTCCCGGCCGAAGCGGTGGCGGAAGTCGGCGAGGCCCCAACGGACCTGGGTGCGCACGTCGGCCTCGTCCGCGAGCGGCAGGATGGCGTGGTTGTACGCCTGGGCGATCGCGCCGCCTCCGAGCCGGTCGCCGTCCACCATGCGGGCGAGCACGTCCGGGGCGCTGGCGGCGAGCCAGGACGTGAGCGTCGGACCGACGTTGAAGCTCAGGTTCTCGTAGTTGTTGTGGACCGCGACGACCGTGCCGTGGTCGAGGACCTCCGCCCACCCGTTCGGCCGGTAGCTCTCGGCGGTGATGCGCTCGTTCCAGTCGTGCGCCGGGGCCGCCGAGGCCTCGGTGCGGACCTCCTCCGTCCACGGGTTCTCGCGGGGTGGCTGGTAGAAGTGCCCGTGGACGGCAAGGGCGCGAGGCGGTCGGCGGTGTGGCACCCCGCCATGGTGCGTCATGGCCACGACGCGATCGTCCATGCCCATCCCATCGGCAGGATCGAGGCCCGGGTGAACGATCTCGTGCGGCTTGATCAGGCCTCCGGTGCGAGCCAGACGACGCCAAGCGGCGGCAGCGTCAGCACCGCCGAGTGGGCGAGCCCGTGCCACTCGCGGTCCTCGGCCTCGAGCGTCGGTCCGACGTCGATCCCGCTGCCGCCGTACACGAGGGCGTCGGAGTTGACCAGCACCTGCCAGCGCCCCCCCCGGGGCAGGCCGACCCGGTACCCGTAGCGCGGCACGGGCGTCAGGTTGGCGAGCGCCTGCACCGGTCGGCCGCCTGCCGCCGTGGCGTCTTCCGAGCTGACCGGCACCCGCAGGAACGAGTAGCAGCTCTGGTCGGCGTCGTTGGCGTCGACCCAGCGGAACCCCTCGGGCGTGAAGTCACCGGTCCAGAGGGCAGGCTCCGAGACGTGCAGGTGGTTCAGGTCGCGGATCAGGTCCCGGACCCCGGCGTGGCCGGCATCGCCGAGGAGGTGCCAGTCGAGGCTGCGGGCCTCCGACCACTCCTGCTCCTGGGCGATCTCGCACCCCATGAAGATGAGCTGCTTGCCGGGGTGGGCCCACATCCACGCGTAGAGGGCGCGCAGGTTGGCGAGCTGCTGCCAACGGTCCCCCGGCATCTTGGTGAGCAGTGAGCCCTTGCCGTGCACGACCTCGTCGTGGCTGAGCGGGAGCACGAAGTTCTCGCTGAACGCGTAGATGAGACCGAACGTGAGCTGGTGGTGGTGGAAGCGCCGGTGGATGGGGTCCTTGGAGAAGTACTCCAGGGTGTCGTGCATCCAACCCATGTTCCACTTGTGCCCGAAGCCGAGGCCGCCGAGGTGCACCGGACGGCTGACCCCGGGCCACGCAGTCGACTCCTCGGCGACGGTGAGGACGCCGGGGTACCTGCCGTGCACGACGGTGTTGACCTCCTGGAGGAACGACACCGCCTCGAGGTTCTCCCGGCCACCGTGGCGGTTCGGCACCCACTCTCCCTCCTCGCGGGAGTAGTCCAGGTAGAGCATCGAGGCGACGGCGTCGACGCGGAGCCCGTCGATGTGCAGCTCCTCGATCCAGTAGAGCGCGCTCGCCATGAGGAAGTTCCGGACCTCGTTGCGCCCGAAGTTGAACACGAGCGTCCCCCAGTCGGGGTGCTCGCCCTGGCGTGGGTCCTCGTGCTCGTAGAGGGCGGTGCCGTCGAAGCGGGCGAGGGCCCAGTCGTCCTTCGGGAAGTGGGCGGGGACCCAGTCGACGATGACCCCGATCCCCCGCTCGTGGAACGCGTCGACGAGCGCCCGGAAGTCGTCCGGCGTGCCGAAGCGCGACGTCGGGGCGAAGTACGACGACACCTGGTAGCCCCACGACGGCGTGTAGGGGTGCTCGGACACCGGCATCATCTCGACGTGGGTGAAGCCGAGGTCGGCGACGTGGTCGACGAGCGCGGTCGCCATCTCCCGGTACGTCAGCGGCCGGTCGCCCTCCTCGGGCACGGTGCGCCAGGAACCGAGGTGGACCTCGTAGACCGACATCGGAGCGAGCATCGGGTCGGCGTCGCGCCGGCGGCCGAGCCAGTCGGCGTCGCGCCACTCGTGGTGGCTCTCGGTGACGACGCTCGCCTGACCCGGCGGCTGCTCCGCCTCGAAGGCGAGGGGGTCCGCCTTGAGCCGCAGCGCGCCCTCGGGTGTGACGAGCTCGTACTTGTAGCGGGCACCGGCCGCGACGCCGGGCACGAACAGCTCCCAGACGCCGCTCGAGCCGAGGGAGCGCATCGGGTGGAGCCGCCCGTCCCAGCCGTTGAAGTCGCCGACGACCCGGGCCGCCCGCGCGCTCGGTGCCCAGACGGCGAACGACGTGCCTGGGACTCCCTGGTGCTCGCGGACGTGGGAGCCGAGGGCCTCCCAGAGGCGCTCGTGGCGTCCCTCCCCGATGAGGTGGAGGTCGATCTCGCCGAGGGTGGGCCAGAACCGGTAGGGATCGTCGACGGGGAACGCGTCGTCGCCGTAGACCACCTCGAGCCCGTACGGGGGCACGTCCCCGTCCTCGGGCGCCGACACGCTGGCGGCGAACACCCCGGCTTCGTGGATCCGCTCCATGGGCGCGGTCGTGCCGTCGGGCAGGACGACGGTGGCCGACGTGGCGTCGGGCCGCAGCGCCCGGATCACGAGCGAGCCGGCACCGTCGGGGTGAGCGCCGAGCACGGCGTGCGGATCGCCGTGCTGGCCGGCGACGAGCAGCGCGATCGCCTGCTCCGAGGCCGCTTCGACCGTGGGTCCGGGAACCGTCTTCTTGGGGGATGGGCGTTTGGCGGGGGTCACAGCGCCTCCAGAAGGCGATCGACAGCAGAACGGGGGATGGTGACCCAGTCGGGTCGGTGGCTCAGCTCGTAGCCCACCTCGTAGATGGCCTTGTCGAGCTCGAAGGCGGTCCCGGCGAGCTCGCAGGCAGCATCGTCGGCGGGCAGCAGCTCGTCGATGCCCTTCACGGCGCGGTACCCCTCCCGGAAGGCGAAGCCGTTCCGCTCCTCCCACGCGAGCGCCAGCGCCGCAAGCTCGTCGTCCACGACCTCCTCGCCGCGCGCCCGGAAGGCGACGGCGGTCGCGTAGTGGAACGACCGGAGCATGCCGGCGACGTCGCGCAAGGGCGACGACGGGCGGCGACGCTCCTCGACGGGGCGGTCGGGCTCGCCCTCGAAGTCGAGGATGTACCAGCCGGTGTCGGTCCGCATCACCTGGCCGAGGTGGTAGTCGCCGTGGATGCGGATGGCCCGGCCCGGGTCGGCGGTCCCGGCCAACCGGTCGTACACGGCCCGGATGGCGTCGGTGTCGAGCCCGGAGTCCCCGAGGCGCTCGAGCTGTCCGACCATGTCGGCGGCCCACGCCGAGGTGTCCGGGTCAGTGGTGCCGAACGCCTCGGCCATCGCCAGGTGGAGCTTGGCCGTGACGATCCCGAGCCGGCGAGCCTCCGGCGCGAAGTCGCCGCCGCACTCCTCGGGTGCGCAGCGCCGGTCGTAGAGGTCCCGCAGCGAGATGAGAGCCAGGGAGAACCCCTCGGAGCCGCCCGCGAGGAACTCGCTCACGACCGCCAGGTCGTGGCCGTCCTCCTGCCAGACGGCGACCGGCGAGGCGACCCCGTCGAACCCGGCGTCCGCGAGGGCGGTGGTGACCTCGATGTCGGGGTTCCCGCCTTCGGAGATCCGGCGGAAGAGCTTCAAGAAGAGCTTCTCGTCGTACACGATCGAGGTGTTCGACTGCTCGACCTGGAGCACGCGAGGTCGCTCGGCCTCGACGTCAGGGGCGATGTGGTTGAGCAGCTCGAGGGCGAGCTCCGGGTCGAACACGGCGTCGTACGCGTGAGCCGGTCCGTCCGCGGTCGCGACCTCGCCCATGTAGGACTCGATCTTGCCCTCGAGGAAGACCTCGAGCTCCTCGGGCGGACGCAGGCCGACGAGCAGCTGGTAGCGGACGGGTTCGCCGCCCGAGACGGGGGGCACCTCGGCGATCACGTGCACGAGGCCGGGCCAACCCTCCTTCAGGCTTCGGGCCGAGGCCACACGGATCCCGGAGGGCGCGACATCGCCGCCGGCGAACCAGCGCTGCTTGGGCATGTGGTCCGACAGGACCTTCTCGAGAGTGTCGGTCTCGATCACGGGACCTCCGTCGTGGTCGGGTCTGGCGTCGGGCCCTCGGTCAGCGAGAACCAGTAGAAGCCGTAGGGCGCGAGCGTGACGAAGTACGGGAGCTCGCCGATCGGCGGGAACGGCACCCTTCCCAGGAGCTCGTGGGGCACCCATCCCTCGTAGTGGGCGAGCTGCAGCTCCACTGGCTGGGCGAAGCGGCTGAGGTTGTTGACGCACAGCACGACGTCGCGCTCGCCGGTCTCCTCGTCGACGGTCTCGCGGATGAAGGCGAGCACCGAGGGGTTCTCGGCGGACTGCACCGCGAACGTCCCGACGCCGAAGACGGGGTGGGCCCTGCGCACCTCGAGCATGCGCCTGATCCAGTGGAGGAACGAGCTCTGGTTGCGCTGCTGGGACTCGACGTTGACCGCGTTGAACCCGTACACGGGGTCCATGAGCGACGGCAGGTAGAGCTGTGCGAAGTCGGCCTTGGAGAAGCCCCCGTTGCGGTCGGGGGTCCACTGCATCGGCGTGCGGACCCCGTCGCGGTCACCGAGGTAGATGTTGTCGCC
>JBBDQT010000194.1:0-1493 GCA_040905815.1 Acidimicrobiales bacterium
CGAGCGAGCGCACCGTCGAGAAGTGGGCGACGTCCGCTGCGACCCGGCCGAGCTCCGACGCCTCCACCACGACCTGCCCGTGGGGAGGGATGGTGAGGTCCACCGGCTCCGGCAGGTCCCCGTCCTCGGGTACGAGCTCGAGGCTCGCCAGCGCCTCCCGGTCGTGCGGGTTGTACAGGTGCCAGCGCTCGGTGATCCCCTCGGTGTAGAAGCCCTCGGGGAACGTCCACACCTCGGCGGGCTCGGGTGCGGCGAGGGCGAGGGAGAGGCTCCTGCGCCCCTCGCTCCCGTCGAAGCTCTGGACGCGGTCGACCACGAGCCGTCCCCGACGCGCCACGATCGACGTGGCGGTCACGTCACGGCGCCGGACGTGCTCCGTGAGCTCCACCACGTTCGTCGTGCCAGCGGGGATCGGCAGGCCCTGGAGCGCCGCCGGCTCGTCGCGCCCCTCGTTCGTGGAGAAGGAGATGTCGACGACGACGTCCTCGGCGAAGGGGTTGAAGAGGACGAGCCGCTGCGACGCGTCCCTCGCCGTGGTGCCGTTCGCGAAGTACCACGTCGGCGAGGCGGACGAGGCACACGGCGCCACGTCCACGCCCCGCTTCGTGCGCAGGCGGTGCTCGACGCCGACCTCTCCACCGTCGAGCTCGACGATGGCGGACAGCATCCCGGCCGAGACCGCGTCGGAGGCGTCCACCTCGACCGAACCGAGACCGGGCACGTCGATGGGCACGATCGTGGGCGCGGCCGCGGGGGTGTGCCAGGCGACGGTGCCGCTGCGGTCCTCGGTGCCCGCGTTGGCCACGATGACCGACGTCGCCGTCCCCTCCTCGTCGGACGCGCCGCCCGCCGCGCAGAACCAGGTGGACGTCAGCGCGTCGGCGGCGTCGGCGACGGGCATGGCCGTCTCCGGCGAACGCCCGAAGACGGGTGGAGACGCCGGCACCGGGTCGAGGTCAATGACGACGAGGGCCACGAGCACCCCGAGGATGATGGCGGTAGCAGGGAGGCGGCGGCTCACGACGCCAGCCTCCTGCGGGTGCGGACGACGCCGAACACGAGCGCCGCCCACAGCGCGACCTGGACCACGAGGGCCAGTTGGTGCAGCGGGTCGGTGCGGTAGCGAAGGGTCCCGTCACCGCCTTCGGCGACCTCGAAGGTGTTCGCCCAGCCCAGCGCCTCGGAGCGGGGCGCGACCTCACCGTCGACCCGCAGCTGCCAGCCGTCCGCCGCCGCCCCGGACAGGTAGACGGTGCCGGCGGGCACCACGCCCTCGCGGTGGAGGTGGCGCGTCTCGTACAGCGCGGCCGGCGCACCAGAGAGGTCGAGAGGGGCCACGGTCTCGAAGATCGCACCGTCCCTGCTGAACGCATCGGCGATGCTCTCCGGCACGACGGCGGTCACAGGAGCCCACGCCGTGTTGCGGTAAAGCGTGAGTGCGGGATCGACGTCGACCACCTCGAGGTCGAGCTGACGGGAGGTGGTGGCGAGCA
>JBBDQT010000194.1:1593-19372 GCA_040905815.1 Acidimicrobiales bacterium
GCGGGATCGACGTCGACCACCTCGAGGTCGAGCTGACGGGAGGTGGTGGCGAGCACGCCCTCGGGCAGTGGACGGGCAGCGGCGTGGGCCCGCTCGGGTGCCGCGCTCGCGGGGAGGGCCAGGTAGCGGACACCGAGCGGTGCGAGCAGCCGCCCCAGCCGATCCGTGCGTCCCGCGGCTGCGAGCTCCAGCGCCTCGGCGGCGAGGGCGGTCGCCCCCGGCTCGGGGATCGACCAGCGGTCCGTGATGTCGGGCGAGCTGCTCGAGGTCAGAGCGTACGCGAGCCCGTCGTCGAGCCGTTGGCCCCCCACCGGCAGCGACGCCGGGTGGCCGATCCACAGGATCCGGTAGTCCCCCTCCGTCGCCGCCTCGGCTACCTCGGTGAAGCTGAGGGTGGCCGAGAAGTCGGCGGCCGGGACCGACCACCGCCCGTTGACCGCGGCGAGCACCGTGGGCAGGGCACCGGCCACGACGGCGGCACCGGCGACGATCGACGCGACCTGGCGCCACCCGAAGCGGTACCCCCGGAGATCCCGTTCGAAGGCGACGAGGCCCAGCGCGGCGGCGAACGCCAGTCCCGCGGCACCAGGGACGAGGAGGAGGGAGACAGCCGGCAGCGGGACGGGCAGGAGGCCACTGCCGTCGGCGTAGGCGAGACCCCAGCAGGCGAGGGCAACGAACCAGACCCGCACGGCGAGGGAGAAGCGCCACTCCTTCCCGATCAGGAGCGGCAACGCTGCCGCCACGACGGTGGCCCACCCGAGACGCGACGTGGCGTCGGTGCCGGAGCCGAACCGCAGGAGCTCGGTCATCGCCACTCGGTCGGGGGCGAGGGCGGCGATGCCCCCGAGCCCCCACCACGTGCTGCCGGGCAGGAGGAGGTCGATCGACCAGGGGACGTGGACCACGGCGGCCACGACCGACGCGCCACCCGCCACGGCCACCACCCGCAGCCCTCCCCCAGGTCGTCCGGCCACGGTCGCCCCGACGACGAGGGCGAGCGCCAGCATCGGCACGGCGAGCGCGACCAGGGGGACGAACGCGGCGAGCACGGCGACGATTAGCCCGAGGGAGAGGACGGCGTGCCAGAGCGGACGTCGGTGTCCCCCCCCAGGTGCGAAGGGCTCCTCCCCGCTGGCGGAGAGGAGCTGGCCGAGGATCCACGGCGACGCGCCGTAGAGCATGAGCGTCGGCCACGATCCCTCGGCGAGGGCGTCGTACGGCAGCGGCACGGCGGCGTAGACGATGAGCCCCGCGGCGCGGCCTCGGCTCGACCCGAGGGGGCGGGTGAGGCGCCACATCCCGACGAGGCCGAGCGGGAGCATCCCCAGGACGAGGAGCTGCTGGAGGGCGCCCATCTGGCCGAACGCGGCCAGCCCGGCAAGTCCGAGCAGCCCGAAGGCGGTGGGCGATGGCGCCACCGCGCCGAGGCCCGCGTCCCGGAAGCCCGAGCCCCAGCTCCGGAACAGCTCGACGGGCCCGGACAGGGGCACGAGCGACCCGATCGCCGGCAGCTGCTCGCCGAGGAGGTCTCTGGTGCCGATCAACAGCACGACCGCCACCGCGACCCAGGTGAGCACGGCGGGGCGGCGGGACGGCGCGGCCAGCGAGGTCGTGAGCTCGCGGCTGAGCCCGGCGACGGAGCGGACCTGGGCGGCGCCTCCGAGGTCACCCCGGACGTAGGCGTTCACGCGGGCGCTGCCCCGGACCTGGAGGCGCCGCACCTCGCTGTCGGGGAGGCGGCGGCTGGTCCGCACGAGCCGCCTCCGCTCCCGGACCCCGGAGAGGCGCCGGAGGTTCCAGCTCCATGCCCCGAGCACGTCTCGGGCCTGGCTCGTGTGCCCGGTCACGACGGCGTGGGCCGCCTCGATGATCGTGAGCACCGCCACCCACGGCAGGATGCGGGCGAGGTGGAACGGGCTGTAGCAGATGAGGACGGTGCGGAGCCGGTGCCGGGCGAGGAGCTGACGGCGGTCGTCGACGCGGCGCCGGGCGGGCAGCGCCTCCCGGTGCCGGGCACGGGCCCCCGGTGCGACGACGACGCGCGCGCCGGCGATCTGCGCCCGCCAGCAGAGGTCGAGATCCTCGCCGAGGAACGTGATGGCCGGGTCGTAGCCGTGCAGCACCTCGAAGAGGTCGGCGCGCACGAGCGTGCAGCCCCCGGGGATCGTGAACACGTCCCGCACGGCGTCGTGCTGCTCCTGGTCCAGCTCCTCGCGCTCGACGAGCGGCGAAGCCACGCCGGTCTTGTCCGCCGACAACCCGACCTGGAGGAGGGCGCCCGGCGCGTCCCAGGAGACGACCTTGGGGCCCACCACCCCGGCGTTGGACCGGAACGCCTCCTCCACCATGGTGCGGATCGCATCGGCCTCGAGGTGGACGTCGTCGTGGCACAGCGCGTAGAACGAGGCGCCGTCGACCAGCTCGAGCACCTCGTTGGCGGCAGCGCCGAATCCGGGGTTCGCAGGTATGCGGCGGACGTAGGCGCCCGGCAGCACCGTCGCGACCCGGGGAAGCGCCTCCTCCTCGGAGCCGGCGTCGATGACGAGCACCGAGAGGTTGGGGTAGTCCTGGGCGGCGAGCCCGGCGAGCGCCTCCTCGAACCAGGGGCCGGCATCGTGGGTCACCACGACGGCCACGACGGGGGGCGCCTGGCCGAGGTCCGCTGCTGGCGCGTCGCCTGCCGGCGTTCGCTGCTCGCCGGATCCCCCGACGTCTGGTGAGCGCTCCGGCGCCGGACGATCGGAGGAGGCGTCCGCTGGAGAGGAGGGGGGTTCGAGCGGCGCCACGAGGGCCCGAGAGTAGTGCCAGGAGTCCGCCGCCCCCGACGTGGGTGCGACGTGTGCTTGCAAGAGTTAGCACTCCTCTGTACAGTTGCGAGCAGGAAACGACCATCTTCCCCTGAACGAGGAGCGAACCATGGCAGACATCAGCCAGATCCTGAAGGACGCCGCCTACGTCGGCATCGGTTTCGGTGTGATCACCTTCCAGCGGGCCCAGGTCCAGCGCCAGGAGATCAAGAAGCAGCTCGAGAGCCAGCTCGGCGAGGCGAAGAGCAGCTTCTCCGAGCTCTCCGAGACCGTCGAGGACCGCCTGAAGCTGCTCGAGGAGCGCCTCGAAGGGCTGCAGGGCCAGCTCGAGGCCGTGCTGACCGAGGTCGAGGGCAACGTCGACAAGGCCCTCGACGAGCTCGCCACCCGGCTCCCCGAGCCCGCCCGTGACGTCCTCACCACCGCCCGCACCGCCGGCCGCGACGCGGCGAGCCAGCTGCGGTCCCGGGTGGCCTGAGTCACCCTCGCACCACTCGTCTCCACCCCGGGAACGGGAGGGCCCATCCCCCCAGGGCCCTCCCGTTCCTCGCGTCCGGCCGGCCGTCGACGACTGGGCCGCTCAGGCGCCGGCGTCGCCGAAGCCCAGGATCCCGCCGTCGGACTTGAGGATGCGGTAGCCGCCGCCCGAGCGCGTCGAGGCCATGCCGACCACCGGTGCGCCGAGGGCCCGGTCACCGCCTGAGCCGAAGAACCGGGCATCGCCGAAGCGGAACACGCCGCCGTCAGCCGCCACGAACCAGTAGCCACCGCCACTCGGCGTGGACGCCATCCCCACGATCGGCTGGTTGAGCCGGATGGCGCCGGTCGAGCCGAAGAACCGGGCGTCGCCGAACGCGAAGATCCCGCCGTCGCGGGCGACGAGCCAGTAGCCGTTGCCCGAAGGCGTCGGCGACATCCCGACGATCGGCTGGTTGAGCTTGATGGCGCCGGTCGAGCCGTGGAACCGCGCGTCGCCGAACGCGAAGATCCCGCCGTCGGACGCCACGAGCCAGTAGCCGCCGCCCCTCGGCGTGGACGCCATGCCCACGATCGGCTTGTTCAGCTTGATCGCGCCGGTCGACCCCTTGAAGGTCGCGTCCCCGAAGCTGAAGATGCCGCCGTCGGTGGCCACGAGCCAGTAGCCCTTGCCCGAGGGCGTGGGCGACATGCCCACGACCGGCAGGGCCAACGGCTTGCCAGCCATCGATCCGTAGAACTGCGCGTCCCCGAAGCGGAACACCCCGCCGTCCCGCGCGGCGATCCAGTAGCCGTCACCGCTCGGCGCGGTGGACACGCCGACGGCGGGCGCCGTGAGGACGGGGTCGAGGATGCGGAACCAGTCGCTCTTGAGGCCGAACGCGCTGCGCAGCTGGGGGCCGGTGAGCGAGACGGACCCCTTGTTGCCGCGGATCACGACCTCGAGCACCCGCCCGCCGTCGCCGTGCGGCGCCGCGAGCCCGTTGCGCTTCGTGACGTCGATCGAGAAGAGGCTGCCGATCGCCGGGTAGCGAGCCTCCACCGTCGCCACGGGGACCTTCGCCTGCCACGTGTGGTTGGGGTTGTTCGACACGGCGTCGCCCTCGTCGCGCACCGCCGGGAACGTGCCGCCGGCCGAGTACCCGCCCGTCGACGACGAGAACTCCGTCCGGGCGACGGCGCCGCCGAGCAGCCGCACCTCGCCCGCGGTCTCGCCGATGGCCCGGTCGGTCCGGCTGTCCTCGATGCGGACGTTGTCGAGGCCGGCGCCGCCGTACACCTGGCACGACGTCGTGTCGCACGTCTTGGCCCACGGGGCCCTGCTCTCGGCCCAGGCGTAGGAGCGGGCGGCGACGGACTGCGCCCGGAGCTGGTTGAGGCCGGCGCCGCCGCCGAGGTCCCCCCAGCTGGCCGGCGACTCCCTGGGCACGACGCCACGCAGGTAGCCCTCCATCGGGACGCGGTTCACGACCTTCGACTCGCCGTCGACGTCGATGGCTCGGACGTCGCCCCGGTAGTGGCGGCGCCCGTTCGGCGTGCAGACCTGGATCATGCGGCTGATGTCGTTCCCGACCTCGGGATCGTCGACCACGGCGGTCGGCTGCTGGCCGAGGTCGATGCCGAGCTGCGCCTGGGCCCACGGGCCGTTGCAGGACGGGCCCCGCTCGATCAGCCAGCCGGCCGGGGTGCGGCTGATGCGCGCCGCCTCGGCCGCGGAGAAGCGGTTGCTGCCGACGGTGAAGCTCTGACCGGAGTCCACGATCAGCGGGATGCCGTCGAGGCTCCCCCGGCCGCCGCCGACGTCGGTGCGCCGGAGGTGGACGTCGATGCTGTCGTTCGCCCTGGAGCCGGCCGTGGTGCCGCCGTAGTAGTGGGCGAGGATCCGCTTGTGGTCCCAACCGAAGTCGAGGGCATACCCGAGTGACCCGTACTGGCCGAGGCCGCGGCCGTGACCGAACCCGTGACCCTCGATGTTCACCGTGTCGCCGAGGTAGCCCTGGGCTGCCGGCACACCGGGCCCGACGGGCGCGGTCCCGATGGCAACGCCCGAGACGATCGTCACCAGCACGGCGAGCAGGCCGGTGCGCCGGCGCGGGGAGGGTGGACGGGAGTTGGGCGGCATCGAGACCTCCGGATCAGCCGCGCCGGTGGCGGCGCCGTAGCGCGACCGTAACAACTCGCGGCGTCCCGTCCCGCACACCGCGTCGCACCTGCTGCCGTGGGGGCGGACGACGGGCGGTAGCGTGCCGGCCGTGGCCGGGACGGGGCGAGCGCGGGCGACGACGTTGGCACGGCGACTCCTCAGGGCGGGCGCGAGCAGGCCCGCCGTCCGCCGCGCGCTCGGAACCGCGGCCAGGGAGCTCGACCGGGCGGTGCGGGATGCGCCCTTCGGTGAGGATGTCTACGGCGCCGGCTACTACGGCGACGGGCGGGACCCCGACGACCGTGGCGGCCTCTCCGGTTACGAGCGCTACGACCGCGACACCAGCAACGCCGACGTCGCCGCCTACCTGCTCTGGCGCCACTTCGGCGTCCACCGGGTGCTCGATGTCGGCTGCGCGACCGGCTTCGTGGTCGAGGCCCTCCGCGAGCTCGGCCTCGACGCGAAGGGCGTCGACGTCAGCCGGTGGGCGGTGCAGCACCCGGCCCTCGGCGCGACGGGCCACATCGGGTACGGAGACCTTCTCGAGCGGCTCCCGTTCGAGGACGACTCGTTCGACCTCGTCAGCGCGTTCGAGACGCTCGAGCACCTCCCGCCCGAGTCCGTGCCGCGGGCGCTCCTCGAGCTGCGCCGGGTGACCCGGAGCTACGTGGTGGCGACGATCCCGAGCTTCGGTCGCAACGAGCACGGGCCCGGCGGCTGGTACCAGCAGAAGGTGCGCGAGGAGCTGCTCCCCCGCTACTGGGCCCGCGGGGAGGGCTACGACGGCCCCGTGCCGTTCGACGACATCGCCAGGGACGCGACCGGGGCACCGCTCGAGGGCCACCTGACCATGGCGTCGTTCCGGTGGTGGACCGAGCGGTTCGCCTGCGCGGGCTTCGTCCGCCTCGGTGAGGTGGAGCGGGCGATCCACCCGCACCTCGCTCGCTTCGGCCTGACGAAGTACTGGAACCTCTACGTCTTCGCCCTGCCTTCGGCGGCCGTGCCCGACGGCCCTGTGCGGGACGAGGCGGCCCTCGCCGAGCGGGAGCGGCTCTGGAAGCTCGACGTGCGGACCGCGGACCCCGAGGACGAGGACCGGGTCCGGGAGGCGCTCACGAGCCCCGGCGGTGGACCCCTGACCGGCGTCGGGGAGATCCCGCCGGACCTCTGAGGGGGATCCGGCTCAGCGGGTGAGCATGGCGACGATGGGCTGGTTCAGCTTGATCGCCCCCGTGGAGCCGAGGAAGGCGGCGTCGCCGAACGCGAAGATGCCCCCGTCGCTCGCCACCAGCCAGTAGCCGTTGCCCGACCTCGTCGGCGCCATACCCACGATCGGCTTGTTCAGCGCGATCGCGCCGGTCGATCCGAAGAAGCGGGCGTCGCCGAACGCGAAGATCCCGCCGTCGCTCGCCACCAGCCAGTAGCCGCCACCGCTCGGCGTGGGAGCCATGCCCACGACCGGCTTGTTGAGCTTCAGGGACCCGGTGGAGCCGAAGAACCGTGCCGCGCCGTAGGTGAAGATGCCGCCGTCTCGCGCGAGCAGCCAGTAGCCGTCGCCCCGCTGCGCGGCGGCTATGCCGACGACCGGCTGGTTCAGCTTCGTGCCCGCCCTCGAGCCGAGGTCGGTCGCCATGCCGAACGGGAAGATGCCCCCCGCCGCGGTCACGAGCCAGTAGCCGTCGCCGCCTGGGGTGGCAGCCATGCCGGCGACGGTCTGCCCCGAAGGCTGGACCGGTGCCGACCCGAGGCTCGGCGCCGCACCGAAGGGGTGCACGCGGCCGTCACTGGCGGCCAGCCAGTAGCCCCGACCGGAGAGGTGCGAGGCGGCCCCGACGATGGGAGCGGTGGTCCTCCCCGCCGCCGAGCCGGCGAAGGGCGCGTCGCCGAACGAGAACAACCCGCCGTCGGCGGCGGCGAGGCGGTAGCCGGATGGCAGCGTGCCGAGGGCGGCGGCGGCGTCGAGGCGGCCCCAGCTGAGCTGCGTGCCCGAACCGGGGATCTGGGCGGCGCTCACGGCCAGGCGTGCAGCGACCTGCTCGGCGGAGAGCCCCGGGTGCTTCGCCATCACCAGGCCCGCTGCCGCGGCCACGATCGGGGCCGCGAACGAGGTGCCCGTCGCCCGGGTCGTCCCGTCGAAGGGCGTGGTGCTGCCGCCCACGCGCCGCAGGCCGATGACGTCGACGCCCGGTGCGGCGATGTCGACCCACGACCCGAAGTTCGAGAACTCCGCGAGACGGTCCTCCCCGCTCGTGCCGGGGAGCCCGGTGGCACCGACGGCGACCACGCCCAGGTCTGCGGCCGGCCACACCTTGTTGCTGCTGCCCTGGTTGCCGGCTGCCGCCACGACGAGCAGGCCCTTGGACTGCGCGTAGGCGACCGCCGCGGAGACGACGGGGTCCCGGCTCGCGCCGGTGAGGCTCATGTTGATGATGCGGGCGCCGTTGTCGGCCGCCCAGCGGATGCCCGCGGCGACCGCTGAGGTCGTGCCCGAGCCGCAGTCGTTCAGCACCTCCACGGGCAGGACGCGTGTGTTCCAGCCGAGCCCGGCCATGTCCGAGGCGTTGTCGGGCTGGGCGGAGATGAGCCCCGCCGAGACCGTGCCGTGGTCCCGGGCGGAGGTCGAGCCCGTGCAGGTGCGGTCCGGCACGAACGAGCGACCCGGGAGCAGCTTGCCGACGAGATCGCGATGCGGCGGCGACGTCTCGATGCGGGTGTCGAGCACCGCGACGACGACGGCCGCGCTCCCCCTCGTGAGGTCCCACGCCTTGGCGGCGCCGACGTTGCGCAGCTCGACCTGGCCTCCGAACGAGGGGGTGCCGTCAGGTGCAAGGCACGTGTTGCCGCGCCAGCACGTGTCGTTCGGCTCGGTGTCGGCGGCGGTGTACACGTGCTCGGGTTGGACCTCGGCGACGATCCCGTCCTCGGCGAGGCCGAGCACCTGGGTTGCGGCACCACGCGTCGGCGGCACCTCGACCACGAACGTGTCGGGCGCGACCACGAGGCCCGGTGTGCCGCCCGCCTCGGCCGCGATGGCCCGACGCTCGGCGGCTCCGGCAGGCCCCTCGGTGCGGACGACGAACGAGCCCGGTACCACCTGTGGGGCGGCCGCGGCGACGATCGGCGCGACGGTGGGGACGGCGTCGGTCGGCGCGGTGGCGCCAACAGCGCCGCGCCCGTCGGCGACCGCAGGCGACCCGGCCGTGAGGAGGGTGCAGAGCAGCACGACGAGCGCGGCAGCGGCCCGGGCTCTCGCCCCCCGCTGCGACCGACCTGCGACCACTGCCACGTCGGCGTGCACGCGCCGGCTCAGTACCGGACCACGGGCACGAGGTCGAGCGCTGTCCTCGAGCCCACGCCACCGCCGAAGTGGGTCGCGTCACCGAAGGAGTAGACGGTCCCGGCCCCGTCGAGGACCCAGTAGCCCTTGCCGGACGGTGAGGACCGGATGCTGCGGGCACCGCCGACTGGCACCTTCCTGGAGTCCGGCAGGCTGCCGAAGTAGAGCGCGTCGCCGAAGCCGAAGATGCCACCGTCGGCTGCCAGGAGCCAGTAGCCGAGCCCCGAGGGGGTCGCTGCCATGCCGATGATGGGCTGGTTCAGGGGGATCGAGCCGGTGGAACCGACGAACACGGCGTCGCCGAAGGCGAAGATCCCGCCGTCGGTGGCGACCAGCCAGTAGCCGTTCCCGCTCGGCGTGGTGGCCATCCCCACGATCGGCTTGTTGAGCTTGATGGCGCCGGTCGAGCCGTGGAAGCGGGCGGAGCCGAACGCGAAGATGCCGCCGTCGCTCGCCACGGTCCAGTAACCGCCGCCGTCGGGGGTGGCTGCCATGCCCACCATCGGCTTGTTGAGCCGGGTGCCGCCCATCGAGCCCAGGAAGCGGGCGTCACCAAGCGCGAAGATCCCGCCGTCGGGTCCCACGATCCAGGCGCCCTCGCCGGTGCGGGTGCCGACCGCGCCCCTGACCGGTGCGCCGTGCACGCCCAAGGTCGGGAGGTCCCCGATCGACTGGACGTCGCCGAACCGGGTGAGGGAGCCGTCGCTGCTGAGGATCCGGTAGCCGAGGAGCCCGACGAGCAGGCGGCGGCGCACCCGCTCCCGTACGGAGGCGAGCGTGTCGTAGAACGTCTGCCCCGGGCACGAGGTGGTGCCGTAGTCGCGGTGACCGGCGATGGTGTGGACGTTCCTCGTCTCGGAGCTGTTGTGCTTCTTCGCCTGGACGTGCGCCGTCGGGTCGATGCCGTGGGCGCTCGCCTTCCAGGCCAGCAGGTCGACGAGGGAGTCGACGGCCGCCGCCTTCGCCTGGGCGCCGTACTGGAAGTTCCCGAGCAGCGCCACGCCGACCGCGCCGGTGTTGTAGCCGCCCGTGTGGGCCCCGATCACGCCGTGACCACGCTGGTCCTCGCCGTCGTGGGTGCCGCCGTCGCTGTAGGCCTGCGCCCAACGGCCCTCGTAGATCCGGCCGGCCTCGTCGATCAGGAAGTTGTACCCGATGTCGGACCAGCCCTGGCTCTGGACGTGGTACCGGTAGATGCCGCGCACGGCAGCCGCGGGGTCGGCGAGGTTGTTCCCCGGCTCGGCGGTGTGGTGCACGACGAGGCGGGAGATCGAGGCGAAGCTGGGACTCCCCTTCCGGATGCTCTCGTCGGCGCCCCACCCGGCCCGGGTGATGATCCTCGGGGCGGGGACCTTGGCCACGGCGGCGAGGCGGGCGGGTCCGAGGTCGCGGACGGGTCCGCCGGCAGCGGTGCCGGCTCCCCGCAAGAGGGTGGGCGCAGCAGCGAACAGCGCAGCCGTGGCGGCGCCGTCGCGGAGGAACCTCCGCCGGTCGAGCCCGGCGTGGCGCTCGCGATCGTGCTGGTGCTCGTGGTGCATTGGCCTGCTCTCCCCAGTCGCCGGTGCGGGGTCCCGGGATCCTCCGGGTGATGATCGTAGTTGCTGTTGCTGCTGTTGCACGTGTCATGTGTGGCCGCCACAGAGGCCAGGTGTGCACACGTTCGGCACCAAGCGTCCGGATGTGAGCATCCGGCCTCCTCTCAGGCCCGCACACCCTCGAGGAAGGCGGTGTACCTGCCGATGACGGCGGGCCACAGGAAGCGCTGCGCGACGTACGCCCCTCCGGCGGCCGCCAACCGGTCCCGAAGGGCGGCATCGCCCACGAGGCGCTCCACGCCGACCTCGAAGCGGGCGTAGGAGTCGAAGGCGAAGCCGCCCCCGGAGCGCTCGACGTGCTCCCTCGTCGCCGCGCACCGCTCGTTCACGACGACCGGGACACCTGCCGACCAGGCCTCGATGAGCACCAACGAGAACGCCTCGTAGCCCGACGGGTTCACGAGGGCGACGGCGCCACGGAGGGCGCCCCACTTGACGTCGTCGTCCACCGGGCCGGTCACCACGATGTCGGGATGGGGATCTGGCCGGTCGACCACCGGTCCGACCAGCACCAGCGCGAGCGGGCCGGGGTGGCGCTGCTTGTAGGCGGCGAAGAACCGGGTGAGCGTCCGCACGCCCTTGCCGTCGTCGACCCTTCCGATGCAGATCAGGTAGGGCCGGTCGCCCAGGCCCGGCACCGCTTCTGCGGCGAGGCCGTCACCTTCGACGGGCTCGACGCCGAGGCCGAGCACGATCTGGCGGCGGTGGGCGACCGGGAAGAGCCCCTCCACGAGATGGCGCTCGCCGTCGGTCTGGAAGACGAACCCGTCGACCCCGGCGAACACAGACCGGAACAGGGGCAGCCGGAGCGGTGCCTCGTCGTGGGCGGCCGGGTGCATGACCGCCCGCCCTGACGCGAGCGGCACGCCCGCCACCGTCGGGTGGTACAGGTACGGGTAGAAGGCGATGAGGTCGGCGTCGGTCGAGCGGATGGCGTCGAGGAGCTCAGGGCTGATCGGGCCCTGCTGGTCGATCCAACGCCGCTCCGCCTCACCGGCAGCAGCCGCGGGATCCTCCAGCACCTTCGGCGACAGCTTGTCGAAGTGCGGATGGCGCGTCCCCGTGACCGGGAACCGATGCACGGTGACGCCTGCCTCCGCGGCGGTGCCGGCGGGGAGCTCGTCGGCCCAGGTGCGGGCGTCGAGCGCGCACGTCGTGAGCACCTCGACGTCCCACCCCGCGATCGACACGAGCCTCTCGGCGAGCATGCGCGCCCCGTACTCGGCACCCCCGATGACCTGTGCGCCGTAGCGGGGCACGACGTAGGCGATCTTCATGCCGCACCCAGGGACTCGATGGCGTCACGGAGGCGGGCGCGGCTGCGCTCCAGGGAGAAGTCGGCGAGACGGCGGCGGCCGGCGGCGACGAGGGAGCGGCGGAGGGGCTCGTCGCGCACCACGCGGTCGGCGGCGGCGGCGACGGTGACGGGCGCCTTGTCGTCGAGGACGATGCCGCCCCGCCCGAGCGTCTCGGGGACGGCGGCGGCCCCGAGCGCGACGACCGGGAGCTCGTGGTGCATCGCCTCGAGCAGCGGGACGCAGAAGCCCTCGTGCTCCGAGAGGCAGACGAACACGTCGGCGGCTCGGTACTGGGCGGCGAGCACCCCCGCCGGAACCGCCCCCGCCAGCTCCACCGCGTCGCTGAGGCCGAGGGCGTCGACGTAGCGCTGGAGCGCCTCGGCGTACGCCGGCACCGAGGTGCCCCCGACGAGGTGCAGCCGGGCGCTCTGGTCGAAGACCCTCCGGTAGGCGGCGAACGCCTTGACCACATCGTGTTGCGCCTTGTTGGGCACGACCCGGCCGACGAACAGCCAGTCGGCGCCACCACCGTCCTTCGCCCCCTGCAACCGATCGAGCGCGGCCTCGTCGACGTCCTGGTCGAACGTCTCCGTGTCGACCAGGATCGGCACGACCACCGTGTCCCGGTAGCCGGCCTCCTCGAGCTCCGCACGGTTGAACGACGAGTCGGCGAGGCCGAGCCGCGTCCGGCGGCCGAGCTCGGCGAGCTGCTGGCGGCCCCACGACTGGCCGTACACCACCGGCGGTGCCCAGTCCGCGAAGAACTCGCCGGGC
The DNA here is from genome assembly GCA_040905815.1 of Acidimicrobiales bacterium. Taxonomy (GTDB): domain Bacteria; phylum Actinomycetota; class Acidimicrobiia; order Acidimicrobiales; family CADCSY01; genus CADCSY01. The sequence continues at coordinate 14,028 of JBBDQT010000194.1, forward strand.
GTGAGGTTGTGGTAGTCGACGAGGAGCGGCTCGGGCCGGTCGAGCAGGAAGTCGGCGACCACGGACCCGATGGCGAGGTGGTAGAGCAGCCGCTCCCCTCCCCCGCCGGGCGAAGGGGCGTACGACTGGTACGGGCGCGCCCGGCCGGCCAGCGACTCGTGCGTCGTGTGGCTGTACACCTCCGACTCGAGCCCCATCGACCGCAGCTCCCGTTGTACGGCGAGGGTGTGGTTGCTGACCGCGTCGCCGGGCGAGAGGTCCGGCAGGAACTGGTGGATCGCCCTCACCGGCAGGCTCCGCTCACCCGATGAGCTCGGTCACGACGTCGGCGAGCCGGGCGCTCGAGTGGTCGAGGGAGAAATCGTCGAGCCGACGCCGGCCGGCAGCGACGAGCTGCAGCCGCAAGGCCTCGTCGGAGAGGACCCGGTGCACCGCGGTGGCGACGGTGACCGGCGCCTTGTCGTCGAGCACGAGGCCGGCGCCGGCGAGCGTCTCGGGCACCGCGGTCACGCCGTAGGCGACGATCGGCACCTCGTGGTGCATCGCCTCGAGGAGCGGGACGCAGAAGCCCTCGTGCTCGGACACGCACACGAACGCGTCGGCCACGCGGTAGCGGGCAGCGAGGACACCGGGGCTGACCGACCCCGCCAGGTCGACCGCCTCTCCGAGGTCTGCGTCGGCGACGAAGCGTTCGAGCGCCGTCCAGTAGGCGTGGGACGAGGATCCGCCGATGACGTGCAGGCGGGCGAGCGGGTCGTAGACGCGGCGGTAGGCGGCGAACGCCTTGATCAGGTCGTGCTGCGCCTTGTGGGGGGCGACCCTGCCGACGAAGAGCCAGTCAGCGCCTCCCTTCGCCTTGACCGCGAGGAGCCGGTCGAGCTCGGCTCGGTCGACGTCGTGCTCGAAGGTCGCTGTGTCGAGCAGGATCGGCACCACCGTCGTGCGGCGGTAGCCGACGGCGACGAGCTCGGCCTCGTTGTAGGCGGAGTCGGCGATGCCGAGCTCGATGGCGGGAGCGAGCTCGCCGAGCTGGCGGCGGGCCTCGGCGAGCTCGGCGCCGACGTGCGGCTCCCAGGGCTCGAAGAAGGGCGCCGGGGTGATGTTGTGGTAGTTCGACAGCTTCCGCTCGGGCCGGTGCAGCAGCCAGTCAGCCACCGGGCTCCCTGTCGAGCACTGGTACAGCAACCACGTCGGCTCGCCGCCGCGGGCGCCCTCGAGATCGCGGTACGGGTGCACGGAACGGCGCACCTCGCGGTGCGCGTCACCGACGTAGATCTCGGAGCGGAGGCCGAGGCCCCGCAGCACCCGCTGCACCTGCAGCGTGTGCGCTCCGATGGCGTCGCGCGCCCCGAACGAGGGGACAAGCTGGTGGATCGCCGTCACAGGTCAGGCGGGGCGGCGGGCGACCACGGTGTAGGACGCGGGGCCGAAGAGCACGCCGCGCAGCAGTGCGTTGTTGGTGTTCACCACGTCTGCGCCGGGGTCCCCGGACGGCAGGTCCTCGAGATCCCCCGCCATCGGGCCGTCGTGGCAGGCCTCGAGCCGGAGGCCGAGGCGGCCGAGCGCGTGCTCCCAGGTAGCCGACGCCAGCGGGCGGCCGGGGCTGAGGTCGGCGGCGACCGGATCGAGCCTTCTGGTCCAGGCCGCGGGGCTCGTGCTGTGCACCACGAGGACGCCCCCGGGGGCAAGGGCGGTCGCTGCCGCCTCCGCCAGTGCCAGGGCTCCGGCCGCGGGCAGACGGTCGACCACGCCGGTGAGGGCGACCCCGCCGAGGACGCCTGGGGCGACGCCACGCAGGTGGTCGGCGACCTCGCCGACCCGCACGTCGAGGCCGTCGACGATGGCGCGGTTGGACACCGTCCGGCGAGGATCGACCGCGTAGGCATCGAGACCGGCGTCGACGAGCGCCCGCACGACCGCGCCGTCACCCGCGTCGGCCACCAGCACGCGACCAGCGGCCTCCCGGCACGAGGCGACGACGAGCGGGGCGAGGCCCTCGGGCGTCGGCGCGGGCTCACGTGCCTCGAAAGCGCCCCGCAGGTGCGAGCTCGCCGCCGGCGAGGTCTGCTCGAGGGTGGTCAGGCGCTCGTCGGCGCTGCGCAGCGCCCGCACGGCGGCGGCGTTGAACGCCGATGTCTGCTGGGCCAGGTAGCGGAGGTACCACGCCATCCCCTTGCGCAGCGCCCTCTTGAGCACGGGAACGCCGGGGAGGAGGGACTCCGTCGGCACGTCGACGTCCACGAACGCGGTTCGCTCCGCTGCCGCCAGGACCGAGGCTGCGTCGCCACCGGTCGCCGCGGCCGGTGAGAAGCGGGCGAACGTGGCGTCGAGCTCGTGCTCCAGGCCGGGAGGGATCTCGCCTGCTGCCCGCCGGCGTGCGACCTCCTCGTCGATCTCGACGAGGACGCGGCGCAGGTCGAGGTCGCCGAGCTCTTCAGCCCCCCCGACGTCGGTCACCCCGCCACCTGGCGGTCGGCGGCGTGCTCGATGGTGACGCTGGCGTCGAGCGCGACGAGGCCGGCGGCCACACCCGGGTTCGTCACCTGGAACGTGTGGCCGGCGCTGTGGTGGTCGTAGATCGTCGACACGTCGTGGCTGTGGATGCCGATCGACACGGTGTAGACCCCGTCGAGGAGCGGCACGCGATCGAAGCTGAACTCGAGCGTGCCGTCGCCCTCGACGTACTCGAGGCCGCCGAGGAGGTGGTCAGTGTTCACGCCGTAGACGAGCAGCCCCTCGCCGTTGACGATGTTGAGCGAGAACACCACGTCGTCGACCTTTCGCTCGGCGTGGTACCCGACCTTGATGCGCAGCGGGTCGCCGGGCACGAGGAAGTCGCGCTCGTCGGCGAGCGGGTAGTCCATCCGGACGCGCGTGATCCGCACCTCGAAGTTGGCGAGGTCGACGGCAGGCGGCGGTGCGGCGTCGGGGTCGACGGCGGGCACCTCGCCGGTGCTGAAGACGGCGGCGGGACGCTGGTCGGCCTGGTCGTCGACCTCCTCACCGGTGCCCAGCTGGCGCGCCTTCGTGCCCCGCATCAGGCTCTCGCGGAAGGTCCGTATGGACTCCCCGGGCGGGCCGATGTCGATCATCTCGCCGTGGTCGAGCACCACCGCCCGGTCGCAGATCTGGCGGACGAGCTCCGGCGAGTGGCTGACGAACATCATCGTGCGGCCCTCGCGTTGGAAGCGCCGGATGCGCTCGAGGCACTTGCGCTGGAACGCCTCGTCACCGACGGCGAGCACCTCGTCGATCAGCAGCACGTCGGGGTCGACGTTGGTCGCCACCGCGAAGCCGAGGCGGACGTACATGCCCGAGGAGTAGTGCTTCACCTGCTGGTCGATGAACTGCTCGAGCTCGGCGAAGGCGACGATCTCGTCGAAGCGCTTCTCGATGTCGCGGTTCTTCAGCCCGAGGATCTGGCCGTTCATGAACACGTTCTCGCGGCCGGTGAGCTCGGGGTGGAACCCGGCCCCGAGCTCGAGGAGCGACGCCATGCGCCCCACGGTCTTGATGTAGCCGGTCGTCGGCTGCATGATCCCCGCCACGCACTTGAGCAGCGTCGACTTGCCGGAGCCGTTGTGGCCGAGCAGGCCGACCGTCTCGCCGTCGGCGACCTCGAAGCTCATCTCCTGCAGTGCCCAGAAGTCCTCCCGCGGCTTCTTGCGACCGAACTTGAGCACGCGGCCCTTCAGGTCGGAGTGCCGCTCGTGGTTGACGCGGAAGCGCTTGGAGACCTGGCTGATCTCGATGGCGCCCACTACAGCTCCTCTGCGAAGTTCGCCTCGAGCCGGTCGAAGAGGCGCACGGCGAGCACGAAGAGGACCAGGGCGGCAGCGCCCACGATGGCGAGGTTGCGGAAGTACCAGAGCGAGCTCGCATCGGGGAGGATCTGCCCACCGCCCCTGTCCTCCGGGAGGTACAGGATCCCGTAGAACGCCCGCTGGAAGGCCAGGACGATCGAGGTCATCGGGTTCAGCAGCGCGAGGGTCGTGGGCAGCCCGTTCTCGGCGAGCTTCGAGGCCGGAAGGGCCCACTGGTAGACGATCGGCGTCATCCAGAACCAGGCGAGCAGCGCGAGCTCGAGCAGGTGCTGGGTGTCCCGGGCGTACACGTTGGCGCAGGCGAGGAAGATCCCGATCGCCGAGGTGAGCAGCAGGAGCACGAGCAGCGCCGGGACGGCGAGCCACAGGTAGGCGAGGTCCACCTCGAACCGGAACACGATGAGGCCGAGGATCAGCACGATCCCCTGCAGGAAGAAGTGCACGAGGTTGGCTCCGACCGACGCCAGCGGGAGGATCTCTCGTGGGAAGTACACCTTGTTGATCAGCGAGGAGTTGCCCACGATGGATCCGGTCGCACCGCCGAGGGACACCGACCACAGGTTCCAGGCGAGCAGGCCGGAGAGCAGGAAGATCGGGAAGTACGGGATCCCGCTGCCGAGCACGACCTGGAACACGACGTAGAAGACGACGAGGTACATCGCCGGGTTCAGCATCGACCAGACGAAGCCGAGGGCGCTGTTCTTGTACTTGACCTTCAGCTCCTTGCGCACCATCCCGAGGAGCAGCTCGCGGTAGCTCCAGACGCCGCGCAGGTGCTCGATGACGCTGCGCCGCGGCTTGACGACGGTCGTCGCCGCGCTCGTCCCCTGCCGGCGGCTCGGTGGCGTCTCCGGTGCGGTGGTCGTGGGCATGAGGGGATGGAGGTCCTTCGTCAGGGGGCGCGCACCAACACCGGCGCAACCGGGACAGCGTACCCAGCACCCTCCACGTACCCAGGCCCGTGCGCCCTCCTCCCTTCCGAGCTGGCGGTGCCCACCGCGCCACCGGCCACAGATCCATCGCCAGTTCGAGAAGGGGGCGGTACGGTCCGGTCATGCGGGTCGCCGTCGACGTCACGCCCCTGCTCGGTGCGCCGACGGGTGTGGCGCAGTCGCTGCGGGGCCTGCTCGGCGGGCTGCCCACGGCGGCGAGCGACGTCGAGATCCTGCCCTACGTGCTGAGCGCGCGGGCGGCGCACGGCACCCCCGTCGTCGTGGACGGGCTCCGGGCAGCCACACTGCCCCTGCCGGCGTCGATCGCCATCAGGGCATGGGGCCGGCTCGACCTGCCCCGTGCCGACCGCTGGCTCGGAGCCGCCGACGTCGTGCACGGCAGCAACTTCGTGGTGCCGCCCATGCGGGACCGCCCGACGACCGCGACGATCCACGACTGCTGGTGCGCCCGCAACCCGGAGCGGTGCCGGCCGGAGGTCACGGCGTTCACGGCGGCGGTCAGACGGGCCGTGGCCCGCGGGGCGTGGCTGCACGTCACCACCGCCCACGGCGCCGCCGAGGTGGCCGA
>JBBDQT010000195.1:0-15066 GCA_040905815.1 Acidimicrobiales bacterium
ACGTGCGCCGACCGTGGAACGTGGCCGGCGCGGCGGTGTCGATCCTGCGCTCGGGTCCGACCCGTTGGATGCTCGAGTCGCTGCGCGACCACCAGGTGCCCGTGTTCGTCCTCCACGGCGACCGTGACGTCGCCGTGCCGCTCCGCACGGCGAGGGACGCAGCCCGACGGTCGGGGGGCCAGCTCGTCGTCATCCACGGGGCGACCCACTCCTGGCTCCTGAAGGACCCGGAGTCCCTCCCCGCCATCGTCGGCGACCTGCTCGAGGGACCGCTCGGGCGGGCGGTGCGCACCGGGCTCACCGTCGCAGGCTGCGGGTTTGACGAACCCACCACCGAGGAGATCGAGGCTGTTCTCTACCGGCCCGGAGCGCTCGTCCACGAGCTCACCCCCGCCCTCGAGTTCGATGTGGTCGAGGGGGCCCGCCGCAGCGAGCCGCGCTACCGCTGGACGATCAGCAGCGGCTAGCGCCACCCGCTCGCCTGGCGCCGGGTGGCGGTGCGGCTCCCGGGACCGGTACCCTGATCGGAGCCCCCGGCACGCTGCTGGGGCGCGCGACGCGAAACGAAGAGGCCCCGAGAAGAGATGCCAGACAAGTCAGCAGTGATCACCGAGCACCGCACGCATGACACCGACACCGGTTCGGCGGAGGTGCAGATCGCACTCCTCACGGCTCGCATCAACGAGCTCAACGAGCACCTGAAGATGCACAAGAAGGACCACCACAGCCGCCGGGGCCTCCTCCAGCTCGTCGGCCGGCGCAAGCGCCTCCAGGCGTACCTGCGCGACGTCGACGTCGAGCGCTACCGGGCCATCAACGCCCGGCTGGGCCTCCGCCGCTAGAGCACCACCATCCGGGCAGCCCCATGGCTGCCCGGTGTGCTTCCTGAGCACAGACGCGCCGATGCCCGCGACAAGGGCCCGGCACCAGACCCGCAGCCCGAGGTGGCAGCGGTCAGCTGTTCGACGAAGTCCCCCCGGCCAGGCCGGGTGGCCCCCGTCGGGCAACTGGCGCACCACCTCCGCTGCACGACAAGAGAGGGAGACCATGGCTGACGCCACCTCCGCATCCGGACCCGTGAGCGGGACCGACAAGAACCTGTCCTTCGAGACGGGCAAGCTCGCCCAGCAGTCCCAGGGCGCAGTCGTCGCCCGCATCGGCGACACCCAGGTCCTCGTGACCGCCAACGGAGACAACAACGTCCGGGAGGGGATCGACTTCTTCCCCCTCACGGTCGACATCGAGGAGAAGGCCTACGCTGCCGGTCGCATCCCCGGCTCGTTCTTCCGCCGCGAGGGCCGTCCGACCGACAACGCCGTGCTCACCTGCCGGCTGATCGACCGCCCCCTCCGCCCCAGCTTCGCCGAGGGCTACCGCAACGAGACCCAGATCGTCGGCACCGTGCTCGGGGTGGACGACGAGAACCCCTACGACGTGGTGGCCATCAACGGGGCCTCCGCGGCGCTGATGCTCTCGGGCCTCCCGTTCGACGGGCCCATCGGCGCCGTGCGCCTCGCGTACTCGGCCTCGGGCGATTGGATCCCCCACCCGACCTGGGCCGAAGGCGAGGACGCAACGTTCCAGATCGTCGTCGCCGGCCGTGAGGTCGAGGGCGAGATCGCGATCATGATGGTCGAGGGCGGCGGCACCGAGACCGCGTGGGACCACTACGAGGCAGGCGCGCCGAAGGTGACCGAGCAGGTCATCGCCGAGGGCCTCGAGGCCTCGAAGACCTGGATCAAGGAGTCGATGGACCTCCAGCACCAGCTGGTGCAGAAGGCCGGGCGCCGCGAGCCCCTCGCCTTCGACCCCAAGGCCGACTACGGCGACGACGTCTTCGCCCGGGTCGAGAAGGTCGGCACCGACTCGATCAAGAAGGCCGGCTCCATCGCCCAGAAGGCGGAGCGCAACGCCGCCACCGACGAGGCGACCCGCGCCATCCGCGACCAGCTGGCGGACGAGTTCCCCGGCCGGGACAAGGAGATCAAGGAGGCCGTCCGCAGCCTCACCAAGAAGGTCATCCGCCAGCGGGTGGTCTCCGAGGGCGTCCGCATCGACGGTCGCGGTCCCAAGGACCTCCGGCCCCTCTCCGCCGAGGTGCACGTCCTTGAGACGGCGCACGGCACGGGCCTGTTCCAGCGTGGCGACACCCAGGTGTTGAACGTCTGCACCCTGGGCATGCCCCGCATGGACCAGCTGCTCGACGGTCTCTCGCCCGAGGACCGCAAGCGCTACATGCACCACTACAACATGCCGCCCTACGCCAACGGCGAGACCGGCCGCATGGGTGGCACGAAGCGCCGCGAGGTCGGTCACGGCCTCCTCGCCGAGCGGGCCCTGCTCCCCGTCGTCCCCTCCCAGGAGGAGTTCCCCTACGCGCTCCGCCTCGTCTCCGAGGTCCTCGCGTCGAACGGCTCTACGTCCATGGCCTCGGTCTGCTCCAGCTCGCTGTCGCTGATGGACGCCGGCGTGCCGGTCAAGGCCCCCGTCGCCGGCATCGCCATGGGCCTCATCTACGAGGACGGGGAGTACACGACCCTCACCGACATCCTCGGTGCCGAGGACGCCTTCGGCGACATGGACTTCAAGGTCGCCGGCACCGCGGAGTTCGTGACCGCTCTCCAGCTCGACACCAAGATCGAGGGCCTGCCCGCCGACGTGCTGGCCGACGCCCTGCGCCAAGCCTACGACGCCCGGGTGGAGATCCTCGACGTCATGAACGCCTGCATCGCCGAGCCCCGCCCCGACGTCGCCGAGACGGCGCCGAAGATCGTCAGCTTCCAGATCCCGATCGACAAGATCGGCGAGGTCATCGGTCCCAAGGGCAAGGTCATCAACACGCTCCAGCAGGAGACCGGCGCCGACATCGGCGTCGACGACGACGGCATGGTCGGCACCGTCACCATCGGCTCCAAGGACGGTCTCGCCGTCGCCGAGGCCCGTCGCCGCATCGAGCTGATCCTCGACCCGCCGCTCGCCGTCGTGGGCGCCACGTACCAGGGCCGGGTGGTCAACATCACCAAGTTCGGTGCGTTCGTCAACATCCTCCCGGGCCGCGACGGCCTGGTCCACATCTCCAAGCTCGGCCAGGGCAAGCGCATCGACAAGGTCGAGGACGTCGTGAACCTCGGCGACACGATCGAGGTGCGCGTCGACGACATCGACCCGCAGGGCAAGGTCTCGCTCTCCCCGGTCGGTGACGGCTCCGAGGACGGCGACGAGGGCGACCGCCCGGCTCGCGCCGAGCGGGCGCCCCGCGAGGACCGCGCCCCCCGCCGGGAGCGTGCACCCCGCCAGGAGCGTGCGCCCAGGGAAGACGCGCCCGCGAGCGGCGGCGTCGCCACCGTCTCGTTCGAGGACACCTTCGAGTCAGAGGTGAAGGACACGTTCGGCGACCTCGGCCCCGAGGCCGCCGGCAGCGGCGGCGGTGCCGACCGCCCCCGCGGGGGCGACCGCGGCCGGGGCGGCCGTAGAGGCGGGCCGCGCCGCTGACCGCAGCGACCGCCCCCGGCGGCCCACCGGGGATCCGCACGACGCGGCTCCCCAACGGGATCCGGGTCGTGACCGAAGCCATGCCCGACGCCCGCTCGATCTCCACGGGGATCTGGGTGGGCGTCGGCGGCCGCGACGAGCCTCCCGCGCTCGCGGGGGCCTCGCACTTCCTCGAGCACCTGCTGTTCAAGGGCACCGAGAGCCGCAGCGCCACCGAGATCGCCGAGGCGGTCGATGCGGTGGGCGGCGAGATGAACGCGTACACGACGCTCGAGTACACGGCGTTCGACACCCGGCTGCCCGCTGGCCGGCTCGACCTCGGCCTCGACCTCCTGTGCGACGTCGTCTCCGCTCCGGCGTTCCGCCCCGCCGAGCTCGAGGCCGAGCGCCAGGTCATCCTCGAGGAGCTCCTCATGGAGGAGGACACGCCCGACGACCGGGTCCTCGGCGTGCTCGCCGAGGCGCAGTTTCCCGGCCACCCGCTCGGCCGTGAGGTGCTCGGCACCCGCCAGACGATCGAGGCCATGGACGGCAGCGCCGTCGCCGCCTTCCACCGCGAGTGGTACCGACCGGCCAACCTCGTCCTCGCCTGCGCGGGGGCCCTCGACCACGACGAGGTGGTCGCCGGCGTCCAGCGGCGCATGGGGGCGATGGAGGGCGGCGCCGCGCCCGTCCGGGTGCCGCCCCGCAAGCCGGCCAAGCCGCTCCAGGTGCTCCGTCGGCGGACCGAGCAGGTCCACCTGGCGGTCGGCGCCCGTGCCCTCTCGCGCTGCGACCCCGACCGCATCGCCCTCGCCGTGGCGAACCAGGTGCTCGGCGGCGGGCTCTCGAGCCGCCTTTTCCAGGAGATCCGGGAGCGGCGGGGCCTCGCCTACAGCGTCTTCTCCTACACCTCGGCGTGGTGCGACGCCGGATCGCTCGTGGTCTACGCCGCCACGGCGCCCACCCGCGCCGTCGAGGTGCTCGGGCGGATCCACGCCGAGCTCGACCGGCTCCAGTCCGACGGCATCACCGGGCGCGAGCTCGAGGTCGCGACCGGGTACCTCGAGGGCTCGATGGTGCTCGGGCTCGAGGAGTCGGTCAGCCGCATGGCCCGCATCGGCAAGGCGCTGCTCGTCGACGGCGAGATCATCGGGATCGACGACCTCGTCGCCCGGTTCCGGGCCGTCACGACCGAGGACGTGGCGAGGGTCGTCGAGCGGGTGCTCGGGCCAGGGGAGCGGACCGTCGCCGTGATCGGCTCCGTTCCCAGGCGCGACCTCGTCGGTCGGCAGGTCGCCTGATGGGACAGCCCGCTGCCGAGGCGGCGAGCCGCCGCACGTTCGCGATCATCAGCCACCCCGACGCCGGCAAGACGACGCTCACCGAGAAGTTCCTCCTGTACGCCGGTGCGCTCCAGGCCGCCGGCACGGTCAAGGCGCGGGCCGGCCGTCGGTCGGCCACCTCGGACTGGATGGAGATGGAGCAGAAGCGGGGGATCTCCATCTCCTCCACCGTGCTCCAGTTCGCGTACCGGGACTGCACGATCAACCTCCTCGACACCCCGGGTCACCGCGACTTCTCCGAGGACACGTACCGGGTGCTCGCCGCGGTCGACGCCGCCGTCATGGTCCTCGACGTCGCCAAGGGCATCGAGCCCCAGACCCGCAAGCTCTTCGAGGTGTGTCGCGACCGGGGCATCCCGCTGCTCACGTTCATCAACAAGCTCGACCGCCCCGGCCGCGAACCGCTCGAGATCCTCGACGAGATCAGCGAGCAGCTCGGCCTGATCCCCACGCCGGTGACGTGGCCCGTCGGCATCCCCGGTGACTTCCGGGGCGTCGTCGACCGGCGTGACGGCAGCTTCATGCGGTTCACGAAGTCGGCCCGCGGCGCGACCGAGGCGGCCGAGGAGCACCTCGACGCCGACGAGGCCGCGGCCCGCGAGGGGGCGGCGTGGGACGCTGCCCAGGAGGAGGTCGGGCTGCTCTCCGCCACCGGCGCCGACCTCGACGTCGAATCGTTCCTCGGCGGGATCACCACGCCGGTGTTCGTCGGCTCCGCGCTCACGAACTTCGGCGTGCGCCTGCTGCTCGACGCGGTGGTCGATCTCGCCCCCGCCCCGTCGCCCAAGGAGGACGCCGAGGGCAAGCCGCGCGACCTCGACTCCCCGGTCGCCGGGTTCGTGTTCAAGATCCAGGCCAACATGGATCCCGCGCACCGGGACCGCATCGCGTTCGTGCGCATCTGCTCCGGCCACTTCCAGCGGGGCATGACCGTCACCCACCAGGCCACGGGCCGGCCGTTCGCGACGAAGTACGCATCGACCGTCTTCGGATCGGACCGGGAGACGATCGAGGAGGCGTTCCCCGGCGACGTCATCGGCCTCGTCAACGCGTCCGGGCTCGGCATCGGTGACACGCTCTACGAGGCGGACCCCGTGCGCTTCCCCCGCATCCCGAGCTTCGCCCCCGAGCAGTTCGTCGTGGCCCGTCCGGCCGACGGCGGGCGCTTCAAGCAGTTCCGCCGGGGCCTCGCCCAGCTCGACGAGGAGGGCGTCGTCCAGGTGCTCCGCCACGCCGACCGCGGCGACACCGCTCCGATCCTTGCCGCCGTCGGGCCCATGCAGTTCGAGGTCTTCGCCCACCGTCTCGAGCACGAGTTCGGCGCCCCTGTCGAGCTCCTGCCCACCTCGTACAAGGTCGCCCGCCGCACCGACGCCGTCTCCGCACCGGAGCTCCGCCGCAGCACCGGCGTCGAGGTGCTGGAGCGGGCCGACGGCACCATGCTCGCCCTGTTCGAGAGCCCCGCCTGGCTCGCCCGCGTGGAGCAGGACAAGCCCGAGCTCACCCTCGAGCGCATCATCGCCGACTGACAGGCCGAGAGGGGCGCTCGGCCGCTCCTGGCGCCGGCATGGGGGAGACTGTTCCGATGACGATCAAGGTGGGGGTGTTCGGAGCGGCGGGTCGCATGGGGCGCACGGTGTGCGAGGCGGTCTGCGCCGACCCTGAGCTCGAGCTGGTGGCCGCCGTCGACCCCCATCACGAGGGGCTCGACCTGCGCTCGGTGACGGGAGTGGACTGCGAGCTCCACATCGGCATGGGCGGAGGGGGACTGGCCGATGCCGGCGCCACCGTGGCGGTGGACTTCACGGTCGCTGCCGGCGCGCGCGAGAACCTGCACTGGTGCGCCGAGAACGGCGTGCACGCCGTCGTCGGGACCACCGGCCTCACCGACGAGGACTTCGACGAGCTCCGGGGGATCTTCACCACGAGCAACTGCGTGGTCGCCCCCAACTTCGCCATCGGCGCTGTGCTGATGATGCGCTTCGCCGAGCTGGCGGCGCCGTGGTTCCCCACGACGGAGATCATCGAGCTCCACCACGACCTCAAGGTCGACGCCCCGTCCGGCACCGCCCTGCTCACCGCGCAGCGGATGGCCGACGCTTCGGCTGACTGGGCTGACGACCCTACCGTCGACCACGTCATCGAGGGCGCACGCGGCGGTCGGGGTCCGGGTGGGATCCCGGTCCACGCGGTGCGGTTGCGGGGCCTCATCGCCCACCAGGAGGTGCTGCTCGGCACGACCGGCCAGTCGCTCACGATCCGTCACGACAGCTTCGACCGCAGCTCCTACATGCCGGGAGTCGTCCTCGCGGTCAAGGCGGTGGCCGACCGCCCCGGCCTGACCGTCGGCCTCGACGCCATCCTCGGCCTCTAGCGCTCTTCCCGGCCTGCAGTCGCACCGCCACCGGGTTCGTCTGACCGCCCCTCGACGTGCTGCTCGTGCTCCACCACCTCTTCTTCGAGGTCGGACAGCGCGCTCAGCTCGTCCGTGCCCTTGCGGCGGTCCCACAGCGCCTGGCCGCCGATGACGACGATGCCGAGGATGGTCAACGGGAGCTGGTAGTCGCCGATGAAGCCGAGGATCGAGTCCCGCGGGCCGTCGAAGACGTCACCGACGTAGCGGAACAGCGCGAGGCGGGCGACGGTGCCGGACAGGTTGAGGGCCAGGAAGACCGGCGGACGCATGCGGGCGGCGCCGGCGAAGAGGCAGATGTAGTTGTTGGGCATGAGGAAGACGAGCGGGTACGCCGCAGCGCCGAAGAACCCCTCGACGTCGCGCAGGAACTTGCCGATCGACCCACCGCGCCGGTCCACCCAGGCCAGGGCGGCCTCCCCGTACCAGTAGCCGAGCAGGTAGAAGAGCGGGTCGGACAGGAGCAGGCGCAGCGTGCCGACGACGTAGTACGAGACGGCGTCGAGGGAACCGGACACCGCCAGCACGCTCGCGTTGCGGGCGTCGAGGGTGAGCAGGAGGAGGGGGTGCTCCGTGGCGAGCGTGGCGAAGAGCGCTCTGCCGACGTTGGATGCGACCACCAGGCACCCGATGGGGACGAGCAGGAAGGTGAGGCGCCGCCGCCGCTGAGCCTCGTCCACGGGGGACGAGCCTACGTGGCGGATCGCCGGGCGGTCCCCGGGGCACCGGTAGGCTTCTCCCGTGACGGACGGCACCTCGCCAGCGCTCGGTGCACCGCCGTCGCCGGCGAAGCACCGCCTCCTGGAGGCGACGTACGCGTGCATCGCCCGTTCCGGCCTGGCGCGCATCACGGTCGAGGAAGCGGCCAGGGAGGCAGGCGTGTCGCGTGCCACCGTCTACCGCCACTTCCCCGGTGGCCGCGACGAGCTCGTCAGGGAGACGGTCGGCCACGAGGTCGCCCACTTCTTCCTCGAGCTCGCCGAGGCGGTGGCGTCCTCGGACTCCTTCGCCGACGTGCTCGAGGAGGCGCTGCTCCACGCCCATGCAGCGGTCGCCGACCACGAGGTGCTGCAGAAGCTGCTGGCCACCGAGCCGGACCGGCTGCTCCCGGACCTGGCGCTCGAGGCGAACCGCCTCCTCCCCCCGATCGCGACGTTCCTCACGCCCTACGTGGCCGACCAGGACCTGCCGCCGGGTGTCGAGGTCGAGCCGGCGGCGGAGTACGTGGCCCGCATGGTGCTCAGCCTCGTGGGGGCACCGGGGCGCTGGGACCTGACCGACCGTGGCGAGGTCGCCGAGCTCGTGCGCTCGGAGATCCTCGCCGGCCTCGTGGCCGAGGGGGACGACGCGCACCCCGCGTGACAACGGGCGCTTGGGGGGTTGACGATGAGACGTGTTCGTACGTAGTGTCTCAGCGATGGCCACGATCACGATGAGCGATGGGGCGCCGGCCCCGGCTGGTCCGGACGCCGTCGAACGCCGGGTGCTCGACGCCGCGCTGTGCTGCCTCGCCCGATGGGGCGTCGCCAAGACGACGCTCGACGACATCGCCCGCGAGGCGCGCGTGAGCCGCGCCACCGTCTACCGGGCCTTCCCCGGTGGCAAGGACACGGTCCTCGACGCCATCGTCGTCGACGAGCTCAGCCGCTTCGCCGGCGACCTCGGCGAGCGCCTGCTCGGGACCGACGACCTCGAGGACCTCCTCGTCACGGGCATCACGTTCGCGTCGCAGACACTCACCGGGCACGAGGCTCTGCAGTACCTGCTCGCCCACGAGCCGGAGCAGGTCCTGCCTCACATCTCGTTCGGTCGCTTCGACGGCGTCCTCGCCGCCGCCTCCGGACTCGTCGCACCCCACCTCGCCCGCTTCGTCGGCGAGGAGCTGGCGCTGCGCACCGGCGAGTGGGTCACCCGCCTCGTCTTCTCCTACACGATGGCGCCAAGCCCCACCTACGACTTCACCGACGCCGACGACGTCCGCCGGTTCGTCCGGAGCTACCTGCTCCCCGGCCTCACCGATCGCACCACTGCCCCAGCCGCACCACCTCACCCCCGAAACGACTGAACGAGGAGCCACCATGGCCACCAACGAAGACATCATCGGCCGCGCTGAGATCAACGACATGGAGGCGATCCTCTCCATCTCCAACACCGACATCGACGCCCAGATCGCCCACGTGAAGTCGGAGTTCGACACCATCTTCACCTGGGACTACGAGAAGGGCGCCCGCCCGAAGCTCAACCGCCTGTACGAGAAGGCCAAGACCTCCATGTGGAACGGCGAGACCGACCTCGACTGGTCGATCGAGGTCGATCAGGAGGCGGTCGTCATCGCCAACCAGGGCGGGGTCACCGGTCTCGGCGGCCAGGGGATGGACCTCGCGGGAACCCCCTTTGCCAAGTGGTCCGACAAGGAGTGGATCGAGCTCGGCATCGAGAGCCAGAACTGGACGCTCAGCCAGTTCATGCACGGCGAGCAGGGCGCGATGGTCTGCACCGCCCGCATCGTCGAGAACGTCCCGTGGATCGACGCCAAGTACTACGCCTCGACCCAGGTCATGGACGAGGCCCGCCACGTCGAGGTGTTCGCCAAGTACCTCGACACCAAGCTCTCGGGCCACTACCCGGTCAACGCCCACCTGAAGATGCTCCTGGACGACATCATCCAGGACAACCGGTGGGACATGACGTACCTCGGCATGCAGATCATGGTGGAGGGACTCGCTCTCGCTGCCTTCGGCTTCATGCACCAGCTCACCACCGAGCCCCTGCTCAAGCAGCTGCTCCGCTACGTGATGAGCGACGAGGCCCGCCACGTGGCGTTCGGCGTGCTCAGCCTGCAGGACTACTACACCGAGCTGGGCCAGGCCGAGATCCGCGAGCGCCAGGAGTTCGCGTTCGAGGCCGCCGTGCGCATGCGCGACCGGTTCCTCCAGCAGGAGGTCTGGGATCGCATGGGGGTGAACGTCAAGGAGGCCGTGACCCTCACCCAGCAGGCGCCCGAGCGGATGATGTTCCAGCAGATGCTGTTCTCCAAGATCGTGCCGAACTGCAAGAAGCTCGGCCTGCTCGACGCGGGCGACGGTTGGCTGCGCACGAAGTTCCAGGAGCTCGGCGTGATCCAGTTCGAGGACTGGGCCGACACCGGCGAGGAGTACGAGATGTTCGCCCTCGCCGAGGGGGAGACGATGGACGTGACCGCCAAGTCGGCCTGAGCGTCGACCGCAGGACGTGGAGCACGGGCCGCCCCACCGGGGCAGCCCGTGGCCGTTGGTAGGGTTCGCCCGATGGCTCACCCCTCCGCGCCCCCGCTGCCGCTCGTCACCCGCGGCATCGAACGGGCGTCCGAAGCACTGCACGCAAGCTGATGGCCCGCTTCGGCCGGGTCGTGAGCCCGATGGTGACCCCCTTCGACGAGGACCTGCGCCTCGATCTCGACGCCGCAGTCGCGCTCGCCCGTTGGCTCGTCGGCGAGCAGCGCAACGACGGCCTCGTGGTGTGCGGGACCACGGGGGAGAGCCCCACGCTCACCGACCCCGAGAAGCTCGACCTCGTCCGGGCGGTGAGCGAGGCGGTGACGGTGCCCGTCGTCGCCGGCACCACGTCGAACGACACGGCGAACTCCGTCGAGCTCACCCGCCAGGCGGCGAGCTGCGGCGCCGCCGGAGTGCTGGCGGTCACGCCGTACTACAACCGCCCGTCGCAGCTCGGCCTGCAAGCCCACTTCCGCGCCATCGCAGCGTCGACGGACCTGCCGGTGATGCTCTACGACATCCCGTTCCGCACCGGGCGCAAGATCGACACGGCGGTGTTGCTCCGCCTCGCCCACGACGTGCCCAACATCGTGGCGGTGAAGGACTCGGCCGGCGACCTCGCCGGCACGGCCCAGGTCATCTCGGGCTCGGGCCCGGGTTTCGAGGTCTACTGCGGTGACGACACCGTGAACCTGCCGATGCTCGCGCTCGGTGCCGTCGGGCTCGTCGGCGTCGCTGCCCAGTGGGCCGGGCCGCTGATGGTCGAGCTCGTGTCGGCGGTGGAGGCGGGGGACCTGGAGCGAGCCCGAGCCGTCAACGCCCGGCTCCTGCCGAGCTACGCGTACGAGTCGGGCGACGATGCCCCGAACCCGCTCCCCGCCAAGGCGATCCTGCGTGCCCTCGGCCAGCCGGTCGGGTCGTGCCGATCCCCGATGGGGCCCGACCCCGACGATCTCGACCAGCGTGCGCGCCAGGTCCTCGCCGACCTCGCCGCTGCCACCTGACCTGCACGACGGGCCGTCCAGCGACCCGGTTCCCCGCTCACACGAGCGACGCGACCCAAGAGAGAAGACACCCCATGACCAGCTCCGTCCGCATCACCTTCCTCGGCGGGCTCGGTGAGATCGGCCGCAACTGCGCGGCCCTCGAGCTCGACGGCCGCATCATCCTGCTCGACTGCGGGTTGATGTTCCCCGAGGCCGACATGCCGGGCGTCGACCTCGTCCTGCCCGACTTCACGTGGTTGCGCGACCACGCCGACCGGGTTGAGGGCTGCATCCTCACCCACGGCCACGAGGACCACGCCGGCGGCCTGTCGTTCCTGCTGCGGGAGCTCTCGTTCCCGATCTACGGCTCGAAGCTCACGCTCGGCCTCGCACGCAACCGCATCGAGGAGGCCGGCCTGCTCGGGCGGACCGAGCTCATCGAGGTGCAGGACGGCGAACGACGCCAGATCGGGCCTTTCGACTGCGAGTTCATCCCCGTGACGCACTCGGTGCCGAACGGCTTCGCCACCGCGTTCCACACGCCGCAGGGGACGATCCTCCACTCCGGGGACTGGAAGCTCGACCTCAACCCAGTCGACGGCCGCCTCACCGACCTCGGCCGCATCGGCGCCATCGAGGTCGAGTCGGGCATCCGCCTGCTGCTCGCCGACTCCACCAACGCCGAGGAGAAGGGCCACACCACCTCGGAGACCTCGGTCGGGCCCGTGCTCACAAACCTCTTCCACGAGGCGAAGGGCAGGCGGATCATCGCCGCCTGCTTCGCCAGCCACATCCACCGGATCCAACAGATCATCGACATCGCCCAGGAGGACGGCCGCAAGGTGGCGACCCTGGGGCTCTCGATGAAGAAGAACATCCGACTCGCCCGCGACCTCGGCCTGCTCAAGGTCAAGGGTGGCGAGCTGCTCGACGTCGCCGACATCGGCGGCGTCCCCGACGGCGAGCTCGTGATCATCTCGACCGGCTCCCAGGGGGAGCCCATGTCCGCGCTCGCCCGCATGGCGAGCGGCGAGAACAAGTGGCTGACCATCACCGACAACGACACGGTGATCCTCTCCAGCCACCCGATCCCGGGGAACGAGACGAGCGTCGGCAAGGTCATCGACGGCCTGCACCGCCTCGGTGCCGACGTCATCCACTCCGGGATGGCCCAGGTGCACGTCTCGGGCCACGCGAAGCAGGAGGAGCTGAAGACGCTGCTCTCCGTCGCCCGGCCCGAGTACTTCATCCCGGTCCACGGTGAGTACCGCCACATGATCCACCACGCCCGCCTCGGCGTGCAGATGGGCGTGCCCGAGGAGAACATCACGGTCTGCCTCGACGGCGACCAGGTCATGGTGGACGACGAGGGCGTGCGCCGCGTCGGAGAGGTGCCGGCTGGCTACCTCTACGTCGACGGCGTCGTCGGAGACGTGACCCACGGCGTGCTCCGCGACCGGCAGGTGCTGGCCGAGGAGGGCGTGATCGTCATCGTCGTGACCGTCGACATGAAGTCCGGCGAGGTCATCGCCGGACCCGAGATCATCACCCGCGGCTGGGTCCACGCCGCCGAGGCCGAGGATCTGCTCGAGGAGGCCCGACGCCGGGTCGTCGTGGGCATCGAGGACGCCGACACGAGCGACGTGGAGGCGATCAAACGCCATGCCCGCAAGGCGCTCGGCGCCTTCGTCGCCGAGCGGACGAAGCGCCGCCCGATGATCGTCCCCGTCGTCATGGAGGCCTGACCGCTCCCGGCGCGGCCTCCTGCACCCGGAACGCCAGGGTACGCCAGGGGTGGCGGAGAAGCTGCGGGTCCGTTGTGGTAGGAGTGGCTGGTGTTAGCGTTGTTGCCACTGTGGCGACGACGAACCGACGGCCCGCGCCGGCGCGCAAGCGCCCCTCGAGCACCGCCCGGAAGCGGACGGCGTCGAAGGGCCGCTCGGGGAGCGCCCGCTCGAAGAAGGGCGTGGCGCGCGAGGGCACCTGGAGCCGGCTCGCCCCGGCGCTGCGCAGGGGCGACACGTGGGGGGCGGTCCTCCTCGTCGTCGCGGTGCTCGTCGGCCTCGGTGTCTGGCTCGACGCCGCAGGCCCCGTCGGGCGCGGCATCGGCGACGCGGTGGCTGCCGCCGTTGGCCTCACCAAGGTCGTCGCCCCCCTGTTGCTCGCTGCCGCCGCCGTCCTGCTCCTGCGGGGACCGCGCGAGGACGGGGCGCCGAGCTCGCGCCCGGTGATCGGCGTGACCGTCGTCCTCCTCTCCGTGTGCGGCCTCGCCCACCTCGCCGTCGAACCGCCGGCCGGCTCGCTCACCGCGCTCCGGGGAGCGGGCGGGCTCGCCGGGCTCGGCATCGCCGGCCCGCTGCGGGCGCTGCTCGCCACCGCCGGCGCCACCGTCGTGCTCACGGTCCTGCTCGGGACCGGGCTGCTCGTGATCACCCGGACCTCCGCCCGCGCCGCTGCCGGCCACGCCGCCGCCGGGGCCCGTCCCGTCGCCGGGGCCGTCCGCCGCGGCGTGCGCTGGCTCGGGACGCTCTCTCCCGCGCCGGGCGGCGAGGACGACGACGAGGGGCCCAAGCCGTTCGACGACGCTGAAGCGGCCGTCACCGTCCTCGATGGCTCGGAGGACGAGACCTCAGCCGGCACGGACACCACTGCGGTCCGCCCGCCGTTGCAGAGCAACCTGCCGGCGCCCGTCGCCGACGTCGACCCGGAGCAGCTCGCCATCGACCTCGGCCCCGGTGTCGCACCGGGCGCGTGGAAGCTGCCGACGCTCGGCCTGCTGAAGCGAAGCGAGGCGCAGGAGATCGACCAGCGCCTCGTCGAGGAGGGGGGCCGGACCCTCGAGATGGCGCTCGCCGCCCACGGCGTCGAGACGCGCCTCATCGGCTACACCGTCGGTCCCACCGTCACCCGCTACGAGCTCGAGCTCGGCCCCGGTGTGAAGGTGGTCCGCGTCACGAGCCTGCACAAGGACATCGCCTACGCGATGGCCTCACCTGACGTCCGCATCCTCGCCCCGATCCCCGGGCGCTCGGCCATCGGCGTCGAGGTCCCGAACAAGGATCGCCAGCTCGTGGCCCTCGGCGACATCCTCGCCAGCGAGGAAGCTCGGCGGGCCAAGCACCCGTGCGCGGTGGCGATGGGCATCGACATCGCCGGACGGGCCGTCATGGCGAACCTCGCCGAGATGCCCCACATCCTCATCGCCGGGGCCACCGGTGCGGGCAAGTCGAGCTGCATCAACAGCCTGATCACGTCGATCCTCGTGCGCTCCACACCCGAGCAGTGCCGGCTGATCCTCATCGACCCCAAGCGGGTGGAGCTGGGCCAGTACAACGACCTGCCGCACCTCCTCACGAGCGTCGTCGTCAACCCGAAGAAGGCGGCCAACGCGCTTTCGTGGGCGGTCAAGGAGATGGAGCGCCGCTACGACCTGCTCTCCGAGGTCGGCGTGCGCGACATCACCGGCTACAACGCGGCGTTCGACCGGGGCGACCTGCGCACCGAGCCGCGCGCCGAGGGCGTCGACGACCCGGGCGAGACGATCTACAAGCGGCTCAGCTTCATCGTGATCGTCGTCGACGAGCTCAACGACCTGA
>JBBDQT010000195.1:15166-19289 GCA_040905815.1 Acidimicrobiales bacterium
ATCTACAAGCGGCTCAGCTTCATCGTGATCGTCGTCGACGAGCTCAACGACCTGATGATGGTCGCCGCCCGCGACGTCGAGGAGTCGATCACCCGCATCGCCCAGATGGCCCGGGCCGTCGGCATCCACATGGTCCTCGCCACCCAGCGCCCGTCGGTGAACGTCATCACCGGGGTCATCAAGGCGAACGTCCCGGCGCGCCTCGCGTTCGCGGTGTCGAGCATGACCGACTCGAAGGTGATCCTCGACCAGGGCGGAGCGGAGCGGCTCATCGGCCAGGGCGACATGCTCCTGCTCGGCCCCGCCTCGTCGAACCCCCGGCGCATCCAGGGCGCATGGGTGGGTGAGGACGAGGTCCGCAAGGTCGTCGCCCACTGGAAGCGCCAGTCGCCGGAGGTGACCTACGAGCACAACGTGGTGGCCGAGGGGGAGGAGGGGGACCCGCATTCGGGACTCCCGGGCGGCAGCACCGGGGACGACGATGACGACGCCATGCTTTGGCAGGCGATGGAGCTCATCGTCCGCAGCCAGCTCGGCTCCACGTCGATGCTCCAGCGCAAGCTGCGGGTCGGCTTCGCCCGTGCCGGTCGGCTCATGGACCTGCTCGAGCAGAAGGGTGTCGTCGGGCCCTCCACCGGCTCCAAGGCCCGCGACGTGCTCATGACGCCCGAGGAGCTCGAGGCGCTCCAGGCGCCTGGTCCAGACAGCTGAGGGCGGGCTTGCTGGTGCCTGCAGCGAGCAGCGGCGGTCGTCTGACCTCCCACGTGGTGCACCATGGCTGCCGTGCGCCTGCTCGAGCCGCTCGCTGAGGCATCGCCCTACGCGCTCGCAGTGAGCGTGCCGTACGCGATCGCTTCGCCGCCGTGGGCCTCGAGGTGGCGTGGGTCGGGCGCCGTCCCGGGCCGGCGCGCGCGGCGATCCTGCGGTCGGCGTCGACCGCGACCGGCATGGCCGCGGGAGCGCTGGTGGTCGGGCTCCTCTACACGTCCCTGCTGCGGGCGCTGTGGGGCGCTCTCGAGGCGGTGCGGTGGGAGGCGGCGGCGACGCTGTGGACCTCGCACCCCGTCGTCGGGGCGGTCGCCACGTTCGTCGCCTGGGACCTGGTGGGGTGGGCGTACCACCTCATCGGGCACCGCACCCGGGTCGGGTGGGCTGCCCACCAGGTGCACCACACGGGAGCCGGCTACGACGCGACGCTCGGCCTCCGCCAGACGTGGGCGCCGTTCCACGGGCTCGCCGTGCACCCGCTGCTGGCGCTGGCCGGCTTCGACCTGAGGGTCGCGTTCGTGTGCGCCGCGCTCTCCAGCTGCTGGCAGGTGCTCGAGCACACGAGCGCTCCGGTCAGGTTCCCTGCCTGGTTCGAGGCGGTCGTGATGACGCCGGCCGCGCACCGCCACCACCACGGCCGGGACGGCGGCCTTGTGAACGTCGGGCCCTTCTTCACCTGCTGGGACCGCCTCGCCGGGACGTGGGTGTCGCCGGACGCCCCGGTACCTGCGGCGTACGGCCCTGCGATCCCGGCACCTGTGAACCCCATCGCGGTCGAGCTGGAGGGTTGGAGGCGCCTCGTGGGTGGCGAGCGCCCGGCGCCTCAGGTGGAGGTCGTCGGCAGTGCAGGCGCGTGAGCGTCAGCCTCGGTTCGGGTCGCCCGCTGCGCCCGCGCGCTGCACCCCCCACGCGTAGAGCCCGCCCTGGGCCAGCAGCGCCGCTCCCGGGAAGAGGATGAAGAGGTTGAGGTCCGACACGAAGGCGGGGACCGACGAGATCAGGACGAGCACCTCCACGGCGAGGATCATCCCGAGGTTCACCTCCAGGGTGCCGGCGCCTCGCCCGACGCGGTAGGCCAACACGCACCCCGCCACGACGGCGGCGATGACGAGGCCGAGGACGGCGAGGAAGATGACGAGGATCACCAACAGCTCGCCGCCGCCGAGGGAGATCGCCTCGGCGATCACCGGCGACATCGTGAGGCGGGAGCCCTCACGTCTCCGGGATGTCGCACCGCCTGATCGTACGGTCGCCGCCCTCTCGCAGACGTCGATGCTGTCGTGGCTCTGACGGCCAGACGACGTCCACGCCGGCGAGCCCCGACCGGAACGTCAGCCCACGGTCGTCTCGTCGCTGACGGGCTGAGCGGTGCGGTGGAGCGGCTCCGGCACCCGGAGAAGCACGAGGAGCGTCCCGGCGAGGCCGATGGCGCCGACGGACACCGACGCGGTGGCGAGAGAGGCGACGGTCTCGATGCCCGCAACCGCGAGCGGACCGCCGGCGGTGCCGACGTCGCTCACGAGGCGCCACACACCGAGGAACTCGGCACGGCCGATGGCCGGCGCGAAGTCGGAGCCGAGGGTCATGACGATGCCGCTGCCGAGGCCGTTCCCGAAGCCGAGCAGGAGCCCCACCGCGGCGAGGCTCCAGAACGAGCCCGTGAACGGGACGAGCAGCAGGCCGGTCGCCATGAGCGAGAGGCAGGGGATGGTCACGGCCTTGCGGCCCCAGCGGTCCGAGACAGCGCCGGCCGGATAGAAGAGCGTCATGTCCAGCGCCGCGGACATCCCGAAGATGACGCTGACCTGCGCGGCGTCGAGCCCGATCGAGTCCGCCCAGAGGGGCAGCACGACCTGACGTGACGCTCGGAGCACGCCGACGGCTGCGGCAGCGACCCCTGCGGTGAGGAAGGTCTGACGGTGCTCGCGCCCGATGGCCCCGACCCGCATCGGGGGGTGCCCGGTGGGCGGGGTGCTCGGATGCGGGTCGGGCACGAGGTAGAGGACGGCACAGCCCACGACGGCGAGCGCGATGTGCACGTAGTACGAGCCGTCGATGCCGGCGGCGGTGATTGCGACGGCGCCGAGGAAGGGACCGACGAAGCCGCCGATGCGCTGCACCCCGCCGAGCGTGGAGAGCGCCCGGCCTCGGAGGTGGGCGGGCATGACATCGCTGACGTAGGTGAGGCGGGCGAGCAGCCAGATGGACCATCCGCAGCCCATGAGGAACATCGACGCCGCGAACGGGAGCGGCGACGGGCTGGCGACCGCGCCGACGAGGGACACGACGAGGATGCCGGTGGCGACGAGCATGGCCCGGCGCTCGCCGACCCGGGCGACGAGCTTGCCGGCGGGCACGTCGAACGCCATGACGCCGATGCCGCGGAGCGCCACGGCGAGACCGGCGAGCGCGACAGAAGCGCCGACGTCGCGGGCGGCGAGCGCGACGACGGGCACGACCGCCCCCTGGCCGACCGCGAAGATCAGAGTCGGGAGGTACACCGACGTGGCGAGCGAGCGCACCGTCGGTCCGGTCGTGGCGTCGTGCGCGCTCGGAGGTCTCTCGCCCATAGGGCGTGGACGTTACCGACCGACCGGGCCGGACCTGCCGGCGGCTCTGGTAGACCCGGGGATGGCCGACGTCACCATCATCGCCCGGGGCCTCGAGTTCCCCGAGGGGCCGGTGGCCATGCCGGACGGCTCCGTCCTCGTCGTCGAGATCAGGCGCAAGACCGTCACCCGGGTGGCGGCGGACGGCAAGGGCGAGGTCGTCGCCCAGCTCGAGGGTGGCCCGAACGGTCTCGCCATCGGCCCTGACGGCGCGGCCTACATCTGCAACAACGGCGGTTGCTTCGAGTGGCACGAGGTGATGGGGCTGACGCTCCCAGGACCGTTCAACCGCGAGCTGTACTCGGGGGGACGCGTCGAGCGCCTCGACCTCACCACCGGTGAGGTCACCACGCTCTACACCGAGTGCGATGGCCGCGCCCTGCTCGCCCCCAACGACCTCGTGTTCGACATCGACGGCGGATTCTGGTTCACCGACCACGGCACCCGGGACGGGAGGCACGCGGACCGGACGGGGATCTTCTACGCCCAGCCCGACGGGAGCTCGATCCGCGAGGTGGTCCACCCGCTCGACGCGCCGAACGGCATCGGGCTGTCGCCGGCGGGGGACCGCCTCTACGCGGCGGAGACCTACACCGGTCGTGTCTGGTCGTGGCCGCTCGTCGGCGCCGGCAGGCTGGCCGAGGCGGACTCCACGCCTGGCGGTCCACCGGGAGCCACGTTGCTCGCCGGACTCCCCGGCATGCAGCTCCTCGACTCGCTCGCCGTCGACGGCGGCGGCTACGTGT
>JBBDQT010000196.1:0-3155 GCA_040905815.1 Acidimicrobiales bacterium
CGCTTCACCCGGCCGTGCACGACGAGGTGGGTGGCAGAGGCCGCTGCGACGTGGCTGTCCGGGGAGCGCCGCATGGACGAGTGGCGGCAGATGGCGACGCCGGGACCGCTCGACCCACCCAGCCTGAAGTCGATGGAGGAGAACGACGAAGCCGACTACCCGACCGTCAACGCGGCCGGGCTGGCACTGGTGGAGACGTACGGCGGGGACAAGTTCCTCGACTTCTACCAGAACTTCAAGGATCTGGAGCCGAGCCCCGAGTGCCGAGGGACGGCGCGCCGCACCGAGCGGGCGTTCGGCTCCGACCAGCTCCTCAGGCGCCACTTCGGCATCGACATCGAGATGGCGGACGAGATGGCCAAGGAGTACATCCGAGCAGCGGTGGAGGGCGGATGACGGTGACCGATCCCAACACGGTCGACGTCCCGTGGGAGCGCTGCTCCCGGGCGGGGTGCACGGGCGTGAAGGCGACGGGCGGGGCCTGCCTCGCCCACCTCGGCGCCCGACAGCTCAACGCCGCGCTTGCTCCCGTCAGCCGGGGGCGCAGCCTCGACGCCCGCGGCGTGCGCATCGGCGGGCCGCTCCTGGCCAAGATCCTCGACGCCGCACCCAAGGGTGACGACGGGCGCCCGCGCCTCCCCCGCGCCAGCTTCGACGGCACGACCTTCGAGGAGGGCGCCGCCTTCGAGGGCGTGGTGTTCGCCAAGGAGGCCTCCTTCGACCGGGCCCGCTTCCACGGCGACGTGTCGTTCGAAGGCTCGTCCTTCAAGGGCACCGCCCGCTTCGCGCAGGCCGCCTTCGCGGGCCGGGCGACCTTCGCGGAGGCGGACTTCGGGACCCAGGCCTGGTTCGGCGGAGCCACCTTCTCCGGGCCAGCCTCGTTCCAGCGCACCCGGTTCGGGCACCTCGTCTGGTTCGGCCGGGCCACCTTCGAGGCCGACGCCGCCTTCGATGCGGCCAGCTTCGGAGGGGACGCCACGTTCGACGGCGCCCGCTTCGCGAGCAGGGCCGGGTTCGATAGTGCCTCCTTCCACGGCGAAGCCCGCCTCGTCGACGCCGACTTCGCCCACGAGCCACGCTTCGCCGGCACCAGCTTCTTGGGCAAGGGCGGGGCGCCCCGGTCGGCTGTCCGCCAGGCCATCTGGTCCGGCGAGGGGCTGGCGACGTGGCCATCGCGGGTGGCGGCGTACCTCATCGACGCGGTGGTCGCCACCCTCGTGGCGCTGGCGCCGCTGCCCGTGGGAGCGCTGCTCGAGGTCGGGCTGCGCTACGAGCACGCGCTGCTCGCCTCCGTCGGGGTGGGCCAGCTGGCGGGACTGGTCTTCGTCGTGCGCAACCTCGCCGCCCAGGGGCGCACGGGCCAGTCCCTCGGCAAGCGCCGTGTGGGCATCTCCCTCGTCGGCGTGGGCGACGGTGCCCCGATCGGCGCGGGCCGGTCGATCCTGCGCCAGCTCGCACACGTGGTCGACTCCCTGCCCCTGCTGGCCGGCTGGCTGTGGCCGCTGTGGGACGCCAAGCGCCAGACGCTGGCCGACAAGCTGTTCAAGACCGTCGTCGTGAAGGCCTAGCGCGCCACCGGCGCACGCGGCGCGACGCTGTCCCTCCATGAGCCGATCCAGGTTGCGCCTCGCCGCGTGCGCCGCCGCCGTGGCGCTCCTCGCCGCAACGTCATCCACGGTGGCGGCGACGGCGCAGGGGTCCGAGCCCGTGCTCGCCGCGCCGCTCGTCCGCTTCCCGTTCCCCCAGGAGGACGGGTCGCTCACGCCGTACACCTTCGAGCTCGGCTACTCGCTCATGACCCTGGTGTACGACACGTTGCTGTGGCGCGACGTCGAGGGCGTCCCCCAGCCGTGGCTGGCCGAGACCGTCGACACCAGCCCCGACGGTCGCCAAGTCACCATACGGCTGCGCGAGGGCGCGACCTGGCACGACGGCGTCCCGGTGACCTCCGCCGACGTGGCGTTCACGTTCGGCCACGTCGCCGACCGTCCCCATCCTCGGTTCACGGGTGAGGTGAGCCAGGTGGAGCGGGTCGACACCCCCGACCCGCGCACCGCGGTCATCAGCCTGTCGGCGCCGGCACCGGGCTTCGGGGACCAGCCGCTGGCCGACCTCCCGATCCTGCCCCGGCACCTGTGGCGGGACCTGCCCGCCGACAAGCTGGCGCCGGACGGCCTCCCCGTCGGGAGTGGCCCCTACCGCCTGGTCGAGCACGTCCCCGACGAGCGGTACCGGTTCGAGGCGAACGAGTGGTACTTCCGGGGCAAGCCTGCGGTCGACGTCCTCGAGGTGCCCATCATCCGCACCGCCAACGAGACGGTTCGGGCCCTCGAGCGGCGAGACGTGGACATGATCCCCGCGAGCCTCCCCGAAGACCTCGCCAGGCGCGCCGACACGCTCTCCCTCGAGGTGCTGACCGGGCCGTCCTACGTCGGGACGGTGCTGCTGCTCAACGTGCGGACGCCGCCGTTCGACCGCCCCGACGTGCGACAGGCGGTCGCCCGCGCCCTCGACCTGTCGCGGATCGCGCGCACCGCCGGCACCGCCGTGCCGGCCGACCACGGCTACCTCCACCCCGAGTCGGCGTTCGCGTCACCCGACGTGGTGCACGCCGTCGACGTGGAGGCGGCGCGACCGGTGCTCGCCGCCCTCGGCGCGCCGATCGTCGTCCTCGTGCCCGACAACGACCCGGTGAAGTCCGATGCGGGACGCCAGGTCGTGCAGTCCCTGCTGGGCGCGGGCGCCACCGCCGAGGTGCAGCAGGTGCCGAGAGACCAGCTCGACCAGGCGATCGGCTTCGACGGCGGGGACCCGACGTTCCAGGCGGCGGTGGTCGCCTCGCCACCGCTGGCGTCCCACGACCCGGTGTTCCTGTCGAGGCTGTTCGGCACGGGCGCACCGTTCAACTACTCCGGCTACTCGAGCCCCGCCTTCGACGAGGCGGCTGGGCGGGTCGCCACCACAGCCGATCCCGAGCAGCGCCTGGCCGCGACGTGGGAGTCCCTGCAGATCCTGGCTGCCGACGCGCCCGTCATCCCGCTGTTCTTCGCCGAGGGCGCGTTCGCCTACCGGCCCGCGGCCTACGACGGGTGGGTGTACGTCAAGGGGGCGGGGATCCTCGACAAGCGGTCCTTCGTGGAGCCCGGCTCGGGGCG
>JBBDQT010000197.1:0-19022 GCA_040905815.1 Acidimicrobiales bacterium
ATGTACGAACCATACAACTGCGCAACAACGTACGCAGGCGCACCTGGCTGACGCGAGTCGAACCATCATCACCCTTAGCCATGGGTGGTCCCCCCGCTCACGCGGGCTCATCCACGGGATCGGGACCGCCAGCGCGCAGGTTGCTGCGTGAGCCCGGCGGACGTCGTCGTCCCGCCACCTCACACAGGAGATCCGCACTCTTCGCCGAGCTGCTCCCGGCTGCCTGGTGAGCGGAGGCTCGCTCAGGCAGGTGCCGGGTGTAGGGCCTTCCGGCTCGCCGCCCACGTCTGGCCCGCCTCGACGTCGACGTCGTGTGGGAGGCCGAGGACACGCTCCGCCACGATGTTGCGCTGGACCTCGCTCGTGCCGCCGCCGACGGTGAGGGCGGGGGCGAAGAGGAACCCGTAGGACCAGCCGTGGCCGTCCTGTCGACCGAGGGGCCCGGCCGCTGAGAGCATCCCCCTCGCTCCGGCGAGATCCTTGGCGAGCCCCATGATCGCTTGGCCGTGCTCGTCGGCGAGCATCTTGCGGATCGACGCCTCGGGGCCGGGCGATTCGCCGCGGACCAGCGCGCTGACGGTGCGCAGGCGGATGAGCCGGAGGATCTCCGCCTCGATCCAGAGCGACGCCAGGCGCTGCCGGAGCAGCGGGTCATCGGTGCCGCCGGCCGCCCGCACCTCGTCGAGCAGGTCCGACGCGGCGGGACCGTTGCCCCACAGCGCACCGCCGGAGGAGAGCGAGACCCGCTCGTTGGAGAGCGTCACCTTGGCGAGCGTCCAACCCTCGTGCTCCTCACCGATGAGCGCGTCGGCGGGAAGTCGGACGTCGTCGAAGAAGACCTCGTTGAACGTGTGGGCGCCGGTCATCTCGACTATGGGGCGGGCCTCGATGCCAGGCGCGTCCATCGGGCACACGAAGTACGAGATGCCCTTGTGCTTCGGGGCATCCGGATCGGTGCGGGCGATGAGGATGCCGTAGCGGGAGATGTGGGCGAGCGAGGTCCACACCTTCTGACCCCGCACGACCCACGTGTCGCCGTCACGCTCGGCGCGGGTGGCGAGCCCCGCCAGGTCCGAGCCGGCGCCGGGCTCGCTGAACAGCTGGCACCAGATGTCCTCGCCGGAGAGGAGGCCCGGGAGATACCGCTGCTGCTGCTCCTCGGTGCCGGCGTGGACAATGGTCGGCCCGGCCCAGCCGATGCCGATCGGGTTCGACGGCCGGCGCACGCCGGCCCGCCGGAGCTCTTCGTGGATGACCAGCTGGTGCACCGGGTCGGCGGCGAGGCCCCACGGCACCGGCCAGTGAGGCGCCACGTAGCCGGCTTCGGCGAGCGCTCGTCCCGACGGCGACGGGTGCTCGGCCAGCCACGACCGGACCGAAGCACGGCGGGGATCGTCCTCGGGTGGCAGCTCGAAGTCCATGGGCGGACGATAGGACGCTCCGCCGCTCCGAAAAGAGAGCGGGAGATCGCGCAGAAGCCTCCTTGGCGCGGTTGGTGCCCCCACGAGGACGGCGCGTATCGTCCGGGCATGGCTGACCTCGGGTACGACGGCAAGGTTGCGATCATCACCGGCTCGGGCGGCGGGTTGGGCCGGGAGCACGCCCTCCTCCTCGCCGCCCGCGGGGCACAGGTCGTCATCAACGACCTCGGCGGCTCGGTGAGCGGCGAGGGCGGCGACGCCGGACCCGCCGAGCGCACCGCGAAGGAGATCGAGGGGCTCGGAGGGGTCGCCGTCCCCGACACGAGCAGTGTGGCCACCCCCGAGGGCGGCGAGGCGATCGTGCAGACCGCGCTCGACGCGTTCGGACGGGTTGACATCGTCGTCAACAACGCCGGGATCCTGCGCGACAAGTCCTTCCACAACCAGACGCCCGACCTCGTCGACCCGGTGCTCGACGTCCATCTGCGCGGCGCGTTCAACGTCACCCGGCCGGCGTGGATCAAGATGCGTGAGCAGGGCTACGGCCGGGTGGTCAACACTGCATCGAACTCCGGCATCCTCGGCAACTTCGGCCAGGCCAACTACGGCGCCGCCAAGATGGGCCTCGTCGGTCTCACGCGGGTGCTCGCCGCCGAGGGCGCGAAGTACAACATCAAGGTCAACGCGCTGGCCCCGATCGCCCGCACCCGCATGACCGAGGAGCTGCTCGGCGCGTTCGCGGAGAAGCTCGACCCGAAGCTGGTGTCCCCGATCGTGGCGTGGCTCGCCCACGAGGACTGCCCTGTCTCCGGTGAGATCTACTCCGCCGCCGGCGGCCGCATCGCCCGGTTCTTCATCGGCCTGACCGAGGGCTACTTCAGCGCCGACCTGAGCGTCGAGGACGTGCGCGACCACTTCGACCAGATCCGGGACACGGACGGCTACACCATCCCGAACGGCCCGGGCGACGAGATCGGCGCCCTCCTCAAGCACTTCTCGTAGGACATCCCGAGCTGGCGGTTCTCGCCGCGCCACAGGCCGAAGGTCCACCGCCAGCACGGGTCCGTGCGGGGCCGCGCGGGGTTTCGCCGGCCCGCAGGCACGCCGGCGCCGTCAGTCGGGTTCCGCGGTCGAGGCGGCCACGACCGAGGCGTGGTGGACGACGATCTTCCAGGCGTCGGCGGTGCGGACGAAGACGTTGAGCGCCGCGGCCGTGCCGCCTGCCGACTCGGAGAGGATGTTCTCGTCGACGGCGACCCAGGCGGTGTCTCCCGCCAGCTCGGCTCGGGCCTCGGTGAGGATGAACTGGATGCGCTGCTCGCCCTGGAAGAGGGCGAAGAACGAGGCGGTGATGCCGGCCCAGCCCCGGAGGGTCGACCAGCCCGGGTGGGTGCACAGGACCCGCTCGGAGTGCTCCCACAGGTCCGACATGGCGTCGAGGTCCCGGGCTTCGAACGCCTCGTAGAAGCGACGGTTGACGGCCAGGACGGTGTCGATGTCGGTCTCGGCGATGGGCCGACCCTACCGCCGCACCGGGTGCCGGCACTCCCGCGGAGGGCTGGGATGATGAGCCCGTGCGCCTCACCTCCACGGACGACGTCGAGCTCGAGGTCCACGACCTCGGTGGCGACGGCCCCCCGCTCCTGCTCTGCCACGCCACGGGCTTCCACGGCCTCGTGTGGCGGCCGCTCGCCTCCCACCTCAGCGACCGCTTCTCGCTCTGGGCGGTGGACTTCCGGGGCCACGGTCTCTCGACCGCACCCGATCCCGCCCGGGGCTTCGCGTGGGAGGGCTTCGGCGAGGACGTCCTCGCCGTCGTCGACGGCCTCGGCCTCGAGCGCCCTGCCGCCATCGGGCACTCCAAGGGCGGCGCCGCCCTGGTGCTCGCCGAGGCTTCCCGGCCCGGCACGTTCTCGGGCCTCTGGTGCTACGAGCCGATCATCTTCCCACCCTCGTCGGGGCCATCGCCCGGGGAGGACAACCCGCTCGCCGCCGCTGCCACCCGCCGGCGAGCGACGTTCCCCTCGCGCCGGGCAGCCGTCGAGAGCTTCGCCGCCAAGCCGCCGCTCGACGTGCTGCACCCCGCCGCGCTGGACGCGTACGTCGAGCACGGCTTCGGCGATGAGGACGACGGCACGGTCTCCCTCCGCTGCCGCCCGACGGACGAGGCGCAGGTCTACCGGATGGGCAGCACGGACCAGGCCTGGGTCGCCCTGCCGGGGGTCGCCTGCCCGACGACGATCGCCTGCGGCGGACCCGGTGCCACGATCACCGCGGCGATGGCCGCCCGGATCGCCTCACGCCTCCCCGTGGGGTGTGTGGAGGTGTTCGAGGAGCTGGGTCACTTCGGCCCGCTCCAGGACCCGGCCAGGGTCGCGGACGCCGCGGGCCGGGACCTCGCCGGCACATGACGGAGAGGGACCTCGCCGGCACCGGGGGTACGGTGCCCGCCGTGGCGACCGATCCCTCCACCGACCCCCTCGTCGAGCGTCCCCCGACGGAGCCCTCTGACCCGACGGAGCCCTCTGACGAGCACCCCTTCGTCGACGCCGCCGTCGAGGCACTCGGCGGCTCCCCGGCCTCGGTCGAGCGCCCTCCCGAGAGCCCGGTCCAACCCATCCTCCCACGGGGGCTCAGGGGGGCCGTCGCCCGGTTCGACCACCGCGCCGACGCCACCTTCGCCAAGCTGCGGTTGCACCCCGCTGCGAACCGGGTCTTCTACAGCGCGTCGGCCCTCGGCGACTTCTCGCTCGTGTGGCACCTGATCGGCACTGCCCGCGCCCTGCGCTCCCCGACCGACGAGCGGGCAGCGGTCCGGCTGGTGGCCAGCCTCCTGGTCGAGACGGTGGTGGTCAACGGGTTCGTCAAGTCGGTGTTCCGGCGTCAGCGACCGACGTGGGACCAGGAGCGGGTCCACACGCTGCGCAAGCCCCGCTCGAGCAGCTTCCCGAGCGGTCACGCCACCTCTGGCTTCATGGCAGCGACGCTGCTCGTCGACGGTCGTGCCCGGAGCGCGCCTCTCTGGTACGGCGTCGCCGCGGTCATCGCCGCCAGTCGCGTGCACGTGCGCATCCACCATGGATCTGACGTGGTGGCGGGCGCGGCGATCGGCGTGGGCCTCGGCACCATTGCCCGACGGATCTGGCCGTTGTCGCGACGCTGAGCGCAAGCACGCTGAAGCGACCGGGGAAGCCACAGCGTGGCGACGGTGTTGATCCGTGCATGGACAACGACATGCTCGAGCTCGAGGTCGCCTTCGACTACCGCTGCCCCTTCGCCCGCAACGCCCACGAGGCGGTGCTGGCCGGCCTGGAGGCGGGCGCTGCCTGGCAGGTCCGGTTCGTGCCGTTCTCACTCAGCCAGGCGAAGGTCGAAGAGGACAGCACCGACGTCTGGGTCGCCCCCGAGACCGACTCCGGCCTGCTCGCGATGCAGGTGGGCGTGGCCATCCGGGACGACCAGCCCGAACACTTCCTCGCCGCCCACCGCGCGCTGTTCGGCCTCCGCCACGACCACGGCGGCGACCTCCGCGACGAGGGGGCGCTCCGGGGCGTCCTGGCCGGGACCGGTGTCGATGTCGACGCCGCGTTCGAGGCGGTCGCCTCAGGCGTCCCGCTGAAGACGGTCCGCGACGACCACAACCGCCTCGTCGAGGAGCACGAGGTCTGGGGCGTCCCCGCCTTCATCGCCAACGGCAGCGCCGCCTTCGTGCGGCTCATGGATCGCCCATCGGACGACCCCGGTGATGCGATCGCCGCCGTCGAGCGCATCGTCGACATGCTCAAGACGTGGCCGGAGCTGAACGAGCTCAAGCACTTCTCACTGTCCCGGTAGCTCGGGCGGTCCCCCGCACACGGTAGGGGTACGGTCGGCGACGTGGCCGCCCCCGTCGCGTTCGAGCAGCGCATGACCGACCAGGAGGCGCTCATGTGGGCGCTCGAGCTCGACCCGGTGCTGCGTTCGTCGTTCGCCAACGTCACCTTCCTGGACCGGCCCGTCGACGTCGACCGGTTCCGCGAGCGCATGCTCCATGCGATCGCCGCCGTGCCGCGGCTGCGCCAACGGGTGGGCGAGACGGGGCCGGGCCTCGCCACGCCGGCGTGGGTCGACGACCCGCTCTTCGACCTCGACTTCCACGTGCGCACGGTCGCGGTGCCCGCCCCGGGAGACGACCGGGCGGTGCTCGATCTCGCCGCCGTGCTGTCCGCCGACCCCTTCGACCGGGCACGGCCGCTGTGGCAGTTCACCATCGTCGAGGGCCTCGAGGGCGATCGTGGCGCGATGATCCAGAAGCTCCACCACTCGATCACCGACGGCGAGGGGGGCATCCGTCTCAGCGCATCGTTCATCGACCTCGAGCGGGATGGGAGCGAGCCGCTGCTGGAGGTGACGACGCGGCCCACCCCGGCGTCCCGCTCCACGGCCGGTTCCATGCGCGACACCGTCACCGCCCGCGTCCGGCTGCCACTCGACCTCGCCCGCCAGGCGGTCGCCGGCACCGTCGAGACGCTCGCCCACCCCACCAGCGCACCCGGGCGGGCAGGAGATGCGGTGGAGATGGCCCGATCGCTGCTCCGGCAGCTGGCGGTGACCGAACCAGCCCGGTCGCCGTTGTGGACGGAGCGGACCCTGCGCCGCCGCATCGAGGTGCTGAGCATCCCCCTCGCCGAGGCGAAGGAGGTCGCCGGCCGTCTCGGCGGCACGGTGAACGACTGGTTCGTGACCGCGGCCACCGGTGCGGCAGGGGCGTACCACCGCCAGTCCGGGATGCCCGTGGACGAGCTGCGCATGGCCATGCCGGTCAGCACCCGCAGCGGCTCGCCGGAGGACAAGGGCAACGGCGCGAACAGCTTCGCCCCGACCCGCGCGCTCGTGCCCGCGGGCATCGAGGACCCGGTCGGGAGGTTCGACGCCGTGCGAGAGGTGCTCGCCAGGAACCGGGCCGAGAAGGCGGTCGGGAGCATCGGCCGGCTGGCAGGGTTGCTCTCCGTGCTCCCCACCCCCATGCTCACACGGGTGGCCCGCCAACAGGTCGGCACGGTCGACTTCACGACGTCCAACGTGCGTGGTGCGCCGTTCCCGCTCTACATCGCCGGCGCCCGCATCGAGGCCAACCACCCGATCGGCCCGCTCGCCGGCACCGCGTTCAACCTGACCACCATCTCGTGCGACGGCGACCTCGACATGGGCTGCGTGATCGACGTCGGCGCCATCCCTGACCCGGCCCTGCTCCGGGTGTGCCTCGTCGAGGCCTTCGACGAGCTGCGCACCGCCCGGCGAGCCTGACCACATGACCTGCGGCAGGCGCGCAAGCGGCCGCCCGGAGGCGGCCGCAGAGGCACGTTGCCGGTGCCGAGGCACCGGGTGGAGGTGCCTAGCCCGCGACGGGCTCCGCCTCGGCCTCGGTGGAGGCGAGGAGCATGCGGACGTCGAGGAGGAGATCGGCGACCTCGTCGGTCGAGACCAGCTCCCGGTGCAGCATCTCCGAGAGGCCTCGGTCGATCACCGCGAGTGCATCGTTGATGATCTTCGGCTCGGAGGTCTCGGTCATGGTGTGCTCCATCGACGGGTCTTCCTCTCCATCGTCCTGCTACGGGGCCTGTCTTGAGGACCTGCTGTCGATGGTACCCGTCAGCGCCCCGGATGTAGCGCGGGGTCAGATCCGTCCTCGGGGACGGGAACCCCGGCCCGCCACCGCGCACGCCCGAGGCCGCGGTTCGAGTGCCCGCCACGCTCGTCCGGGTCCCGGCAGGCGCCCCGGTAGGGTCCGGCGATGGATCCCGGCATCCCTCTCGGCGTCACCGTCGCGAGCCTCCCGGCGCTCGGCATCCCGGGCGCGCTGGACGTCGCGGCCAGGGCGGAGGCCCTCGGGTACCGCTCGTTCTGGACGGCCGAGGTCACTGGCGCCGAGGGCTTCTCGCTCCTCGCCGCGGCCGGCGCGGTCGCGCCGACACTCGGCTTGGGGACGGGGGTCCTGGCCCTCCAGCTGCGGACGCCGATGATCGCCGCGATGGGCGCCGCGACGCTCCAGGCACTCCACCCGGAGGCGGAGATCGTGCTCGGTGTGGGCATCTCCTCGCCCGTCGTCACGACCAGGTGGCACGGCACGCCCTACGGCGACCGCCCCGTCGAGCGCACGCGCGAGTACGTCACGCTCGTCAAGGAGTGCCTCACCGGCGAGAGCGTGACGTTCGAGGGCGACTTCTACTCGTGCAACAAGTTCCGCCTCGGGGTCCGACTCGACGAGCGCAGGCCCAAGGTCGTCGTCGGCGCCCTCAACCCGAAGATGCTGCAGATGGCCGGCGAGGCGGCCGACGGCGTGCTGCTCAACTACCTGCCGTCCACCCACGTGGCGTGGTCCGTGGAGCAGGTCCGCAAGGGCGGCGACGCGACGATCTACGCCTACGTGCACTGCAGCGTCTCCGAGCGCGCCGACGGGATCGACGCCGCCCGACGCGACCTGTTCTCCTACGCGGTCGTCGACTCCTACGCCCGCAGCTTCGAGCGTGCCGGCTTCGGCGACGAGGTGGCGGCCATCCGCGCCGCCCACGCCGCGCGCGACCGGGAGGGCGCCCTCGCCGCCGTCAGCGACCGGATGGTCGACGCCATCGACTTCATGGGCGATGCCGACGGCGTGGCGCAGCACGTGCAGGCCTACGTCGGCGCCGGCGTCGAGGTCCCCGTCCTCATGCCCAACCCCTGGGGCCCGGACCGCATGACCGTCGTCGACGACACCCTCCGAGCAGCCATCAGAGGCTGATCCACGCCCTGGAGAGAGCGGGCCCGGGACATCGGAGGGTGGCCGGGTTCACCTACAGTCGCCTCGTGGAGGTTCGGGGGAAGGTGGTCGTCGTCACCGGCGCGGGCAGCGGGATCGGACGCGCGCTCGCGACACGGTTCGCGGCGGAGGGAGCGGCGGGCGTCGCCGTCGCCGACGTGGTGGCGGACCGGGTCCAGAAGACGGTGGCGATCATCAGCGATGCCGGCGGCCGGGCCATGCCGTTCACCGGAGACGTGAGCGTCGAGCCGGACGTGCAGGCCCTCGTTGCCGCGACGGTCGAGGCCTTCGGGCCCGTCGACCTGTTCTGCTCGAACGCGGGGATGGCCATCGGCGGTGGGGTCGAGGCGCCGGACGACGAGTGGCAGCGGATCTGGGAGGTCAACGTGATGGCTCACGTCTACGCCGCCCGCGCCGTGCTGCCCTCCATGATCGAACGGGGCGACGGCTACCTCCTCAACACCGCGTCGGCAGCAGGGCTGCTCACGAACATCGGCGCCGCCCCCTACGCCGTCACCAAGCACGCCGCAGTGGCGCTCGCCGAGTGGCTCGCGGTGACCCACGGCGACCAGGGCATCAAGGTCAGCTGCCTGTGCCCGCAGGGCGTCGCCACCCGCATGCTGCTCGGGGACGACGCCGACGCCATCGCAGACGGCGGACCCCTGCCGGCATCCGACGACGCGGGTCAGCGCTCAGTGCTCGCCGCCGGCGCGCTCCTCACCGCAGCCCAGGTCGCCGACGTGGTCGTGGCCGGTCTCGCCGACGAGCGGTTCCTGATCCTCCCCCACGCCGAGGTCGGCGAGCACTGGAAGAACAAGGCCGCGGACCCCGAGCGGTGGCTCCGTGGCATGCGCCGCTTCCAGGCCCGCCTGCGGTCGGCGAGCTGACCGGTCGGCCGAGCGAGCCGCACGCACGGAGCAGCTGCGCCTCCTGTGACCCCCTCACCACGAAGGACGGCGTGAACACCTACGACATCGGTCTGACCATCGCCGGGATCACCATCTTGGGAGCGGCCGTCGTCCCACGGCTCCTCGCCGGGCGTCCCCTCTCGTTCCCGTCCGTCTACGTCGGCGTCGGGTTCATCGTCTTCTCCCTACCGCTCGGGCTGGACGCGCCGGATCCTCTGAGCGACGGCCAACTGGCGGAGCGCATCACCGAGCTGGTCGTCATCGTCTCCTTGATGGGAGCGGGCCTGCGCATCGACCGGCTCGAGGGCTGGCGGTCGTGGAACGTCACCTGGCGGCTGCTGGCCATCGCCATGCCCCTCACGATCGCCGGCGTCGCCCTCCTCGGCTGGTGGGTCGTCGGGCTGTCCCCTGCCGCGGCGCTCCTGCTGGGCGGGGTCCTCGCTCCGACCGATCCCGTCCTCGCCTCCGACGTGCAGGTCGGCGGCCCCAACGTCGGCGAGGAGGACGACGTCCGCTTCGCCCTCACGTCGGAAGCGGGCCTCAACGACGGGCTCGCCTTCCCGTTCACGAGCGCCGCCATCGCCGCGCTCGGCGCCGCGAGCTTCGGCGCGTGGTTCGGGGACTGGCTGCTCGACGACGTCGTCGTGAAGGTGAGCGTGGGGCTCGTCACCGGCGTCGCCATCGGCAAGGTCCTCGCCTTAGCCCTCTTCCGGCTGCCCATGAGGAGCCGCATCGCCGAATCCGCCGAGGGGTTCGTGGCGCTCGCCGCGACCCTGTTGACCTACGGCATCACCGAGCTGGCCCACGGCTACGGCTTCCTCGCCGTGTTCATCGCCGCCCGGATGATCCGCCGGGCCGAGCCCGAGGACGAGGTCCACGACGTCCTCCACGACTTCGCCGAGGCGATCGAACGCCTGCTCAGCGCCGGTCTGCTCGTGCTCCTCGGCGGCGCGGTCGTCGGAGGCGTGCTCGCGCCACTCGGCCTGCGAGGAGCTGCCGTCGGCCTCGCGGTCGTGCTCCTGGTCCGGCCGCTGTCGGGATTGGTGTCGCTCCTCGGCCACCCCTGCCCCGGCCAGGAGCGCTCCGCCATCTCCTTCTTCGGCATCAGGGGCATCGGGTCCGGCTACTACCTCGCCTACGCGCTGAACCAGGCCGACTTCGCCCAGGCCGGCGAGCTGTGGGCGATCCTCGTCTTCGTGGTGCTCCTCTCCGTCGTGCTGCACGGCATGAGCGCGAGCTCGGTGATGGCCCATCTGGACCGCCGCGCCCACCACCGACAGCCCGTCCACGGCCACTGACCCGCCGGAGCGGCCATGCTCGGGGCTGTGGATCGCGAGACCGTGGACGTGTACGAGGCGGACATCGAGGTGTACCTGCGACGCCCTCTCGCCGTGGCCGCCGGCACAGCTGCATTCGCGGCCGCCGTCCCGGACGGCCTGCTCCGGCTCGACCTCGGGTGCGGGCCGGGCCACATGACCGGCGCGCTGGGCACCCCCGTGCTGGCGGCCGACGCGGCGTGGTCGATGCTCTCGCGCGTCGAGGCCACACCGCTGCGGGTGCAGGCCGACCTGGAGGCCCTGCCGATCCGCGCCGGCGCCATCCACGGCACGTGGGCGTCGAAGTGCCTCCAGCACGTCCCGGCCGACCACCTCCCGCGCGTGCTCGCCGACCTGCACCGAAGCACCGCCCTCGGAGGCCGGCTCGAGCTCGTCGTCCCCGAGGGCGAGGGGACGTGGCGGAGCGGCCGCGACAACGACCTGCCCGGGCGGAACTTCTGGAACTGGCCCCGCGCCCGCCTGCTGGACGTGATCGCAGGCGCTGGCTTCACCGAGGCGCATCTCGAGGCCACCGATCGCACTGACCGGATGGAGCTCCACGTGACCGCGACCCGGGGTCGCACCCTGCCCGACACGGTCGGACCGGGCATGCGGTTGCTCGTGTGCGGGCTGAACCCGAGCCTGCTGTCGGCCGACGTCGGCGTCGGCTTCGCCCGCCCCGGCAACCGCTTCTGGCCGGCAGCGATCGCCGCGGGCCTCGCCAGCCGGGCCCGTGACCCTCGCCACGCCCTCGAGCACCACGGCACGGGCATGACGAACCTCGTCCAGCGGGCCTCGGTGTCGGCCGTCGAGCTGACCGGCGAGGAGTACGCCGACGGTCTCGGAAGGGTCGAGCGCCTGTGCCGGTGGCTCCAGCCCGCCGCGGTCTGCTTCGTGGGGCTCGCCGGCTGGCGGGCCGCGGTCGACCGCCGGGCGGTAGCAGGCGTCCAGGCTGAGCCGCTCGGAGGCGTCCCGGTCTACGTCATGCCGAACACCAGCGGCCTCAACGCCCACACCCTCCCCGCCGACCACGCCGAACACCTCCGAGCCGCGGCCGCCCTCGCCGATCGCCGCTGACGGCGGCCCCGGCCCGTTCTGGCGGCGGGTTCGTGGGCAGAGGGGCGGTGAGCACCGCCAGTTCGGGTTCGGGCGTGGGGCCAGGGGGTCGGGCATGCTGACCTCGTGAGGAGCGAGCAGGAGGACGCCCTGGTCCGGGGGCTGCTGTCCGGGCTCGCCGCGTTCCGGTGGGTCGCGTGGGGCTGGCTCGCCACCGTGCTCGTCCTGACCCGGAGCGAGCTCGACCGGCCGCTCCTCGCCGTCGGCCTCGCCGGCGCCGCGCTCGCCGTCACGGTGGCCGCCACCGCCTGGCTGCGGGGGGAGCCGGAGCGCCTCTTGTCGCTCCCGGTCATCGCGGTGGAGGTGGCGGTCGCAGTGGCGCTCTCGGTCGGTGACGGTCTCGCGTACGCCGGTCCCCACCCGCAGTCCCTCGGCTCGGCGTGGCCGCTCGCCGGGATCCTCACTGCCGGCGTCGTCTTCGCCGGGAGGGGCGGGGCCACGGCCGGCATCGTCGTCGGCCTCGGACGGCTCACGGGCACGCTGCTCGAGCCGAGCGGCGGCTGGGACGACGGCACGACGATCTCGGCGCTCTCGACGATCGTCCTCTACGCGCTCGCCGGCGGCGTGGCCGGCTTCGCCACCGTCAAGCTTCGCGAGGCCGAGCGGCGCATCTCGATCGTCCACGCCCGCGAGGAGGTCGCCCGCACCCTCCACGACGGCGTCCTCCAGACCTTGGCCGTGGTCCAGCACCGTGCCGACGACCCGGAGCTCGCCCACCTGGCGCGCGAGCAGGAGCGGGAGCTGCGGGAGTACCTGTTCGGGACCGGCGTGAGCGAGGGCGGTGGCGATGTCGGAACCCGGCTGCGGGCCGCCGCCGCCCAGTTCGAGGACCGCTTCGGCGGCAGCGCCCAGGTCGTGGTCGCGCCCGACCTGCCCGGCCTCGGCCCGGTGGTCGTCGAGGCGCTGGGCGGTGCGGTGGCGGAAGCGCTCACGAACGCCGGCAAGCACGGCGGTGCGTCGAAGGTCACCGTCTACATCGGACCCGACGACGCCGGCGGCGACGGGGTCCTCTGCTCGGTCAAGGACGACGGATCCGGCTTCGACGACGGAGGGGTCACCGAGGGCGTGGGCATGAGCCGGTCGATGCGAGCCCGCATGGCCGAGGTCGGGGGTCGCACCGACGTCGACGGCAACCCGGGCCACGGCACCGAGGTCCGGCTCTGGGTGCCCACCTGACGTCGCAGCCCCCGCACGAGGCTGGGACGCGACGGAGCCCTGGACGATAGGGCAGGCTGGGGCCGTGGGCGACCTCCGAGCCGTGCGTGTCGTGCTCGCCGACGACCATCCGATCTGGCGTTCGGGGGTCAGGGCCGACCTCGGCTCCAACTTCCACGTCGTCGGCGAGGCCGCCGACGCGGAGGAGGCCATCACGGTCATCGGCTCGACGAAGCCGGACCTCGTCGTGTGCGACCTTCGCATGCCCGGCGGTGGTGGCATCGCCGTCGCCAAGGCGTGCGGCGACCAGACCCGCATCGTGATGCTCACCGTCTCCGAGGCCGAGCGCGACCTGCTCGACGCGGTGGCGGCGGGCGCCGTCGGGTACCTCGTGAAGTCCACGCCCCCCGACGAGCTCTGCAACGCCCTCTGGCGCGCCGCCCACGGCGAGCCGGTCTTCTCCCCCGCCCTCGCCTCCCTCGTCCTCGGAGAGTTCCGGCGC
Organism: Acidimicrobiales bacterium; assembly: GCA_040905815.1. Lineage (GTDB taxonomy): Bacteria > Actinomycetota > Acidimicrobiia > Acidimicrobiales > CADCSY01 > CADCSY01. The sequence goes on from JBBDQT010000197.1 coordinate 13,197, forward strand.
ATGGCGAAGGCGTCGGGCCCGGTGCAGGTCCTCTCCGAGCGTGAGCGCGAGGTGCTCCAGTACGTCGCGCGCGGCCACTCGTACCGAGAGATCGGTGAGACGCTGTTCATCGCCGAGAAGACGGTCGAGAACCACGTGCGGAACATCCTCGGCAAGCTGCACCTCAACCGCCGCCAGGAGCTCGTCCGCTACGCCCTCGAGCACGGGATCGAGTGACCTGACCGACTGACCCCCACCATCGGGGACCCCACCGGTCCCTGGGGGGTGGCCCGGGTTCCCGGCGGGTCTCCTCGCCCGCACGGTGGGTCCATGACCGCGACCCAGGCACCAGACGCCCCCCGACAGCAGCAGCGCCCGAGCACCGACCCGTCGCGCACCGGGGCGGTGTGGGTCACCGGCACGGGGGCGTTCCTGCTCCTCGCCGCGGCCGCCCTCTTCGTGGCCGTCCGCTGGGCGGAGATCCCGCCTTCCGCCAAGCTCGGGGCCATCGGCGCCCTCACCGGCGCCTTCCTCCTGGCCGGCAGGCGACTGCGGCCCTCCCTCCCCGCGACCTCGAGCGCCCTGTTCCACCTCGGCGCCTTCCTCATCCCGGTCGACGTCGCCGCACTAGCGGTGCGAGCGGAGCTGGGTTGGGCGGCCACGTTGCTCGCCGAGGGCCTGGTCTGCGGGGTCACCTTCACCCTCGCCTCCCGCTCCGAGGGCTCAGTCGTCCTTCGGTGGGCTGCGGCGGCCAGCGTCGTCGTCGCCGCCGCCGGACTCGGGGCGGCGGGACCGGTCCCCGCCCCGGTCGTCCTCGCCCTCGCCGCGGCCGGCGCCCTCTTCTCGTTCCGGGTGCAGGAAGGCGCGCATCACGCTCTCCCCTGCACCCAGAACGGGTCGGGCGTGGCAGCGCACGAGCGGCTCTCGGTGGCGTGGGCGGGCGTCGCGGGCCTGGCACCGCTCGCCGGGCTGGTGCTCGACGCCGGCCGCCTCGCCCCCGGCGTGGTCGAGCGGCTCGGCCTCGCCGGCGACCAACCCCGCCTGGCGGCCGCAGTGACGGGCGCCGTCACCGCCGGGGTGCTGGCCACCGTCGCCCGCCGGCGGCTGGATCCCGCCCTCGCCCTCCTCGCCGCGGTGTGCGCGCTCGTCGGCCTCGGGCTCACCGGCGCCCACCTCGACCCGTCACCGTGGGGGTGGGCGATCGGTGCGTGCGCCGTGCTCCTCGCCGTGGAGCTCGCCGGCCTCCTGCTGCGCCACGACCCGTTCTGGAGCAGTCCTGCGGGCCAGGCGGCGGTCCTCGCCGAGGTGTTCGCGGTGCCCGGGAGCCTCTGTGCCGCCGGTGTCGTCGCGTTCTCGCCGTTCCTCGTTGTCCGCTCCACGTCCGGCGCCGCAGCCGTCGGCCTCCTCGCCCTGGCGTGGGTCGTCGCCGACGTCCGCCGGCGGCCCGGCGCCGGCACCTCCGTCGGCCTCGCCATCCTGCTCGGTGGGCGCTTCGCCCCGGCGACGATGGGCGTGGCGGCATGCGTCCCGGCGGCCGTCGCCATGGCGACCGGGTCCGGTCCGCTCACCGGGGTCTCGCTCGTCGCGACGGCCGCCGCGCTCGCCGCCGGGGGACGGCCACTGGCCGCCAGAACCGCCGTGGCCGCCACGCTGGTGGCGCCCCATGCCGTCCTCGGCCGCCAGGTGGGCGACCTCCTCTCGGCCGAACCGGCGCCGGATCCCTCCACGGGCGTCCTCCTCACCGTGGCGGCCGCCGGGTTCGCCGGCAGCCTGCTCCTCGCCCGGATGGTCTCGTGGCGAGCACCGCTGGCGGACGCGCCAGAGCCCACCCGCGTCGTGACGTGGCTCCTCGCCGCCGCCGCCCCCCTCCCCGTCCTCCTCGCAGCCCTGCGCCTCGGCGAGGAGACCGGCGAGCGCGGTGCACTGCTCGTGCTGGCAGTCGGGCTCGCGTGGCTGGCGGCAGCAGCAGCCGACGCCGTCGCGCCCGCTCAGCCACGGACCGCCCTCACCCCGGCGACAGCGACCCGGACCGTGGCGCTGGCGGTCGTCCTCGGGCAGTGCAGGAACCTCGACGCCGTGGAGGCGCTCGTGGTCGCCGGCCTGGCGGCAGCCTTCGTCCTGCTGGACGCGATGCGCCTCGACGAGCCCCGCCTCGCGTTCGCCCTCGTCGCAGCCCTCCCCGCCACAGCCATCGCCGCAGGGACGGTCGCTGAGCTCTCCGTGCCCCGCGCCGGCGTCACCCTCGCGGTGGCCGCGGTGGTCGTCGCCGGTCTGGGCTCGCTCCTCAGCCAGCGCTGGCGGGACCCGGTGCTCGCCAGCGCCGGCGCGCTCGCCGGCGTGGGGCTCGTCCTCGCCTCCGGGGAGGCCACGGCGCTCGCCGACGCCCTGCTGGTGACGGGCGGGGTGGCGGTCACCGCCGGCCTCGGGTGGAGCCGGCTCGACGTGGTCGTCGCAGGCGGGGGTGCCGTCACCTTGGGGATGTGGGCCCGCCTCGTCGATGCCGGCGTGGACGCCAGCGAGCCGTACGTGGCGCCGATCGCGGCCGTCCTCCTCCTCGCCGGCCTGCTCGGCAAGCAGGACGAGGCGAGCTCGTGGGTCACGACCGGACCAGCGGTCGCCCTGCTCGGCGGAGCCGCACTCGTCGAGCGCCTGGGCGGTGGTGGTGGCTGGCACGCCCTCGTGGCCGGAACCGTCGGCGTCACCGCGGTGGCGGCAGGCGGCAGGTGGCGGCTCGGCGCGCCGCTCCTGGTCGGCACGGGGCTGCTGGTGGCCCTCGTCGGCCACGAGAGCCTCGCGGTCACCGCGGGCGTCCCGACATGGGGGTGGCTCGCCCTCGGGGGCTCGACCCTGCTCGGGATCGGCATCACGCTGGAGCGGGCCGAGCGAGGCCCCCTCGAGACCGGCCGCCGCCTCGTCGACGTGGTGCAGCAACGGTACCGCTGACGACGGTCCCGGGACGCTGTCACACCCCCTCTGCATGCTGGTGCCATGCGATCGAAGAAGCGCCTCCACGAGCCCACCTCAAGCTGCCACCCGTGCATGGCCGGGATCGACCACTGCCACGGCACGCTGGTCCTCCACGCCGACGGCACCGCCGAGTGCGACGAGAACCACCTCTGCGCGACCCGCGAGGACCTCCACGAGTGGTGGGTCCCGTGCAGCGACCTCGGCTGTGGGTGCACGGGCGACGAGCACCCGAACCCCCAGCTCCTCATGGCCGCGTAGCACCCGCGCTCATGCAGCGGCCTCGCCGACCGATGTGGTGAGGGTGGCCACACTCGCCAAGGAGACGTCAGGCGTCACCACGCGCCTCATCCTCGACTACGTCCGCCGGTCGGCAGGCGTGGACGGGGTCGCGCGCCTGCTCGAGCTGAGCGCCCTGGGCCACACCGCCGAGGAGCTCGAGGACACCGGGCGCTGGTGGAGCTACACCGACAAGATCGCCCTGTTCGATGGGGCCGCGATCGTGCTCCGGGACCCCGATGTCGCCCGGGAGATCGGCCGCTCCGCCCTCTCGGCGAACGTGCCGCTCGCGCTGCTTCCGATGCTGCGAGCCTTCGGCGGACCGCGCCAGCTTCTGCGCAACGTCGCCCGCGCCTCGAAGAAGCTCTCCACGTCCGCTGAGATGGAAGCGGTGGAGATCCACCGCACCAGCGCGGTCGTCGCCTACCGCCTCCTCCCGCCGCACGTGCCCAGCACGCACAACTGTGCCTACACCGCAGGCGTGCTCGCTCAGGTGGGGCCCATCTTCGGCCTGCCCGAGGCGAAGGTGGCCCACGCCGACTGCCAGGTGAGCGGTGCCGAGCGCTGCACGTTCCACGTGAGCTGGGTAGGCGACGGTCACCTCCGGTTCGGACGGTCACGCCAGCGGGAGGCCCTCGGCCTGGAGGCCGCCGCCGCGATCGAGGAAGCGCAGCGCCGTGAGGACACCGTCGCCACGCTCCTCCGGCTGGCGCGGTCGCTGGCGGACGTGACGACGGTGCGCGAGACCGCGCAGCGTTTGGCCGAGTCCGTCGCCGACGTCATCGGCTCGGATCGGGCGACCGTGCTCCTCTGGGACGGCGCTCAGCACCGCTACCTCACCGCCGGCGCTGCCGGGCTGCCCACCGACCTCGCCTTCGAGGCGTTGCACCTCCGTCTCGAGGCCGCGCTCCTCGACGAGGAGAGCCTGACATCGGTGCACGCCCCCTCCCTGGTCACGCGGGAGGGCGCCGGAACACCGCTCGCCTCGCTGCTCGACCACTTCGGCCTGAGCCACATCGCCGTGGTCCCGGTGCGCTCGCCGCGGGGGCCCGTCGGCCTGCTGCTGGCCTCGTGGACCGGCTCGCTCCCGCCGGCGGCCGACGACCCGCACCTCGTCGAGCGGCTCAACGGCCTCGCCGACCAGGCTGCCACCGCGCTCGAAAACGCCATGCTGCTCGAGACGGTCCGCCGCCAAGCCCTGCACGACGGGCTCACGTCCCTCCCGAACCAGTCGCTTTTCGCCGACCGCGTGCGGCTCGGTCTGGCCCGCGCGCGACGGCACCGAGAGGAGCTCGCCATCGGCGTCCTCGACCTCGACCGGTTCAAGTCGGTGAACGACAGCCTCGGTCACGCCTGTGGCGACGACCTGCTCGTGCAGGTAGGACGCCGCCTGCAGGACTCGGTGCGCGAGATCGACACGGTCGCCCGCATGGGCGGCGACGAGTTCACGCTCCTGCTCCCCGGCCCTGACGGCGCCGCCTCGGCGGACGGGACCGCAGCGCGGATCCTGGCGGCGTTCGAGGAGCCGTTCGTCGTCGGTGGGCACATGTTGCGGATGACCGCCAGCCTCGGCTTCGCCCTGTTCCCGCACCACGGCGAGGAGCTGGACGACCTCTTGAAGCGGGCCGACGTCGCCATGTACCGGGCGAAGGACGCTGGACGGAACACGTGGACTGTCTACGAATCGGGGATGAGCGCGCACTCCCACGATCGCCTGACGCTTGGTGCCGACCTCTTCCGGGCCGTCCAGGACGACCAGCTGCTGGTCGCCTACCAGCCCGTGGTGCAGGTCGGCGACGGTGCCGTCGTGGGCGCCGAGGCCCTGGTGCACTGGGCACACCCGTCGCTCGGCGTGCTCGCGCCCGACCAGTTCATGCCGATCGCGGAAGAGGGCGGACTCGCCGCCGACATCGACGGATGGGCCATCCAGCGCGCCTGCCACGACCTCGGCCGGGCGAACGTCGGCCGGGACCGGCCCGCGCAGGTGTCAGTGAACGTGTCCGGCCGCTCCCTCACCCACCCCGCCTTCGCCCAGCAGGTGGCGGCGGCGATCTCGAACGGCGGCATCCGGCCGGACCAGCTCGTGCTCGAGGTGACCGAGACGTTCACGGTCGGCGACGGGTCCGGCGTGGCGGAAGCGCTCGCCGACCTGCGATCCCAGGGGGTGCGAGTGGCGCTCGACGACTTCGGGAGCGGGCACTCCGCCCTCGCCTGCCTCGCAGACCTCCCCGTCGACCAGCTCAAGGTGGACGAATCGTTCCTCGCGGGCATCGACCCGGGTCACGACGAGGCGCCGGTGACGAGCGCGATCATCGCCATGGGGCTCGGCCTCGGGCACGAGGTGCTGGCCATGGGCGTCGATCGGCCGGAGCAGCTGGCGTTCCTCAGGACGAAGGGCTGCCATCTCGCCCAGGGCCCCCTGTTCGGGGACCCGACGGTGGGACCGCTCGAGGACGCGCTCGACGCCATCGTCGCCCGGCAGTGACCGTCAGCTACCCGGTGCGAGATCCCGCGCCGCCTGCACGACGTCGATGCCGAACGGCAGGATCGCCATCGCCCTGACGGTGTCGGCATCGGTCGACGGGCACACGAAGATGCGAGCCA
>JBBDQT010000198.1:0-3119 GCA_040905815.1 Acidimicrobiales bacterium
CGGCTCGAGGGCGCATCCGATCCGGCCGACATGGCTGCGGTGGTCGCGGCGACGTGCCCGAGCTGCGGCTCCAAGGGCGTCATGGTCGTGATGTACGGCCCAGAGGCGAGCGGCGCCGACAGTGACGTGCTCGCCGCGCTGGCGACGCCCGCGACACCGGGTGAGCGCCCCGGCGGTCACGGGCTGGGTGCTCCGTGAGGCGTTCCACCGCCTGGCGGGGTGGACGGCCGACGGCCTCGGCATCACCGTGGCGGTCAACGTCTCGGCGCCGGTGCTCCACCACCCCGACGTCGTCCTGATGGTCGACGGGTTGCTCAGCGAGGCATCGAGACGCCAGAGGGGCTCGCTCTCGTCCGCTCCTTCCGCTGCGACCTCGGTCAGGGTTGGCACCTCTGGCGGCCGATGGACCCCGATCTCGTGCCGGCGGCGTGCCGGTCGACCGTCAGTCGCTGAAGAGCCGGTCGAGGCGCTCGAGCGACGCCTCGATCGATCGGGCGTTCCTGGCCGGGATGCGCATGATCTCGAGGGCGACCGGTGACCTGGCGGTGGACCAGTCGAACGTCTCGGACACCTTGGTGCCTCCCTCCGCCGGCTCGAGCTCCCAGCGCCAGCGGTGCCCACCGAAGTGGCGCCAGGCGATGAGCCGGTTCTCCTCGAACTCCACCACCTCGTTCGTGACCGCGTAGGGCACGCCGAGCTTCATCGTCATCCCGAAGCGCGAGCCGAGCCTGAGCCGAGTGCCCTCCGGTGCCCTGGTGCCCCTGACGCTGCGGGACCCGTCGATGGCCTGGTGCTTCGCAGGGTCGGCGAGGACATCGAACACCTGCTCCGGGCGTGCGGCGATGACCCTCGAGGCCGAGACCCTGCGTTCGCTCATGGCGAGAACCTAACGGACCCGGTCGGTGGGCAGCCCTGCAGGGTCCCGCCGTGCGTCAAGCGGCTGACGGCCGCTGGAGCAGCGATCGGAGCGCCCCTTCCAGCGTCGGGTGCCCGAAGCGGTAGCCGTCGCCCTCGAGCACGGTCGGCAGTGCCCGCACGCTCCAGTAGAGGAGCTCCTCGGCGAGCTGGCGCCCCAGCAGCAGCCCGGGAGCGAACCTCGGGATCGGGAGCTTGGCCGGGCGGCCGAGCACCTCGGCGAGGACCTCGGTGAACCGTGCGTTGGTGACCGGTTCCGGCGCCACCAGGTTGACCGGGCCGGCCACCTGGGACGTGAGGAGGTGGGTGATGGCGCCGACCTGGTCGTCGAGGGAGATCCACGGGAACCACTGCCGGCCAGAGCCGAGACGACCCCCGAGGCCGAGCTTGAACAGCGGAAGCTGCTTGGCGAGCGCCCCGCCATGAGCATCGAGCACCACCGCGGTGCGCAGGTGGGCGACCCGGATGCCCGACTCCGAAGCAGGTGTCGTGGCGGACTCCCACGCCTCGACGACGTCGGGGAGGAAGCCCTTCCCACGGGAGGTCTCCTCGGTGACGACGTCGCCCCCCCGGTCGCCGTAGACGCTGATGCCCGAGGAGCCGAGGAGCACCCCTGGCCTCGGTTCGAGGGCCGCGACGGTGCGGGCGATGAGCGTCGTGCCGTCGACCCGGCTGCGCAGGATGCGCTCCTTGCGGGCCTCGGTCCAGCGCTTGGCGCCGATGCTCTCGCCGGCGAGGTGGACGACGCCGTCGACTCCGTCGAGGCCATGGCCGTCGATGGTGCCCGCCGCCGGGTCCCACCGGACGTCCCCCGCACCGCCGCCCGATCGCACGACCCGCCGCACCTGGTGACCGGCGCCCCGGAGGGAGGCGGCCAGCGCCGTGCCGATGAGCCCGCTCGAGCCGGTGATGGCAACGTCCATGGAGCGCTCCTGTCTTGGGCGCCGTGTGCCGCCTCGTCCGTCGCGACCAGTGTCGCCCCTGCCGGCACCACGTGCCCATTCCCGGTTCGTCCGGCGCGAGCGCCGGTCGTACCCTGAGCGCACCATGCCCCCCGCGCTCCTGCCCCTCCTCGGCTCACGGGTCGCCGCCGCCGTCCACACCGCCTTCGGCGCCGACGTCGAGGTCCCCGACCCTCTCGTGCTGCCCTCCAAGGACCCGCGCCACGGCGACTACACCATCGCTGCTCCCATGGCGTTGGCCCGCACCCTGCGCCGACCCCCGCCGGAGCTCGCGGCCACGTTGGCCTCGGCCCTGGACGTCGGAGACATCTGCGCGGACCCCGAGGTGGTCGCCCCTGGCTTCGTGAACCTGCGGCTGCGACCAGACTGGCTCGCAGCGCGGATCGCCGACACGCACGGCGACCCGCGACTGGGCGTCGAGCGGTCGCCGGAACCGGAGCTGTTCGCGGTCGACTACTCGCACCCGAACGTCGCCAAGGAGATGCACGTGGGACACCTGCGCTCCACGATCATCGGCTCCGCGCTCTGCGACGTCTACGAGTTCCTCGGCCACGACGCCGAGCGGATCAACCACATCGGCGACTGGGGCACCCAGTTCGGGATGCTGATCGCCCACCTCGAGGACACCCAGCCGGCTGCCCTCTCCGGGGCGGACCCCGACATCGGCGACATCGAGGGCTTCTACCGGGAGGCCAACGAGCGCTTCCAGCACGACGAGGCGTTCAAGGACCGCGCCCGCAACCGTGTTGTCGAGCTCCAGTCCGGCGAGCCGACCGCTCGCGCCGCATGGGAGGCGATGCGGCGGCTGTCTCGCCGCTCCATGCAGGAGGTCTACGACCTGCTCGAGGTGGAGGGCCTCATCGAGCGGGGCGAGTCGTTCTACCAGCCCATGCTCGCCGGCGTGGTGGCCGACCTCGAGGCGCTCGGTTTGCTCGTGGTGGACGACGGCGCCCGCTGCGTGTTCGTCCCCGGCTTCACCAACAAGGAGGGCGACCCGCTCCCCCTCATCGTGCAGAAGGCGGACGGTGGCTACAACTACGCCACCACCGACCTGGCCGCCCTGCGGCACCGCATCGGCGAGCGGAAGGCCGACGTGCTGCTGTACGTGGTGGCCGCTGACCAGAGCCAGCACCTGGAGATGGTGTTCGCGGTGGCCCGTGCCGCGGGGTGGGTGCCGGAGGGCGTGATGGTGGAGCACGTGCCGTTCGGGCTCGTCCAGGGTGAGGCCGGCAAGCGCCTCCG
>JBBDQT010000199.1:0-3114 GCA_040905815.1 Acidimicrobiales bacterium
CTCGGCGAACGCGAAGACGCACGTGCCGACGAACGTGCCCTGGAGGAGCGCCCACCAGAGGTAGCCACGGCCCCGCTCCACGCCAGCCAGCAGGACGTGCTCGACGCGCTGGCGGCGGCGGACATCGCCGATCTGGTCGACCGCCCCCTCGACGATCCTCGGGCCGTAGAGCACGAGGAAGATGGTGAGGATGAAGCACACGAAGTAGCTGGGCGCGGTCCCGACCGCCGAGGCGATGGTCTCGGGGTCGATGCCGAAGCGCGCCTCCAGGCCCTCGAAGGCGTCCTCGGCGCGCTCGACGAGGCGAAGGTCACGGGCGATCTCGCCGATGCGGTCCTCGCGCCCCTCGAGCCGGGAGGCGGCGGCGGGGCCCCGGCGCTGGAGCGTCCTCGTCTCGGCCTCGAGATCGCCGAAGATGCCGTAGAGGAGCGCTCCGGCGACCGCGGCGATGGTGGCGCCGGCGACGAGGACGGCGACGACCTTCGGTACGAACCGGGAGAGCCAGTCGATCGGGGGCTTCAGCATGATGGCCACCACCGTCGAGGCCGCGCCCCAACCGAGCACCCGGTGGGCGGCGGCGAAGACGTTGCGCAGCACCAGGGCGGCGAGCAGCGCCAGCACGAGCAGCGCGGCAGAGGTGGCGGTGAACTGGATGGTGCCGCGGCCCGCACCATCCTCTGTGGGCTCCACCGCGGCGACAGTACCGGCCGGCGCGGGCCGCACACCTACAGTGCGACCGATGGTGACCGCTCGAACCGAGCCCGAGCCCGACGGGCCCGCGCCGGGGCCGCGGACCACGAAGATGGAGCTCGACATCGCCTCGGTCGCCTACGTCGCCGGGGCCCTGCTCGTCGCCTCGGCGGTCCTGGCGATCTTCCGGAGCGCCCCGTCCTCGCTCACCAAGGTCGCGGTCGGGATCCTGCTCGCCGCTGCACTCGAACCGCTCGTCGCCCGGGCCCGGCGCACCTTCAGGTGGTCCCGCACGAGCGCCGTCGCCCTCGTCGCCGCCGCGCTCGCCAGCGCCTTCGCGGCGATCGCGCTCCTGCTCGCGCCACCCGCCATCCGCCAGGCCCAGCAGCTCACCACCGAGCTCCCCCAGACCGTCGAGAGCACCTACTCATGGCCGTTGATCGGCGAACGTCTCGCCGCGATCGAAGCCGCCGACGAGGTCGAGCGGCTCATCGCCGACCTCCCGGGACGGATCGACGACGCCACGATCGGTGCCGCCGCCGAGGCCGCGCTCGGCGGCGTCCAGACCCTCACCCTCGTCCTCATCACCGCCGTGGCCGTGATGATCGACGGGGAGACGCTGCTCGCCCGTGCCCGCCGCCTCATCTCGCCGGCGCGGCGGGTCCGGGCCGACGAGGTCGGGCGCATCGTGTACCGGACGGTCGGCAACTACTTCGCAGGTTCGCTGCTCGTCGCCTCGATGAACGGCCTCGTGATCCTCACCGTCGGCCTCGTCCTCGGCGTCCCCCTCGCTCCCCTCGCGGCGATCTGGGCGACGCTCACGAACCTGATCCCCCAGATCGGCGGGCTGCTCGGCGGCTCGTTCTTCGTCGTCCTGGCGCTCACGGAAGGTCCCGTCGTCGGGCTGATCGCGCTCGGGGTCTTCCTGCTCTACCAGCAGGTCGAGAACAACGTCATCCAGCCGGCGGTCGTCGGCAAGGCCGTGAACCTCCTGCCTCCCACCACGATGCTGGCCGCCCTCATCGGCGGATCGGCAGCCGGCGTGCCGGGGGCGCTCGCCGCCACCCCCCTCGTGGGCACGGTGAAGGCGATCTACCTCGAGCTGCGCACCGGCCCCCCGGAGGAGGTGGTCCAGCCCGACCAGCAGCCCCTCGGTGGCCGGCAGGGGTCGCGCCACCTGCGCCGGCGACCGTCAGCCCCGGACGACACCGAGTAACCGAGTAGCCGAGCAGCTGCCCCCTCAGGCGAGCTCGGGTGGCGGCGGTCCCGCCGTCGCCGCGACGGTACCGGCGCCCGAGCAGGGTTCCGGTGCGGCCGGCGGTGGCACACTCCGTCCGATGTCACCGCGCCTGCCGCCGGCGAGGGAGCTCCGGCCGATGCTCGCCACCGCCGGCCGCCTCCCGCCCGACGACGGGCACACGTTCGAGGCGAAATGGGACGGCGTGCGCGCCCTCGCCCGGTGGGACGGCGAGACCTTCGCGATCCACACCCGCAACGGGCGCGAGGCCACCGCTGCCTACCCCGAGCTCGCCGGCCTCGGTCCCGCCCTCGGCGACACGCCGGTGGTCCTCGACGGCGAGGTGGTCGCCTTCGACGAGCGGGGCCTCCCGTCGTTCCAGCGCCTCCAGGGGCGGATGCACGTCGCCGACGCCCGGGCCGCCGGCCGCCTGGTCGCCGCCACGCCGGTCACCTACCTGGCCTTCGACCTGTTGCACCTCGGGGACCGCTCCTTGCTCGCCGAGCCGTGGCACGCCCGGCGGTCGGCGCTCGAGGACCTCGCCCTCGCCGGCCCGTCGTGGGCGACACCGACGTCGTTCGTGGGTGAGGGCGAGGCCACGCTCGCGGCCATGCAGGCGAGGGGCATGGAGGGCGTCGTCGCCAAGCGCACCGACAGCCCCTACCAGCCGGGCGTGCGCAGCAAGGCGTGGACCAAGGTCGTGCTGACCTCGCGCGACGACTTCGTCGTCGGTGGCTGGTTGCCCGGCGCTGGGCGGCGCAGCAGCGGGATCGGCGCGCTGCTGCTCGGGGTGCCGCTGCCCGACGGGCGGCTCCGGTTCGTGGGCGGCGTCGGCACCGGCTTCACCGACGCCGAGATGCGCCGGCTCGAGTCGGTGCTCGGACCCACCGTCGTGACCGAGAGCCCCTTCGCCGACGCGCTCCCCGCCAAGGCCGTGTTCGTGCGGCCGACGCTCGTGGTGGACGTCGTGTACCGGGAGCGCACGACCAGCGGCATCCTCCGCCACCCCTCCTACAAAGGGACCAGGGTCGACAAGACGCCGGCCGATGTGGACACTGGTGCCTGAGGTGCGGGTGGGGTAGATGAGGGGTCGACGTCCGGACCGCACGGGCGCCCGAGGAGAGGACACCACATGCCGAGGTCTCTGTGGAGCGGATCCATCAGCTTCGGGCTGGTGAACATCCCCA
>JBBDQT010000200.1:0-3097 GCA_040905815.1 Acidimicrobiales bacterium
CCCCCCCGAACTGGCGGTTGGAAGCGACAACCGGTGTCGGATCCAACCGCCAGAACGAGGTCAGCGGTGCGGCCACCCGGCCGGTGTCACAGGGCGGCGACAGCATGCCGGCATGGACACAGGAGACATCGACAGCGGAGACCTCGACAGGCAGGCCGCAGCGCTGGCCGAGCACCAGCACGGGCATGTCTCGCGGGCACAGGCGTTGGCGCTCGGCATGACGCCGCGCATGATCACCCAGCGGACGGTCAACGGCCGGTGGGAGCCGGTGACCGGCCGGGTGTTCAGGCTCTGCGGCGCTCCCCGCAGCTGGCAGGGGCGCCTGCTGGCGGCGGTGCTCGACGCTGGGGACGGCGCGGTGGCGACCGGCCGATCGGGCGCCGCGCTCTGGCGCGTCGCCGGTTACGGCATGCGCGAGCCCGAGGTGCTCGTGGCCCGACCGGGCGACCACCGGCCGCCGATCGGCATCCTCCACGAGACGAGACACCTCCCTCCCCACCACGTGACGGCGCAGCAGGGCGTGCCCGTGGTGACCCCGGCCCGCCTCATGGTCGACCTCGCCGCCATCGAACGGCCCCAGCGGCTCGAGCGCGCGATCGACAACGCCATCGCCGCCTCGATCCTGACGCCGGAGGCGCTGGCCATCGCCGTCGCTGAGCTCGCCACCGGGGCCGCAAGGGCTCCACGGTCCTGAAGGAGCTGGCCCTCGAGATCCTGCCGGGGTACGTGCCGCCGGCGTCGGAGCTCGAGGCCCGCTTCCGCGACCTCGTGCGACTCGCAGGCATCAGGGACGAGATGGTCCTACAGGCCAACCTGGGCGGCGAGGAGTGGATCGGGCGGGTCGACGTCCTCTTCCCCGCCGCCCGTCTCGTCGTCGAGCTCGACAGCCGACGCTGGCACACCAGCCGCATGGCCGTCGCCGCCGACGCCGACCGGTTCCACCGGCTGGAGCTCGCCGGCTGGCGCGTCCTGCAGATCACCTGGCGTCGCCTGATGGACGACCCGATCGGCGTCGTCCACGAGCTCCGCCAGTGGCTCAGCGGTGCAATCGCTGCCTGACAGCGCCGCTCTCGCGCCCCGACGCTCGCGATCGAGCCGACCGTCCACGAACTGGCGGTCAGGAACGACACCCACGGTCGGATCCAACCGCCAGTTCGGGGTGGGGGCCGCGGCCCCACGAACTGGCGATCAGACACGACACCTGCTGTCGGATCCAACCGCCAGTTCGGGGTGGGGGCGGGGGGCCGGGGCGTGGCAGAGCCGGCCCTCGCGGGCCGGCTCCCTCTGTGGTGCGCCTTGGCTGGTGGTGCGCCTCGGCTGGTGGTACTACTTGACCTCGACGGTGGCGCCGGCGCCCTCGAGGGCGGTCTTGGCCTTCTCGGCGTCTTCCTTGGTCACCTTCTCGAGGACGGGCTTGGGGGCGCCGTCCACCAGGTCCTTGGCCTCCTTGAGACCGAGGCTGGTGAGGGTGCGCACCTCCTTGATGACCTGGATCTTCTTGTCGCCGGCGGCGGTGAGGATCACATCGAACTCGTCCTGCTCCTCAGCGGCAGCGGCGTCACCACCACCACCACCGGCGGGGGCAGCGGCCACGGCTGCCGGGGCAGCGGCGGTCACACCGAACTTCTCCTCGAAGTCCTTCAGCAGCTCGCTCAGCTCGAGCACGGTCATGCTCGAGATCGCGTCGAGGATCTCTTCCTTGGTACTCATGTCAGCTCGCCTCCTCAGGCGTGTCGTTGGTGTCGGCCTCGGCGGCGGGTGCTGCCTCGGTGGTCTCGGCGTCGGCTGCGGGTGCAGCCCCGGCCTCGGGAGTGGTCTTCTCGGCTGCCGGTGCAGCCTCTGGCTCAGCGTCGGCCGCAGGTGAGGCCATGGCGTCGGCGGTCGTGCCCGCGGTCTCGGGCTCTGGCGCCGTCTCTACCACGGGTCCGGACGCTGCCTCGGCGACGGGCGCTGCGTCGGCCGCGGGTGCGTCGGCCTCGTCGGCAGCGGCCTCGGGTGCGGACTCAGTCGCAGGGGCCTCCGCCTCGGCGGCGGGGGGCTCGGCGACGCCGGGGTTTCCACCCTGGTCGATGAGGGCCTTGATGCCGTAGGCCAGGTTGCGGGGGAGGGCCTGCAGCAGGCCGGCGAAGCCGACGAGCGGGGCGGCCAGGCCACCGGCGAGGCGAGCCAGCACGACCTCGCGGGGCGGCAGGTCAGCTAGCGCCCTGGCATCGTCGGCGCTGAGGGCGGCGCCGCCCAGCAGGCCGCCCTTCACCACGAGGTTCGGGTTGGTGCGGGCAAAGTCCCGCAACGCCTTGGCCACCGCGGCGGCGTCACCCTCGACGAAGGCGATGGCGGTCGGGCCGATCAGCAGGGCCTCGTCGATGTCGACGCCGAGGTCGCGCACGGCGAAGCGGACGAGGGTGTTCTTGTAGACCTTGAAGTCGCCGCCGGCCTTGGTGAGGGCGCCCCGCAGCTCGGCGAGCTCGCTGACCTTGAGGCCCCGGTACTCGGTGAGCAGCGCGGCGGAGGACGCCTGCAGGCGTCCCTTGACCTCGTTGACGACGGCGACCTTCTCGGGCCGGGGCTCGCGGCCTGTCGGGCTCTGCATGGTGTCGGTCATGGCCACCTCTCGGGAAACGAAGAACGGGGTTCGCGCACAGCACGAACCCCGCCGGAGAGATGGCACAGGTTCGCCTCGTCGGGCGGGCCGGGGCCCTTTCAGCGCCCGGGGGCGCACCAGATGTCTGCGGCGAGCAGATCGGTTGTGATGGCAGCGTACCGGCGGGGTCGACCTCCCGCCAGACGAGGCGGCTCAGGCGGTGGCGCCCTCGCTCACGTCGACCTTCAGGCGGGCGGGGTCGATCTTCACGCCGGGGCCCATGGTGGACGACACAGCTATGCGCTTGATGTAGCGGCCCTTGGCCGACGCGGGCTTGACCCGCTGGAGCTCGTCGAGCACGGCCCGGAAGTTCGACACCAGTGCGTCGGCCTCGAAGCTGACCTTGCCCAGCGGGACGTGGACGTTCGCGCCCTGGCGCTCGGTCCGGTACTCGACGCGGCCGCCCTTGAACTCGGTGACGGCCTTGCCGACGTCCATGGTGACGGTGCCGGTCTT
>JBBDQT010000201.1:0-3084 GCA_040905815.1 Acidimicrobiales bacterium
GCCTGCACGCCGTAGGTGCTGTTCCCGAGGTAGACGGTGTTGATGTAGCGCTCGAGGATCTCGTTCTTGGACATCTGGTCCTCGAGCCGGCGAGAGAGGACGGCCTCCTGGACCTTGCGCTCCAGGCTCTGCTCCGAGCCGACCAGCGCGTTCTTCACGAGCTGCTGGGTGATCGTCGACCCACCCTGCTCGACGCCTCCGGCCGACACGTTCGTGAGCAGCGCACGTGCGGTGGCGCGCAGGTTGACACCGTCGTGCTCGTAGAACCGGTCGTCCTCGATGGCGAGCAACGTGTCGATGAACGTGTCAGACACCTCGTCGAGGGCGACCGAGATCCGGTTCTCCTCGACGAGGAGGTGGGTGAGGACGGTGCCGTCGGCGGCGAGCACGACCGACCGCTGCGCGAGAGGGTCGAGGTTGATCACCTCCGCGTCGGCGACATCACCAGCGCGCAGCATGGCGCCGACCTGGGGCGCGACCAGTGCCAGGCTCGTGGCGAACAAGGCCGCTCCCGCCACGACGACGACGAGGAACCGTCCCAACCTGCTGCTCACGATGGGGCCAAACCTACTCGCTCCTCCGCCACGTCCGGCTGCACCCAGGGCCGCGCTCAGGGGCTCGGCCAGGGCCTCGCCACCGACCGCTGCATCGTTCCCACGGACCGCGTCGGCCAACCGTGGGGAGTGGCGGTCAGCTCCCGCTCGCTGCCCTCGGCAGGGACAGGACGAACTCGGCACCGCCGCCGGGCGCGGGGCGGCACTCGAGGTCCCCCCCGTGGGACCTGCTGATGCCCCGGGCGATGTAGAGGCCGAGGCCTGTGCCCTTCACGTTGCGCTCGAGCCGGGCGAACTTCCGGAAGACGTCGCCCGCCCGCTCGGGCGGTATGCCTGGGCCGTGATCGATGACGTGGACCACCACCTCGTGGCGCATGACGTCGAGCACGATCTCGATTGGTGAACCGGCAGGGCTGTACTTCGCCGCGTTGCCGACGAGGTTGGCGAGCACCTCACGGATCCGGCCGCGGTCGAGCAGCAGCTCCGCACCGCCCGCGCCCCGCCGCTCGTAGATCACGTCTCGCTCCGGCACGGTGGTGGCGAGGTCGGCCACCACCTCAGGGATGAACTCGTCGCCGTCGACCGGCTCGCAGTCGAGGACGAGGGTGCCCGCCCCGATCGCCTGGGTGTCGACAAGGGTCCGGAACATCGAGTCGATGCTCTGGACCTGCCGGCGGATCGCCGTCAGCCCGACCTCGAGGAGGCTGGTGTCGCCGTCGGCGATCCCGTCGCCCAGCGTCTCGGCAAAGCCGGTGATGACGGTCAGGGGGGTGCGCAGCTCGTGCACCAGGAGGTCGAGCACGTGGCGCTCGCCGTTGGCCTCGGCAGCCGGCGGGTCATCGCCGTCACCCACCTCGCTCGGCACCGCTCCCTGGAAGCTCGGAGCCGGCGCGGAGAGGACGGCGGCCAGCTCGTCGGCAGGCACCGGCCGGCTCCACAGGTATCCCTGGCCGGCGGAGCAGCCGAAGCCGCGGAGTGCATCGAGCTGACCGGCCGTCTCCACACCTACGGCGACCACGGTCAGGCCGAGGGAGCTGGCGAGCCCGATGACGGCTCGGACGACGGCGGTGTCGACGTGGCTGCTCCCGATGCCGGAGACGAACGCCCGGTCGACCTTCAAGATGTCGATCGGGAAGCGCTCGAGCCAGCTGAGCGAGGACGACCCCGTGCCGAAGTCGTCGATGGCCAGACGCACACCCTCGGCCCGGAGCCGGCGCAGCGCGCGCTCAGCTGCTGCAGGGTCGGACATGAGGTCGCTCTCGTTCACCTCGAGGCACAGCGAGGCCGGGTCGATCTGCGAGGCGGTGAGGGCGAAGCGGATGTCGCCGGGGAGGCTGGGGTCAACGAGCTGGGCGGCAGAGAGGTTCACCGATCCGACGAGCGGCACCTCGGGGTGCTCGTCCCGCCACGTCGCCAGCTGCCGGCACGTCTCGTCGAGCACCCACCGACCGATCGGCAGGATGAGGTTCGTGGCCTCGGCGGCAGCCATGAACGCCGCAGGCGGCACGAGGCCGCGGGTCGGGTGCTCCCAGCGGAGCAGGGCCTCCACACCGATGATCGCCCCGTCATCGAGGCGGAACGCGGGTTGGTAGGCCACCCGGAACTCCGAGCGCTCGATGGCCAGGCGCATCGAGGCCTCGAGGTCGAGCCGGGCCGCTGCACTGTCACGCAGTCCGGCGTCGGACAGCTCGTAGCCCCCGCCGCTCGCCCGGGCACCGGTCAACGCGAACGCCGCCTCGGCGAGGAGCTCGTCGCCGTCGACGTGCTCGGGGGTGGCGACGACGACGCCGACGCTGACCGACACCGCGCGGGCGGCGACGAGCGCGTCCACCACGCGACGGGCGATCGCCGCGGCGGCGTGCTCGTCTGCCACGTCCTCGCAGGCGATGGCGAGACGGCCAGGGCCGATCTCAGCGACGAGGTCACCGACCCAGAGCACCTCCCGGAGCGGTTGCAAGAAGTCGGCGGCGGGGAGCGGGGCAGAACCGGCTTGAGGGTCGACGCAGACGTGGAGCAGGGCGAACGTCGCCGTCGGGTTCCGTCGGAGCCGGTGGAGCGCGACCTCGAGCCTGTCCACCAGCACCTGGCGTCCGGCCGTCTGGTTCGGGTTTCCAGCCACCAGTTCCTGTCCTGCCTCGATCATGCCCACTCAGAACGCTCCCGTCATCTCAGTCAGCAACAGGGATCGTCGTGAGGACGTCACGACTTGAGCCCACATCGGACGGTTCGACAACAGACGCGCAATTCATCGCGATCTGCTCAGGCCACTGCTTCGAGCACGCCGATGTGGTGATGTCCTCGTCCGCCCGCCTGGGAGGAGCCGGGCGGACGGGGGCACCACCTCTCTCCGGAGCAGCCCGCAGGAGCGGATGACGTGGTGACCTCCTCCCCGTCAGCACGTCCTGTGCTCTTATGGTCACGGTCGCGGTGAGACGTCCTGACAAGCGGTGAACCGGGGCGCTTAGCTCAGCTGGTCAGAGCACCTGCCTTACAAGCAGGCGGTCGGGGGTTCGAGTCCCTCAGCGCCCAC
>JBBDQT010000202.1:0-18665 GCA_040905815.1 Acidimicrobiales bacterium
GGCGCCGAGCGGGTGTTCCTGGCGATGGCCAAGGCGTGGCCCGACAGCCCGATCCTCACCACCGTCTTCAACCCGTCGACCACCTACCCCGAGTTCGCCGACCACGACGTGCGGACCAGCCCCCTCCAGCGCATCCCCCTCCTGCGGCGCCACTTCCGGGCCGGCCTGCCGCTGTACCCGTGGGCGTTCAGGCGGATGGGCCCCGTCGACGCCGACGTGGTCGTGTCGTCGAGCACCTCGTTCGCACACGGGATCCGCTCCCGCGGGTGCCACATCGCCTACACCCACAGCCCGCCCCGGTGGCTGTGGGAGGCCGAGGGCTACTCGGCGCGGGCGGCCCGCTCCCGCCTGGCCCGGCCGCTCTTCGCCTGGCTGCGGCTGCGAGACCACGAAGCCACCTCCGAGCCTCACCTCATCCTCGCCAACTCCCGCTTCACGGCGGGCAAGATCCACGACATCTACGGGCGTTGGCCCGACGTGCTCCCTCCCCCGGTGCGGGCGCGCCCGGCGGCGGACGGCGTCGACGACTACTTCCTCGTGATCTCCCGTCTCCTGCCCTACAAGCGCATCGACATCGCCATCGCCGCCGCCGGAGAGCTCGGCGCACGTCTCGTCGTCGTGGGCAAGGGGCCCGAGGGTCCGAGGCTGCGGGCCATGGCAGGGCCCGGCGTGGAGTTCCGTGAGCACGTGCCCGACGACGAGCTCGACCGTCTCTACGCCCGCTGCATCGCCCTCGTCATGCCGGGCAAGGAGGACCTCGGGCTGGTGCCCATCGAGGCGAACTCGGCCGGGCGACCCGCGGTGTGCTGGGCGCGTGGCGGAGCCCTGGAGACCGTGGTCCCGGGACGCACCGGCATCCTCGTCGAGGATCCGTCAGCATCTGCCCTGGCAGAGGGGATGGCTTCGGCGCGCCGGCGAGCATGGGACACAGCAGTGCTCCGGGCCCACGCCGGCCTCTGGTCCGAGGAGGCGTTCGTCAGCCGCCTGCGCCGACTCGTGGAGGACTTCCCCGGCTGGTGCCGCCGCTGCGGCGGCACCGGCCTCGGCCCCGACCCGTTGCGCTCGCTGCTCGAACGACACGGCCAGGGGCATCTCGTCCTCCCGGAGCCTGCGGAGGGACGAGCGACGTGAACCGGTGCTGGGCCTTGGCTGCGGTGGTGCTGGCCGCCCTCGGCGGCGCGGCCAGCACGCGGTTTCCCGGGCTGACGGTCGCCGCCTTCGCCGGCCTCGTCGTCGTCCTCGCCGCCACTCGCAACCGCCCCGCGGCCACCGCCGTCCTGCTCCCGCTGTGCCTGTTGCCCTACGCCGTCCCCATCGGCGGCCTGCTCCTGGGGCCGAGCGACGCCCTGCTGCTCGTGGTGGCAGGCCTGCTGCTCCTCGACTGGGCCCTCGGCCACGAGCCAGGGTCGCTGCTGGGCCCGCTGGCCTTGCCGGCCGTGGCCTTCGTGACGTGGACGGCGATGTCGGCAGCGTGGGCCGCCGACCCCCGGGCGGTGCTGGTCGAGACCGCGCAGCGGGCCGCCTTCGTCCTGGGCGGCATCGCCGTGGTGCGCAACCTGCCGGCCGACGGCCGGGCGGTGCGCGCCGGCCTCGTCGGGCTGGTCGCCGGGGCCGCCGCGCTCGGCTCCGCCACCGTGGTCACCGGCGCGCTCCAGGGAACGTGGCTCCACGTCTACGCCCTCGGCATGCACAAGAACTGGCTGGGGTTCGTGCTGTCGTTCGGCTTCGTCGTGCTCGTCGCCCTCCGCGTCCACGGCGAGCTGGCTGCACCATCGCTGTGGGTCACCGCAGGGGTCGCCATCACCCTCGGCCTGGCCATGTCGGGCTCGCGGGGCGGCTGGATCGGCGCACTCGCCGGCGCGGTCATGATCGTGGTCCTGCACCGACCCGGCCTGGCCTGGCCGGCACTGTCGCTGGTTGCCGTGGCCACCGTGCTGCTGCTCGTCGTCGCCCCTGCGGCGACGACCGAGCGCATCGACGTGAGCACGCCGGACACCAGTGCCGGGATGCGGTTGCGCACGTGGTCGAGCGGCGTCGAGGCCATCCGGGAGGAGCCCGTCCTCGGGCACGGCGCCGGCAACTTCAGAGCGGTCGTCAAGAACCGGGGCACCCAGGTCGACCCCAACAACCTCATGTTGCTGGCCTGGGCGGAGACCGGGGTCTTCGGCCTCGTGATCCTGGTCTGGCTGGTGGCCGCGGCGGCGCGCCTCGCCGTCGGGATCGGTGCCGTGGCCACCGGGACACCATCGCTGGCGAACGCCGCCGGCGCGGCCATCGCAACGGCCGCGCTGGCCCACGCCCAGGTCGACATGTTCTGGAACCGCGGCATCGCCCTGGCGACGTTCATGGCATTCGGTCTGGTCGCGTGGTCACACCGCCGGTGCCGGGTGGACGGTCACCACCGCGCGTATCCTCCTGCGGTGGTGACGGCTCCGTGACGTCTGCGTCCTCCCCGCCGCCGACGGCACCACCCCCGGCAGAGACGGCCTCCCTCGGCCAGTACCTGCACCTCTTGTGGCGGAGGAAGCTGACCATCCTCCTGCCTGTGGTGGTCGCCGCCGGTGTGGCCTACGCCTTCGCTGAGAGGCAGGAGCGGGCGTACGAGTCGTTCACCGACATCATCTTCGGCGCCTCGGGCACCGACGCCGCTCCCGCCCGGGCGGTCAGCATCCCCACCGAGGCCCGGGTGGCCACCAGCCCGGCGGTCCTGGCTGCAGCCGCCAGCCGGCTCGCCGAGAGCGGTGTCCCGGTCGGCCCGTTGGCCGTCGAGGCCGAGCAGGCGGGTGAGATCGCCGTGCTGCGCCTCAGGGCGCGACACCCGTCCCCGACCGTCGCTGCCGACATCGTCGACGCCGTCTCGAACGCCTACCTGGCCGAGCGCGGCCGCCGGGCACAGCAGAGGTTGGGCGCCGACACCGCGGAGATCTCCACCCGCCTCACCGAGCTGTCGACGGAGATCGACCGGCTGGCCCGGGAGATCGCCGCCCACGAGGTGGCCGGCGAGGTGGAGCAGGCGGCGGTGGCCCGGCAGCAGATGAACGTCCTCGCCGGTGAGCAAGCGGTGCAGCAAGCCCGCCTGTACCAGGTGCGGCTGGCGGCGGCCGGCTCCGACCGCGACATCTCGGTGCTCGTGCCGCCCACCGTCCCGGCCGAGCCGCTCTCCCCCCAGCCCCGGCGGTCGGCGCTGATCGGTGGCCTGATCGGCCTGCTCGCCGGCCTCGGCGCGGCCCTGGCCAGGGAGCGCCTGGGGAGCGCCGTCCGCCAGGTGGGTGACGTCGAGGCGGCACTCGGCGTCCCCGTGCTCGCCGTGGTGCCCCGCGTCGGGCGCCGCCACCTCAAGAAGACGCCGGTGGCCATGCTCGACGGCGCCGACTCCGACGGCGCCGAGGCCTACCGGATCCTGCGGACGAACCTGACGGCTGCGGGCGCCGGGGACGACCTCCGGGTCGTGGTCGTCACCAGCGCGGTGACCGAGGAGGGGAAGTCGACCACCGCCGCCAACCTGGCCGCGTCCTTCGCCGAGGCCGGCGTGGAGACGCTCCTCATCGACGGCGACCTGCGCCGACCGCGCCTCCACCGCCTGTTCGACCGTCCGAACGATCGGGGTCTGAGCACGCTGCTCGACGCCCGGGTGGAGCCAGCAGAGGTCTCGGCGCTGGCCTCCGAGGTCCGGGTCGCCGCCCACCTCTCCGTGCTGCCCGCCGGGCCCCCACCCGGCCGGCCCGGCCAGCTCGTCGTGAGCCCCCAGCTCCCTCGGGTGATGGCCGCGATCCGAACCAGCTACCTCGTCGTCATCGACGCCCCGCCCGTGCTCCCGGTGGCCGACGTCGGTGCGCTGACCGCCGTGGCCGACGCCGTGGTCGTCGTGGTGCGCCCCGAGCTGGTCCGCCAGGCCACGCTCGCCCAGCTCCGCATCCGCCTCGACCAGCTCGACGCGCGGGTGCTGGGTGCCGTGGTCAACGCACCCCGCCGCTCGTCGTTCGAGACACCCCCCGGCTACGGCTACGGCTACTACGGCGCCGATGCGGACAGAGCTGCGCCGTCGAGCAACGGGAGCGGCGGCAGGCTCTCCAAGCTGCGCCGGAGCGGTCGCTGACGTGAAGGTCCTCCTCGTCGTCTCGTCGTCGTCGATCGCCGGCACCGAGCGCCACGTCCTCGAGCTGGCGGGTGGCCTGCGGGCGGTGGGCGTCGACGCCCAGGTGGCGTGCGAGCGCGGTGGCGACGGGCTCGACCAGGCGTTCGAGCGCCGGGGGGTGCCGGTGCACGCCCTCCCGCTCTCCAGCTCCCGGATGGTCGCCTCGGTGCCGCGGCTGGCTCGGCTGTCGCTCGACTTCGACCTCGTGCACGCGCACCTCACCTACGCCACCGCCGCCGCGGTGGCGGCCCGCGCCATCGCCGGCCGGCCCGTCGTCGAGACCCGCCACTTCATCTCGCTGGCCCACGAGGACCGGGGACCGGTGCGCCGCCGCGCCGGCCGGTGGCGACGGCTGGCGATCGACCGAGGCGTCGAGCTCACCATCGCCCCTTCCGAGGCCGTGGCCCGCGAGGTGGCCGGCGACGTGGTGGTCGTGCCCCACGGCGTCCCGATGGCGCCGGTGCCGCCGGAGGGCGGGTGGCGCTCCCGCTACCTCGTGGTCGGCAGGCTGGAGCACGATCGCAACGTCGGCCTGGCACTGGAGGCGTTCGCCTCAGCCGACCTACCGGGCGCGGCGACGCTGACCGTGGTCGGCGACGGCAGCGCCCGCGGCGAGCTGGAGGCCCGAGCCGCCCGGCTCGGCATCGCAGACCGGGTGACCTTCGCGGGCAGGGTTCCCGACGTCGGCCCCTACCTGGCGACGGCAGATGCCTTCCTGGCCCCTGCGGTGGAGGCGTTCGGCCTCGCCGCCCTCGAGGCGATGGGCGCCGGCCTCCCCGTCCTCGCGGTGGACACCGGCGGTGTCCCCGAGCTCATCGACCACGGCAGGACCGGTGTGGTCGCAGCCGGCGACCCTGCCGCGTTCGCAGCGGCCATGACCGAGCTGGAGCGCGACCCCTCGCTGGCCTCACACTTCGGCGCGGCCGGCCGGCGCCGGGCCGAGCGGGAGCTGACGGTCGAGCGGATGGTCGAGCGGACGCTCACCGCCTACCGGCGTGTCGCCCAGCGGTCGGGGACCGGTCCCAAGGTCCTGCGGGTGTACCACAGCGCGGTGGTCCCCGCATGGCGGGAGCGCGACCGGGAGATGAGGCGACACGGCGTCGATCTCACGCTCGTGGCCCCGCGGGCGTGGCGGGAAGGCGCTGGGCTCGTCGCGCTCGAAGCAGGCGACGACAGCTTCGTCGTCGGGGCCCGGACCGTGGGACGTCATCCGGCGCTGTTCGTCTACAACCCGCTCCCCCTGCGGCGGCTGATGCGCCGCCACCGCTTCGACGTGATCGATGCCCACGAAGAGCCCTACAGCCTGGCCGCCGCCGAGGTGCGGACGCTGGCCAGGTGGCACCAGCCGGGCGCGCCGCTCCTGCTCTACTCCGCTCAGAACCTGACGAAGCGGTATCCCTGGCCGATCAGGTCGATCGAGTCACGCACGCTCGCTGTCGCCGCCGCTGTGTACGTCTGCAATCGGGCCGCCGGTGAGGTGCTGCGCAGCAAGGGGTTCACCGGCGAGGTTCGCCCGTTGCCGCTCGGCGTCGACACCGACCGGTTCTCGCCCCGCCGGGTCGGAGACGGCACGGCTCGGTTCGTGGTCGGTTACGTCGGACGGCTGACGGCACAGAAGGGCGTCGACGTGCTCATCGCAGCGCTGCGCGACCACTCCGAGTGGGAGCTGCTGGTCGCCGGAGACGGGCCAGAGCGCAGTCGCCTCGAGCACCTGGCGGCCGACACATCGATCTCCGCGTCCTTCCTCGGCACGGTGCCCCACGACGACCTGCCGTGCCTCTACCGCCAGGTCGACGTCCTCGCCGTGCCCTCCCGTCCCGCCCCCGGCGTACTCGAGCAGTTCGGCCGGGTCGCTGTCGAAGCGATGGCAAGCGGGGTGCCGATTGTGGCGTCCGACCTCGGCGCGCTGCCAGAGGTCGTCGGAGGGGCAGGCGTCCTCGTGCCTCCGGACGACGTCGATGCCCTCGCCGGCGCACTCCAGTCACTCGCCGCCGACCCGGATCGGAGACGCCGGCTGGGGGCACTGGCCCGGCAACGGTCGAAGCAGTTCTCCTGGCCCGAGGTGGCGGCCGCCCACCGCGAGCTCTACGAGAAGGTCCTGTGCGCCTCGACGTCGTGATCGTCACCTACCGCTCGGCGACGTACCTTCCCGTCTGCCTGGAGGCGCTCTCGAACGACGCCCACGTGGTCGTGGTGGAGAACGCGTCGGGCGACGACGCCCCGGAGCTGGCTGAGACTGCCGGGGCCAAGGTGGTGCGCAACGCCACCAACCGGGGCTTCGCCGCCGCCGCCAACCAGGGCGCCTCGATGGGGTCGGGCGAGGTGGTGCTGTTCCTGAACCCCGATGCCGTGGTGGGCGAGGCCGACCTCTCGAAGCTCGTGACCACCCTCGAGTCGGACGAGGAGCTCGCTGCCGTCGGGCCCCGCCTCGTCTCGCCCGACGGTGTCGAGCAGCGGCCGTGGTGGGCGTTCCCCTCCCCGAGCAGCACCTGGCTCGAGGCACTCGGCCTCCACCGGGTCCGGCGCTGGGCAGAGGCCGACGGGCAGGGCTTCGTGGTCGGCGCCTGCATGCTGGTCCGCCGGAGCGCCCTCGACGAGGTGGACGGCTTCGACGAGCGGTTCTGGCTCTACGGCGAGGAGGCCGACCTGTGCCGCCGGCTCTGGGGCGCCGGTTGGACCGTCCGGCTCGTCTCCGAGGCGACCGCCCTCCACATCGGGGGCGCGAGCGGCGAGACGGTCTCCGACGTGACGTTCGAGCATTTCCAGCGAGGCGCGGAGCACTTCATCGCCAAGCACCACGGGCGGTGGGGGCTGCTGAGCCACCGCCTGGGCCTGCTCGTGGGCTCGGCGCTGCGGCTGCCGGTCCTCGTCCTCCGTGGCGACCGTCGGGCTGCGCTCCGGCGGAAGATGGTCGTCCGGCTGCTCCGGCAGCTCGCCTCTCACCCGTTCGAGGTGGCTCGCCCGTGACGTCGAGCCCCGCAGCCGCCGACGGCGACCGTCGTCTCGTTCGGCCAGTCCGTCAAGGCTCGCTTCCCACCGTGCTCCGCCGCGCCGTGCGGCTCCTCCCCACCCACATCCGTCGCAGGCTCGCGGTCGCGACCAGCTTCGCCGTCGTGCTCGCCGTGGTGGAGGCAGCGGCGATCGGTGGCCTGTTCAGCGTCATCAACGTGCTCGTGGACGAGGAGGCGAGCGAGCCGGGGTGGGCACGGATCCTGGCCGCCTCCGACCGGGAACAGTTCCTCGCCAGGGCGGCGGCGCTCGTGCTCGCTCTGTTGCTCCTCAGGAGCGGCCTCGGCTTCGTGGCTGCGCGGCTCCAGGCACGCCTGCACGCTGAGACCGACGAGTGGCTGGCATCGACGATCTTCCGACGTGTCCTTCGTTACCCGTACGCCGAGCACCTCCGGCGGAGCTCGTCGGAGATCATGGCCGTCCTCGGCTGGTCGACCGCCGATGTGGCGGCGAACCTCGTCGGCGCGGCCGCGTCGGCGTCGGTCGACATCTTCGTGCTCAGCGCCCTCGCGGTGACGCTGACAGCCCTGCAGCCGTTGAGCGCCGTCGGGATGATCGCCTACTTCGCGCTCATCGCCGGCTTCGTGCTCCTGGTGCTCACCCCGGCGATCCGGCGCGCTGCCGAGGAGGAGCACCAGGCCAGTGTGCTGACCAACCGGTCGGTGCTCGAAGGCCTGCACGGCGTGAAGGCGTTCCAGATCGCGGTGACCACCGGTGTCGTCGGCGACGAGCACGCCCGGCACCGAGGTGATCTCGCTGCCGCTCGCCAGCGGAAGGTTTACTTCTCGGCCATGAGCCGCCAGATCCTCGAGATGGCCGTGACCCTCGGGGTCGGCCTCCTCGCCGCGAGCCTCTTCGCGCTCCGGACCAGCGAGGAGGCGCTGGCCAGCCTCGGCCTGGTCGTGGCGGTCACCTTCCGAGCGCTCCCGTCGGTGAGCCGGCTCCTGACCACCTTGAACGGCATGCGGTCAGCCTCGCTGAGCCTCCAGCGGATCGAGGTGGAGCTCGAACGCCCGACGACCCACGACGATCGAGCCGAGCAGCCATCACCTCCGTTCTCAGATTCCGTGGCCTTCTGCGGCGTGTCGTTCACCTACGAGGGCACCGACGAGCCCGCTCTGCGCAACGTCACGTTGCGCATCCCGTTCGGGTCGTCCCTCGGCATCGTCGGCAGCTCGGGGGCGGGCAAGACGACAATGGTCGACCTTCTCCTCGGGCTGCTCGAGCCATCAGGCGGCACAATCGAGGTCGACGGCCTCCCCCTCGGCCGCACGAACATCCTCGGCTGGCGCCACCTCATCGGCTACGTGCCGCAGGAGGTCTTCCTGCTCGACAGCTCGATCCGCGACAACGTTGTCTTCGCCGGGCGCGACGTGCCGGCCACCGACGCGGAGGTGTGGGCGGCGCTGGAGCAGGCGCAGCTCGCGGCGTTCGTGCGGTCACGACCTGACGGCCTCGACACGATCATCGGTGAGCGAGGAGCTCGGATGTCCGGTGGCCAGCGGCAGCGGATCGGCATCGCCCGCGCCCTCTACCGCCAACCGGCGCTGCTCGTGCTCGACGAGGCCACGTCCGCCCTCGACCTCGTCACCGAAGCCGCCATCGCGGAGACGATCGAGGCGCTCGACCGCTCGATCACCAAGGTCATCATCGCCCACCGGCTCACGACAGTCCGCGGCTGCGATCGCATCGCGTTCTTCGAAGACGGCAGCGTCGAGGGGGTCGGAACGTTCGACGAGCTGGTGACCACCGTGCCAGGCTTCGAGGCGCTGTCTGCCCTCAGCATCGCGTCTAGCCGACCGGGCGACCGGGGGACCGCATGACGGCATGCATTCGATCTGTGATCAAGCGTGCACGATCCGTCAGGGAGAGTCCTCCACAGGAGCCGCCGGTATTTTCGGTCCTCGTCGAGGCCGGTGGCTATGAATGCCTCAACGTGGGTGACATGGCGATGCTCGAAGTAGCGGTCCGCCGGCTCCACGAGCTGTGGCCCGATGCGTGCATCCGCGTCCTGACAGATGCACCCGAACGTCTTCTGGCCCGATGTCCGAAGGTGCACCCGGTTCCCGCCGCCGGGCGACGGGTCTGGTTCGGAAGCGGGTTCCTGCTCGGAGCTGGCGAGCGGTTCCTGCCGGGTCTAGCGGTGCATAGGGTGCATGGACTGGAGCGCCGGTTGCGGCGTTCTCTGCCACGACTGACCGGGCTGATCCTCCGGGCACGGTGTCGCCGCGGACGCCGCGACACGACTGATCTCACCGAGTTCCTGAGCGCACTGCGGGGGGCGGGTCTCCTCGTGGTCAGCGGAGCCGGCGGCATGAACGATGCCTTCACCGACCACGCACTGACCGTGCTAGAGATGCTGGAGTTCGCCGCTCGCCGAGGCACCCCTACGGCCATGCTGGGTCAGGGGATCGGGCCGATCAATGGCCCGGGCCTTCGTCGCCGCGCATCGCAGGTGCTCAAGTCGGTCGATCTGATCGCGTTGCGTGAAGATCGAGCTGGCCGGCCGCTACTCGAAGAGATCGGCGTCTCTCCCGACCGCATCGTCACCACTGGTGACGATGCGGTCGAGATCGCACATCAAGGGCTCGCCGCCGATGTCGCGGGGGCGGGACTGGGCGTCAACGTGCGAGCCTCCACCTATGCCGGGGTGAGCGACGACCTGGTCGACGAGCTACGCCGTCAGATCGGTCGTGTAGGAGCGCTAGTCGATGCTCCGCTGGTCCGGCTTCCGGTGGCCCATCACGAAGCTGACTCGGACGTGCGCGCGCTGGACCGGCTGCTTGGTGAATCGGACCATGCTGGCCCGTCCGCCGGACCGCTGACGTCCACCGCGTTTGCCGAGCTCGTCGGTCAATGCCGTGCCATCGTGACAGGCAGCTACCACGCCGCCGTCTTTGCGCTGTCCCAGGGCATTCCGGTCGTCGCCCTCGCTGGTTCCCGCTACTACGTCGACAAGTTCGCCGGATTGGCTGATCAGTTCGGTGGAGGGGTGATGATCATCCGATTCGACGATCCCAACTGGACTGATCTGTTCGGCGAGGCGGTCGACCATGCCTGGGTTCTGCCCGCAGATGCTCGTCAAAGCCTGCGCGACGCGGCGACGCGGCAAGTGGCGGCTGGAACGAGCGCGTACCACCTTCTCCCGGCGCTTGTGACCCCCCACCCGCCGTCGTTGGGGTCGATCCGCCGGCAACGACCGGCTGGTCGATCCGACGCCCGAAGCCCGTCGTGATGGATCACCGCCCGCAGCCGGCGGTGAGCGTGCTGATGCCCGTCTACAACGGCGAGGCGTTCCTCGCAGAGGCCGTCGAGAGCATCCTCGGCCAGACCTTCACCGACTTCGAGTTCGTGATCGTCGATGACGGCTCCAGCGATCGAACCGCCCAGATGATCGAGGAGTACGTCGCCCGCGACGGCCGCATCCGCGCCGTTCACCAGACGGAGAACCTCGGTCTGATCGCCACTCTGAACCGGGCCATACCAGGCTGCCGGGGCGACTACATCGCCCGCATGGACGCGGACGACCATTGCGATGCACGGCGGCTCGAGCGGCAGGTCGACCACCTCACGAGGAACCCCGACGTCGGGGTGCTCGGCACGACGTACCGGTTCATCGACGAGCGAGGTCGGGAGCTCCCCGACGGGCGGCAACTGCCCACCGATCCGGCGTCCCTCCGGTGGAGGCTGTTCTTCGAATGCTGCATCGCTCACGCGACGGTGCTTGTCCGCCGCGACGTGTACCAGTCTCTGATTCCGTACGACAAGTCGTTCTTTGCCGCGGAGGACTACGAGCTCTGGCTCCGGGCCGCGGGACGGGTTCGCATGGAGAACCTCGAGTCGGTGCTCTACTACGTTCGTCGACACGCCGCCAGCGTGACGCGTGGCCACTGGCAGACGACCGGGCGCAACTCCGAGCGGGCGGTGACCGTGGCCTTGGAACGGGTGTTGGGACGCGAGGTGGGCTCGGAGGTCAGCGAGATCTTCCTGGCTCCGAACCACATCGTCGAGCGCTCTTACTCCACCGAGGCCGTGCTGCGTTCGGTCGCAACACTGCACGATCTCGCCGAGACGTTCCTGAGTACCTCTGATCTTCACGAGAGCGAGCGTGCGTACATCCGCCGTGACGCGGCGAAGACGCTGTCCTACATGGTGGCGGCCTGCCTGCCCCGCGAGCCGCGCCTCGGTCTGAAGATTCTGCGGGAGAGTCCTCTGCTCCCGGCTCACCTGGCGCTCAAATGGCTCGCCATGGGGGCTGCGCGACGAGCTCGCTGGGAGATCGTACGACGACGGTGGCAGAGGCAGATCGATGCTGACGGAGAGAAGGATGGATAGACGATGTCGCTTCGGGTGCTGATGTGGACGCCAGCCGCTCAGGAGATCCCGGGCGGCCACAAGGTCCAGATGGAGCGCACGGCCAGTGCTGTCCGATCCCTCGGCGTCGATGTCGTCGAGGCCATCGACGAGGAACCCCCCATCGAAGGATTCTCGGTCGTCCACGGCTATGGGCTCTCGGCCCAGCAAGTCCGGCGAAGCCGCGAAGGAGGGACACCGGTCTGCCTCTCCACGATCTATTGCTCTCGTCGATGGTCCCTGGGCCTCGACCAACGAGTTGGCGGCGGAGTGCAGCTGGGGCGGCGGATCAGGCTCGCAGCGGTCCTCGGCCGGTCGGCCATGAGGTTGCGGCACGTGGAGAAGATGGAGGACCTGTTGGTGTCGACGACAGACCGGCGGTCGGCATTCGAATGTGCCGATCTCCTGATGCCGAACTCCGCGCTCGAAGGGGAGATGATCCGGTCTGAGCTCGATGTCACCACGCCGATGCACGTCGTCCCGAATGGTGTTGATCCGACGGTCTTCGACCACGGTGCCGCTGCTCCGGAGAGGGATGCCACGGTGCTCTACGTGGGTCGGTTCGAGCCGCACAAGAACCAGCTCGGGTTGATCCGAGCTCTGGCCCGGCGACCGTATCGACTCGTGTTGGTGGGTGCCCGGCATCCTCACCATCAGCGTTACTACACGCGCTGCCGGGCGACGGCATCGTCGGGTGTCGAGTTCGTCGACCCCGTTTCCCAGTGTGACTTGCCGGCGTTTTACGGATCGGCGGCCGTCCATGCGCTGCCGAGTTGGTACGAGACCACCGGGCTCGTCTCCCTGGAGGCGGCTGCGTGCGGTGCCAAGGTGGTGAGCACGGATCGCGGCTACGCCCGCGAGTACCTCGGAGATGACGCGTGGTACTGTGACCCGGCGGACCGTCGGTCAATCGCGTCAGCGGTGGATCAGGCGATGGAGGCGCCGTTCGAGTCGGCGCTTCGGGACCGGGTGATGACGCAGTTCACGTGGGAACAGGCGGGCAAGGCGACCGTGCAAGCCTATGAGCGGGTCCTGTCCCGGCGGCCGGCGGCGCCCCGATGAGCCGGGTCCATTGGCTCGCCATGGCGACGTCGTCGCCCATGGGGCAGCAGCACTACGAGTCGAAGATCCAGGAGGCCATGCGCCGGGTCGCAGACGGGCAGTGGTCGTTCTCCACGAGCACGACCGCTTCTCTACGGTCGCCTGTCGAGGCCGACGTGCGGTTTCCGATGCGTCTCCTTGACACGATGCCGGTGTCGCTCGCCGCGCTGGCCGCAGCGGTGAAGTACCCGCGGGCAGATTTGGTCCATCGGTTCGACCTGCGGGTGCCGCCTGGCCAGCTGCCCGAGGTCGTGACTGCGCATGACCTGCCGCCGAAGCGCTTCGACGACGAAGGGCGCCTTCCCCGCTACGCGATCGCCAGCGCTCGCCGGGCCGCCGGCGCCATCTGCCCCTCGCAGTTCGCGGCCGACGAGATCCGCACGTTGTGCGGGGTGAAGCGGATCTGGGTGATCCCCTACGGGCTCAGCGCCGAGTTTCAGGGCATCCGAGCCCTGGGCGAGGCAGAGCGCGCGGCTCTCGGCGTCCGAGGGCGATACGTGGTTCACGCGGCCGGCGTGAGCGAGCGCAAGAACCTCACGGGGCTGGCGGAGGCGTGGCGCACGCTGTCCAACTTGGTGGACGACGTGACGCTCGTACTCTGCGGCCCGCCGCATCCCCGCCGCAACGAGCTGTTCGCCGGGCTTCCTCGCGTGACGATGCCAGGTCGGCTCTCGTCATCGACGGTTGCGGGGCTCATGGCCGACGCTGCTGCCGTCGTGGTGCCGAGCACCTACGAGGGGTTCGGACTACCGGCGCTGGAGGGCATGGCTGCCGGAGCTCCGGTGGTGGCCGCGAACCGCGGGGCGCTGCCGGAGGTGTGCGGCAACGCGGCACAACTCGTCGAGCCCACCGGCGACGGCATCGCGGAGGGGCTCAGCGTCGTCCTGTCCGACTCGACAGAGGCGGCGCGACTGGTGAGCCTTGGGCGCGAGCGGGCGCGGGGTTTCGACTGGGACGTCGCCGCCCGTGCCCACATCGACGTCTACCGGGAGCTGTTGGAGTAGAGCGAGAGGCGGCACGCTGCCTATCTGCCGCCGCGACGGGGGAGCCTCATCTGACAGGCTCTGCCGGTGCACGTCGATGGGCTGCTTGAATCAAGTAGCCCATGCGTCACCTTGCCGATACCTCGAACGGAGTGTCATGCGACCACTAGCCGAGCAGCGGGTGAAGCAGCTCGTGCGCAGGACCATCGGTGAGGTCTACGTCGGGAAAAGACTGAAGCTGCGCTGGCTGGCACCAGCGCTCGGGGAACTCGGCCTCCGCCCCACGCGGATCCTCGATGCCGGAGCCGAGGACGCCACCTTCACCTACTGGCTGGCCGACCGGTACCCCCACGCCAAGGTGGTGGCCGTTGACATCGACACGTCTGCCGTCGGCGCCTGCCGGGCTGCTCGTCCCGATCGCTACGCACACCGCGTGGACTTCGTCGCCGCCGCCTTCGCCGACTTGGCACCGTCGTCCTTCGACCTTGTCACCGTCTTCGACGTGCTCGAGCACATCGAAGACGACGTGGGCGCGCTCCGTGCCCTCCGTGACGCGCTCGAGACGGGTGGCACGCTGCTCATCCACGTGCCAGCCATCCCCTACACGGACCGCAAGGGCGGGCAGCACTGGGTCGCCGATGAGGATGCATGGCGGATCAACGCGGGCCACGTGCGACACGGTTACCGCCCGGACGACCTACGAGAGCGTGTCGAGACCGCCGGGTTCGAGGTCGTGGCGATCGAGCGATGGAACCGTCACTGGTCGACCTGGGCTCACGACGCCTACGCCCGGTTGGAGCGCCCTGCCGTGCTTCGCCTCCTCTCGGTACCGATCACGGACGTTCTTGCCACCTTCGACCGGCGCCGGCCGCCCACCGAGGGCAACACGCTGTGGATGGTCGCCCGGCGCCCGCTCGGTGGTTGATCGAGAGCTTCATCTGCCGGCTGCCATGCTCCAAGGCCTCAGGAGCAGAGCCCGTCCCCCGATCAATCGGGGAGAGCCGGATTGTCAAGGTCAACGAGTGCGCCGAGGCGCTCGTCCATCTCCTCGACCCTCCGACGAAGTTGGGCAAGTTCGGCCGCCAACGCGGCACGGTCGTCGCCGACCGAGCTGCCGGGCCCACGGTCGTTTCCGATGGCGCGAGCCGGATTCCCGACGACGGTCGACCCAGCCGGAACAGAGCGGGTCACGACGGCGTTCGCTCCGATGACCGCGCCCGGTCCGACCTCCACGGGTCCCAGGAGCTTCGCGCCGGTGCCGATGAAGACATCGTCCGCGACGACAGGGGATCCGTCGGGTCGATTCGCCGAGCCGGAGAACCGGGCGCCGAGCGTCACGCCGTTGAAGATCGTGACGTTCCGTCCGATCTTGCTGCCGCGGCCGATGACAATGTCGGTCGGGTGCCGTAACACCAAGCCGTGGCCGATCTCGGCCTGGTGGGCGATGTCGACCGTGAACACGAGCTGGTTCACGCGCACGAGCACTTCGGCCATCGGACGCAGGTGGTGTGCCGCACACCACCGGGCGATGCGATAGATCGCTGTCGCTTGGAGACCGCGGTAGAACAGCAGGCTGGTGAAGAAGGCGAAGCGCGACGGTGTCCGCTCGAGCTGGCCGGCCACGTCTTGCCTCAGCGCGGCGCGCACCGTGTCCTCGTGCGGTTCTCTTGGCGTCACTCGGTGAACCTCCTCAGTGAGAGCGCGTGCGGCCGACACGCTCCATCAATGTCTCGAAAGCGTCCACCCGGTCCTCCCAGTCGATGCCTCGCGGCGGAGCGCTGCGCGACACAGGCACACACCTCTGGATGCAGGCGCTGACCGCGTCGGCAAAACTGTCTGCTGCCACGGTGGTCACCGGCTTCGGAAGCTCGCGGAAGCCTGACACTGCTGTGGCCACGACCGGTCGGCCGACGGCCAGGCACTCGTAGGCCTTGATGGGGTCGAGGCTCTCGGTGAAGGGCGTGACCCGGTGGGGGACGATCACGAGATCGGCGTGCTGGAGGTAGGCGGGCACGTCGGCATAGGGGCGGGGGCCGAGGCGGTGGACGCCGGCTTCGTCGAGGTGGGACCGCGACGCTGGGGAGAGGGCGTCGGGGCCGACCAGGACGACCGCCAGGTCTGGGAGCCGTGCCGTGAGGTCGACCACGAGGTCGACGTCGATGCGCTCGTCGTGGAGCGTGCCGACGTAGACGGCCACCGGGCCCGGCGGCAGATCGGGCGGGCGGGGCCGCGGTGCCCGGAAGTGGGCCACGTCCACGCCGTTCGGGATCAGCGTCACCGGGCGAGTGGCGCCCCGGCTGGAGGCCAGCGCAGGTGAGCACACCACCACCTCGCCGACCTCCGCGAGCAGCCGGGCGTCGAGGCGCCGGCGCCGAGCGAGCTCGCGGGCGCCGACGGGTTCCAGGAGCCAGTCATCGGTGATGTCATAGAGCGAGGGCCAGCCCGTGGCTCCGACGAGCGGGGCGTAGGTCAGGTCGTTGACCCACAGCACCGGCGCCACCAGCCCGAGCCGGCGTGCGGCCCGGCGGACCTGCCGGCAGAGGGCGGCGTCAGCGGCCTGCCCGATGGCGCGGGGCAGCGGCTTCACCGGCGTCAGCGCCCAGAGCCTCCCCTCGTGCCCTATCGGGCGCAGCCGATGCCGGGGCGGGAGCCGTCGGTGGCGCAACCCGCTCACCAGATCGTGCGGCGGCTCCACGAAGAGCACTCGCAGGCCGGCGTGGCGCCGGAGCAGGCGGTCGACGATGAGCTGGTTGCGGCGCCACACGTCGTCCCAGCCCTCGAGCGAGCACACCACCAGCTCCTGCGACACGGCGGTCACCGCACCTCCCGGTACAGCTCGGCGTACTGGTCAGCGATGACGTCCCACGAGAAGCTCTCGACCCTGGTGCGGCCGGCCCGGGCCAGGCGGCCGGCGAGGTCCGGATCACGGAGCAGGAGGTCGATCGCCGCACCGAGCTCGGCGGTGTCGAGCGGGTCGGCGACGAGGCCCTCCTGGTCGTGACGGACGATCTCGGGGGCGCCGCCCCGGGCAGACACCACCACGGGCCGGCCGGCACGGAGCGCCTCGATGACGACGATGCCGAAGGGCTCCACCCGGGAGGGCAGGACGAAGACCGCCGCGTTCGCCATCGCCCATGCCACCTGGGCCCGGTCGAGTCGGCCGGGGAGCACCACCCGATCGGCCACGCCGAGATCCTCTGCCTGGCTGACCAGGTCGCGCCGCGCTGCACCGTCACCGCCGATCACGAGGCCGACGCCGGGGTGGCCGGCAGCGACCTTGGCGAAGGCGGCCACGAGCAGGTCGAAGCCCTTCTTGGGCACCACCCGACCGAGGCCGAAGACGTAGCGCTCGAAGGGGAGCTCGAGGGACCGGGGTGTCTCGTCGCCGGCGATTTCGACGCCGTTGTGGATGACCCGGCCCTTGTCCGGCGGGAGCCCGAAGCGGGTCACGGCGTCGTCGATCACGAACTGCGAGCACCCGGCCACGGCCCGGGCCGCTCGCAGCGCACCGCGCAGACCGAGCCGCAGCGAGGTGGAGCGGTCGTAGATGTCGGCGTCGTCCATCACGGTCTCGCCCTGGAGGGTCACGATGAGCGGCACCCGGTGGCGCGCGGCCACGGCGGCGGCGTAGATCCCCTGCCCGCTGAAGCACTGGACGTGGAGCACGTCGGGGCGGAAGTCGCGCACGGCCGCCGAGAGGGCCGCGTACGACCGGGCCCCCGTTGCGGGGAAGGCGGCCAGGGAGCGCGGGTGGGACGACGGCATGGCGAAGTCGAAGCGTCGCACGGTGATGCCGTCGACCACCTCTCGGACCGGGAGCGTGGCGGGGTGGCGGAACGTCCACACCTCGACCGCGTCGCCCCGGTCGACGAGCTTGCCGGCCAGGCGACGGGTGAGCTCCTCGACGCCACCGAGCGCAGGCGCGTAGGCGCTCGGGAGGAGGGCGATCCTCACGGAGCCACCTCGTCGGCGACAGGACCGTCGGCGACAGGGCCACCGACGACCCGGGCGGGGATCCCCACCGCCACCGCCCCGGCGGGGATGACGCCCCGGACGACGGCGTGGGCGCCGACGACGACGCCGTCGCCGATCTCGGCGCCGCGCACCACGGTGACCTTGGCCGCGAGCCACACATCCCTGCCCACGCGCACGGGGCCGATCGACACGTCACCAGAGGAGGGCGGACGGCCGACGGCGTGATCGTGGTCGCGGACCGAGACCATCTCGGCGAGGAAGGCACCGGCACCGATGACCACCAGCTCCCGAGCCGCGAGCGTGGCGTGGTGGCCGACGAACGAGCCAGGGCCGAGCTCGAGGCGGCCGCGGCCGTAGACCGCCAAGGTCGTGCCGTCGTCGACGCCGCAGCGGGCGCCGAGCACCAGCGTCGCCCCCGGGTCGAGCCGGAGGCGGCAACCCCTGCCCACCCAGGCGCGGTCGCCGACGGTGACGTTGTGGTGGACCACGCCCCACCACCGGGCCCGGAGCCGTCCGAGGACCGACCGGGCGCGAGCCTGCTTCCCAGCGATCGTCACAGTGCGCACGACGATAGGGCGGCGCCGCGCCGGGGTGGTGCGTCGGGCCGCACGACGACCCTCATCGGTCGTGCGTCATCGGTCGTGCGTCATCGGTCGTACGCCAGCCAGACCTGGCGGGCCCTGTCGACGGGGAAGGCGGCGGTGGCCGACCGGCCGGTGAGCTCGAGGCCCCCGGCGGTGTCCGTGACCCGGGCTGTCCCGCCGCCCACGACCAGCGCGACGTGGAGGTTCTCGTCGAGCTTGATCTTCACCCGGCGACAGCGGGGTACTCATAGCGGGCGAGCTCGGCGCCGTACGCGATCGCCGCACGGATTCCATCGAGCGTGACCGAGGGGTAGCCAGCGACGATCTCGTCCTCCGTGAGGCCGGCAGCGAGGTGGTGTCGGTCCGCGATCGTTTGAAGCAGTCAGGGCTTCTCCACCGGAGCGATCAGTCCTGGTCGAGGACCTCGTTTGCGAGCTCACGCAGGGCGTGGCGGCAGCGGGCCAGTTCACCGTGGCCGGCTGCGGTGCCGATGTAGATCCGTCGCACGCGACCCTCTGTGACCTC
>JBBDQT010000203.1:0-3056 GCA_040905815.1 Acidimicrobiales bacterium
CGCCCTCGACTGGCACCTGACCCGCGACGCCGCCCTCAACCTCTACGTCGGCCTCCTCACCGACACCGGCCGGTTCCAGTACCCGAACACCACGCCCGACGTCTTCGTCCTCGCCGAGGAGCTCGCCGGCTTCGACCTCCCCCTCGCCCAAGTGACCCGCGAGCTGTTCGAGAAGCACCGCTTCGCCTACGTCCGCCTCGCCGGGCTCGCCCTCGCCCGTGCCCAGCTGTTCGACGAGGACCACCTCGTCGCCGCGTGGCTGACCGAGGACGAGCTGCGCGAGCACGACGTCGCCTTCGACGAGACGGAGGGCTTCATCGACCTGCTCCGGCGCACCGCCGAGGCCGAGGTCGTGGTGGCGCTGAAGGAGGCGCCGGGCGAGGGCCTGCGGGTGTCGCTCCGCTCGCTCGGGAGCATCGACGTCGGTGCGGTGGCGACCGAGCTCGGCGGCGGCGGGCACGCGTTCATGGCCGGCTTCACGAGCACCGCCTCGATCCCCGAGACGCTCACCCAGGTCCGGGCCATGGTGGCAGCCGCACCTCGCCCCTGACCGGCCCGGTCCGTGCCAATCTGGAGGGATGTCCGCACGCATCGTCCTCACCCGTCGCGCCGTGACGGGGCTGGCCCTGAGCGCCGCCCTCGTCGCCGGCATCACCACGTTCGGCACCGGCGACGCCGAGGCCGCGGGCCCGACGAAGGTGTGGGAGCGCGGGGTCGGGGGCGCCGTCCGCTCCTCGTCGCCGGGCATGGGCGACATCGACGGCGACGGCCGCATGGACATCGTGGTCGGCAGCCACGACGGCAGGGTCAACGTGCTGCGGGGATCCGACGGCTCGCCCACGCCCGGCTGGCCCCAGCTCACGACCCATCCGATCGACTCCTCCCCCGCCATCGCCCACATCGCCGACGATGGCCGCCCTGAGATCGCCATCGGCGTGGGCACCGGCGACGCAGCGGGCGGTGCGCTCTACTCCTTCGCCCCCGACGGCCGGGTCCGGTTCCGCTACGCGGCGGCCGACCGGGCGTTCCCGAGCCCCTCGATCTACTCGACGCCCGCCGTCGGCGACATCAACGGCGACGGGCGACCCGACCTGTCCGTCGGCTCCCTCGGCCTGGAGAGCGTGCACGCGGTCGACGCGAGCGGCGTCCGCCTCGGCGGCTTCCCCTTCTACTGGGACGACACGATCTTCTCCTCGGCCGCACTCGTCGACGTCAACGGTGACGGCAGGCGCGACATCGTGATCGGCGGCGACTCGACCCCCGGCGCCCCCGTCGACCACCAGGGCGGCATGGTCCGCGCCATCGACGGCTCCGGCCGGCCCCTCTGGGAGCACCGGGTCAACGACATCGTCCGCGGCGCGCCCTCGGTCGGCGACATCGACGGCGACGGCCGCCAGGACATCGTCTTCGGCGGCGGCGACTTCTTCGGCGGCTCCGACTCCGTGAAGGTCTGGGCCCTCGAGCTCGACGGTCGGGTGAAGCCGGGCTGGCCGCAGTCGACCGACGGCGTCACCGACGCCTCCCCCACCCTCGCCGACCTGACCGGCAACGGCATCCTCGACGTCGCCATCGGCACGTTCGACAGCCGCCACGGCCGCGGGAGCGGTGGCTCGGTCTACGCGTGGGCGGGCAGCGGAGGGCGCCTCCCGGGCTACCCCCTCGCCTCGGGCGGCGGCGTCGTGCTCGGCCAGATCTCGACCGGCGACTTCGACGGTGACGGGGGCCAGGACCTCCTCGTGCCGACCGGCGGCGCCATCTTCGCCTACAGCGGCAAGACCGGCGCCCGCCTGTTCAGCCTCGGCGAGGGGACGGGCACCGGGTACCAGAACACGCCCCTCGTCGCCGACGTCGACGGCAACGGCCGCCTCGACATCGTCGCCGCCGGCTTCCGGGGCGGGGCCGGCGTGGTGACCCGCTACGAGCTCGACTCGACCGCCGAAGTGGGCAGGCTCGCCTGGCCGCAGTACCGCCGCAACGCGGTGCGCAACGGCACCGTCGACACCCTCGCCGAGGCACGCTCCATCGACGCCGCGTGCCCGCCGGGCAAGGTGCCCAACAGCGGGTTCGACGACATCGCCGGCAGCGTGCACCGGACCGCCGTCGACTGCATCGCCTGGTGGGAGATCACCAAGGGCTCCGGGGGCGGCAGCTACAACCCACTCGGCGCGGTCACCCGGGGGCAGATGGCGTCGTTCATCGCACGGCTGATCGAGGAGTCGGGCGGCAGCCTGCCGAGCAACCCGCCGGACGCGTTCTCCGACGACGACGGCAGCCTGTACGAGCACGACATCAACCGGCTCGCCGACGTCGGCATCGTGAACGGGGTGTCCCCCGGCCAGTACCGGCCGCGGGACACCGTGACGCGCGCCCAGATGGCGACGTTCCTGATCCGGGCCCTCAACCACCGCACCGGCACGGCACGGCCGTTCTCCAGGGTGAACTACTTCAGCGACGACAACGGGCACGCCCACGAGTCGAACATCAACAAGGCGGCAGCAGCCGGCCTCACCGGCGGCGGCACCGGCGGCAGGTACCTCCCCAACGCCCCGGTGCGCCGCGACCAGATGGCCTCGTTCCTGGCCCGCACCCTCGACGTGCTCGTGGTCGAGGCAGGCGCCCAGCTCCCCGCCTGAGCCGGCCCCAACGAAAGCACACTCCGCCAAGCGCGCACCCCCGCAACCTCCCACTCGAGGTGGATCGTGTCTGGTGACCCGACGCCGATCATCATGCCCGGCGACCTCGAGCGTCGTGCATTCGCGCTCGCTCGCCGCCAGGCCCTCGACTCTGCCTCACCACAAGACGTCGTCGTCAGTCCCGAACACCTGCCTGACAGATGCCCCGATCTTCAGCCTTTCTTAAGGTTGGCGTGTCACGCTGGGGCGGTGCCCCGGGAGCGGGGCGTCGTGGCCACCTGGCTCTCCCAACCGTGGAAGTAGCCAATGGCCTGGGCGAACTCGTGATGTGGGGAGTGGGTCCTTGGGCGGCCACGAGCAGCGGTCAGGCGACCTGGGCGGCGGCTCCGACGCGGAACGCAGACTGCGCGAGGTCGAGAAAAG
>JBBDQT010000204.1:0-3021 GCA_040905815.1 Acidimicrobiales bacterium
ACGGCTTCGTGGACGAGACGCCGGTCAGCCGCTTCTACCGCGACGCCAAGATCCTGGAGATCGGCGAGGGCACGAGCGAGATCCAGCGTCTGGTGATCAGCCGGAGCCTCGGCCTGCCCATCGGCTGACACGCCACCCACCCTCTTCACGAACTTCCCGTCTTCCCGTTCTGGGTGCGGGACGGCGCGCATTCCGCGCTCTCCTGCACCCAGAACGGGTACCGTCGGCCGCCGATGACCGCCGCCGCGGGACCCGTTCTGCGTCGCTCCTGGCCGCAGCGGATCCTCATCACCTTCAACTGCCTGCTCATCACCGCCTGCCTGGTGGCCGCCGCCGCGCTCGGCTACTTCTACCAGCGCTTCGGGCAGCTGCCGCGGTACGACTTCGCCGAGGGCGTCCTCGACGAGGAGGATCCCGGCGAACCGCAGAACTTCCTCCTGGTGGGCAGCGACACCCGCGCGTTCACCGCAGGTGACGACCAGGCCCAGGAGTCGTTCGGCAGCGAGGGCTTGGTCGGCGGCGAGCGGGCCGACACGATCATGCTCATCAGGGTCGACCCCCGCGCTGAGTCGGCGGCGATGGTGTCGTTCCCGAGGGACCTCCTCGTCGAGGTCGCCGGCACGGGAAAGAAGGACCGCATCAACGCCGCCTTCCAGGGCGGCCCCGAGCAGCTGATCCGGACCATCACGATGAACTTCGACATAAGGGTCCACCACTACGTGCAGGTCGACTTCGCCGGCTTCAAGGGCATGGTCGACGCGGTGGGCGGCGTGGAGCTGTACCTGCCGGCGCCGGTGCGGGACCGGGCGCCGGACGGCTCGAACCCGAGCGGGCTGAACATCACCGACTCGGGCTGCGTGCGCCTCTCCGGTGACCAGGCGCTCTCCTACGTCCGCAGCAGGCACTTCCAGTACATGGAGGACGACAGGTGGAAGTCCGACCCGAGCGGCGACATCGGGCGCATCACCCGCCAGCAGGACTTCATCCGCCGGGCGATGCGCGAAGCGATCTCCAAGGACCTCCTCAACCCGTCCCGGGTCAACAAGCTCGTCGACGTCGGCATCGACAACGTCACCGTGGACCGCGACCTCGACGCCCGCGACATCGTCAACCTCGGCGAGCGGTTCCGCTCGCTCACGCCCGAGTCGCTCCAGCAGTTCACCCTGCCGATCGACAACGCGACCGTGCGCGGCGCCTCGGTCCTCGTGCTCCAGGAGGGCCAGGAGACCGAGGACATTCTGGACGTCTTCCGCGGCATCGCACCGGTGGAGCCAGGCGACGTCGCCCCCTCCGCGGTCACCGTCCGGGTGCTGAACGGCACCGGTGTCCCCGGCCAGGCCAGCGGGGCCCGGGACGACCTGGTCGCCGCGGGGTTCGCCGTCACCTCGCCCGGCGACGGCCCGGGAGGAACCGAGGCCACGGTGATCCGGTACGGGGCCGGCCAGGGCGCGAAGGCGCAGCTGCTCGCCCGCTACCTGGAGCCCGAGGTCCAGCTGCGGGAGGATCCCGACCTCACCGGCGTCGACGCGGTCATCCTCACCGGCGAGACGTTCGTGGGCGTTCGCACCACACCCCGGCCCGCGAGCGAGGTGCCCCAGGTCGACGACACGACGACGACGGAGGCACCGGCTGAGGACGAGTCACCGCTGCCCACCATTCCTGAGTGCTGAGCGCGCCGACGCAGGCGGTGCCGTACGGTCTGGCACCGTGAAGGGCATCGTGCTCGCCGGAGGCGCCGGCACCCGCCTGCACCCGGTGACCCGGTCCGTCTCCAAGCAGCTGCTGCCGGTCTACGACAAGCCCATGGTCTTCTACCCGCTGTCGGTGCTGATGCTGGCCGGCATCCGGGAGGTCCTCCTCATCTCCACGCCCGACGACCTGCCGCTGTTCCGCCGGCTCTTCGGGGACGGCGGTGACCTGGGCATGACCATGTCGTACGCGGTGCAGCCCGAGCCCAGGGGACTCGCCGAGGCGTTCGTGATCGGTGCCGGCCACATCGGTGACGACAGCGTCTGCATGGTCCTCGGCGACAACGTCTTCCACGGCCACGGGCTGTCGGCCCTCCTGCAGGAGGAGGCGGCGACGACGGAAGGCTGCACGCTGTTCGGTTACGCCGTCAAGGATCCCGAGCGCTACGGCGTCGTCACGACCGACGGCGACGGCCGGATCCTCGACATCGAGGAGAAGCCGGCCGCACCTCGCTCGAACGTCGCGGTCACCGGGCTCTACATGTACGACAACGACGTCGTGCGCTTCGCCGCCGACGTCGTGCCGTCCGCCCGCGGCGAGCTCGAGATCACCGACGTGAACAACCGCTACCTGCACGAAGGCAGAGCCCGCCTCGTCGAGCTCGGGCGAGGCATGGCGTGGCTCGACACGGGCACCCACGACTCGCTGCTCGAGGCGTCGACGTTCGTGCAGGTCCTCGAGCACCGCCAGGGCGAGCAGATCGCCTGCCTCGAGGAGATCGCCTACCGGCAGGGTTGGATCGACCAGGCGCAGCTGGCCGGGCTCGCTGAGGGGTACGGCCGCTCCTCGTACGGTGACACCCTCCGCCGCCTCGCCGCCAGCGGCTGACACGAGCCGTTCTGGGTGCAGGACGGTGCGGATCCCGCGGCGACCTGCACCCGGAACGAGCCTGGAACGAGCGGGGACCGGTCGGGCTCGGGTCTGCGGGGGGCGGTCACCTAGCCTTGCAGCATGCGGTTGCTGGTGACAGGTGGCGCGGGCTTCATCGGGTCGGGCTACGTACGTCACGTCCTCGCCACCACCGACCACGAGGTCACCGTCTACGACTCGCTCACCTACGCCGGCCACCTCTCGACGCTCCGCGATGTCGACGACAGTCCCCGCTACCGCTTCGTCAAGGGTGACATCTGCGACCCCGGCACCCTCGAAGAGGCGATGGCGGGCCACGACGCGGTCGTCCACTTCGCCGCCGAGAGCCACGTCGACCGCTCGATCGCCGGCGCGGACGACTTCGTCCACACCAACTGCTTCGGGACCAACATCGTGATGGAC
>JBBDQT010000205.1:0-2996 GCA_040905815.1 Acidimicrobiales bacterium
TTATGCGGGTGATCCTGTCAAGGGGTCTTCTGGGACTTCATATGGGGATCGGGCGTTTCTCCGAAATCAGGATGCTTCGTGGTCGATGCGTGTGAGGAGACCGTCGAAGATCTTCTGTCGTCCGACCTGGCCTTTCGCGGTGGCGTCATCGCGTTGGCGTTGGAGGGTGGGCTTGAACTCGATGGTGGTGACGAAGAAGGTGCAGGACTCGCAGATCGACTCGAAGTGGCAGTCCATCTCGACGGGGCGGGCGCAGTAGCCGTTGCCGAGCATGCGGCGGTCCATCTCGCGGCGGAGCTTGGTCATCTCGGTGCCTTCGGCCTCGGCGGGCAGGGCTTGGCCGTAGAGGGCTTCGACCTTCTCGGAGACGGCGAAGTACTCGTCGGCGACGGTCCGGTCGGCGATGCGGGCGTAGACCATGGTCATGGCCATCGTGCGGTGTCCGAGGAGGGCCG
This sequence comes from Acidimicrobiales bacterium, assembly GCA_040905815.1. Taxonomy (GTDB): domain Bacteria; phylum Actinomycetota; class Acidimicrobiia; order Acidimicrobiales; family CADCSY01; genus CADCSY01. Next base: position 456 of record JBBDQT010000205.1, read on the forward strand.
CGATGGCCTCGAGCGACATGCCACGGTTGATGGCCTGGGTGGCCAGGGTGTGCCGCAGCCGGTGGGCGGTGACGTGCTCGACGCCAGCGGCCGAAGCGATCCTGGCGAGAGCGCGATCGACGCGGGCGTGCGGGATCGGCCGGCCCCGGTCGGTGAAGATCAGGTCCGATCTCAGCGTGGTGGGCCGGTCGGCGAGCCAGGCGTCGAGGTGGTCCTTGAGCTCTGGGTGGAGCGGGATGTAGCGGTCGTTGTGGAGCTTGCCGACGGGGACGCGCAGCCAGAAGGCGGAGCCGATCTGGACGACGGCGTCGATAGTGAGGGCCATGAGCTCGCCCTTGCGGAGCCCGGTCCGCGACAGCATGTCGATGACGAGGCGGGCGAATGGGTCAGGGTCGGCGCGGGCGGCGCGGAGCAGCTTGGCGAAGGCGGCGTCGTCGAGGAACCGCGGCAGCGGCTGATCGGCGATGGGCAGATCGAAGCCGAAGATGAGGGGCCGGGTCGGAGCGTCGTTGTAGCCCCACTCGGCGACCCGTTCGAAGAAGCAGCGCAGGGTCAGCAGTCGCCCGCGGATGGTGTGACGGTGCAGGGTGCCGCCGCCGCGGCGGGGCCGGGCGGCGAGCCACGTCTTGTAGGCCTCGACATGGGCGCGGGTCATGTCGGCCACGCCGACGACATCGGGATGGCGGTCGGCGAGGAAGACGCCGAGCTCGCGCAGGGCGCGTTCCGCGTCGGCAACGCTGGACGGCCGAAGACTGAGCTCGATCTGGTCGAGGTAGCGGCGCGCCGTCGCCGCGAACGTGGGGGCGACGACGGCCCACTCGGCGGCCCGGACGGCGCCAGTGTTCGGCTTGCGGAGCCGCGGCCGCGAGTCGGTCAGCCCAGCGTGGAACATGGTGGCGCGCAGGCGGACCAAGGCGCTGCGGGTCTTGTGACCGGCCTTGGGTCGGTCCGGGTGAGCGAACGCGGCGAGCAGGGCGGCGCCTCCTTCGTCGACCTGCTCGGCCGTGACCTGCACGAGCGGGACGCCGTAGACGGCGGCGATCTGGGCCAGCGCGTGCCACTGGGACGCGATCCAGATCTGGTCGGAACCGAGCGTGGCGGCCGCCTCGCTGACCTGGGAGTGAAGTTCGGGGAAGTGGAGGGCCGCTGTTCGGCCCAGCCGGAGATCGGCTCGGGCCAGGTAGTCGGCCGACACGCGCATCCGGCCCGTCACCATGAGCCACGAGGCGAACGAACGGAGGTGGCCGCGCAGGCCGAGCTGCTCGTCGAGCTCGGCGGCCGTGAACGCGCCGGGCGCCGGATAGCGGCGGCAGAAGGCGCGGGCTCCGCCCAGACTCGACAGCCACGCGGTGCGCCCGCTGACCTCGAGGTCCGCCGCGTACGCGGCGACGAGGTCCTCGCGACCGGTCGTCGCCGGGCGGGCGGCGGTCACAGCCGAGCCGCCTGCGCGTCGATCGCCTCAGCCGCGCGCAAATACTCGCCGGCCAGCCAGTCGTTGGCCAGATGCAGGTAGACGCGGGTCGTCTCGATCGACGCGTGTCCGGCCTGGGCCTGGATCGCCTCCAGCGCCATGCCCGCCTCCCGCAACCGCGTGAAACAGGTGTGCCGCAGCTGATGGCACGTGAGGCGCCGGATCCCGGCCCGGCGACGAGCGCCGTCAACGATCTCGTCCAACCCGGCAGCAGACAACGGTTGCCCACGCCGCGGGCCTTTCAACACGACGAATACCCGGTCGGTCGCCGACGTCCGAGGGCGTTCGGTGTCGTAGTAGTCGGCCGTGGTCGCGAAGAACGTGGCTGACATGGGCACGATCCGCTCGCGGGCGCCCTTGCCCTCGGCGACGAACAAGCGGCGTTCTCCCGGCCGCACGTCGCGCAGGCTGAGCCCGAGCACCTCGCAGCGTCGCAGGCCTCCCAGCACCATGGCCTGGACCATGGCCCGATCACGGCGGGTGCGCAGCGCTGCGACGAACGCGTCGACCTCGGCCGGATCCAAGATCTGCGGCAACGTTCGTGGCGCCCGGATCAGCGGCACACCGCGCACTACGCCACGCTGTCCAGGCCGCCGCGCTGCCAGACCGCGAGGAACCGGGTTCGCCATCACGCCCGCGTCGCCGCGTGCGACCAGATAGGCGAAGAAGCCCGACACTGACGCCAGTCGCCGCTTGATCGTGCGGGCCGACAGACCCGACTCGCCGTCGTCCAGCCTGACGACCTTGGCGCCCCGACGAGGCGCACGCTGCGCCTTGATGAAGTCCAACACGTCCGCCGTCGTCACCGCCGCAGGCTCCTTGCCGACGACCGAGAAGAAGACCTTCAAGTCGTACGCGACGGCGAGCAACGTGTTCGGCCTGCCCCGCGCCGCCACGAACTCCAAGTACCCGTCGACCGCGGGCTGGCCGACCGTGACGCCATCAAGACGGCCCCCCGTCATCGACCGAACAACACGAAACACCTCAGCCACCAAGACCTCCGATATCGGGATCCGGCAGCCTCGCCGGGTGACCGACCACGGTGGTGGATCACCCTCATATCATCAGGA
>JBBDQT010000206.1:0-2925 GCA_040905815.1 Acidimicrobiales bacterium
ACGTGATCGCCGCCGCGCTCGCCGCCCGGCAGATCCCGCACCGCCTCCCGGGCTCGCTCCTCGACCGGCCCGAGGTCATCGCCGTGCTGCGGGCGCTGCGGGCGACCGACGACGGTCGCAGGCAACCCCTCCGCACGCTCGCCGGTGACCTCGGCGACGTGTGCAACCAGGTCCTCGCCGCCGCGGCCGACGACGCTGCGCCAGCGGAGCAGGACCTCGGCCCCGGAGGCCCCGTCCCGGTCGAGGACCCCGTCGCTGCCCTCAGACGCGCCCACCTCGAGGCCCTCGTCGAGCTGGTCGACGAGTTCTGCCAGGCGGTGCCGGCGGGCGACCTCGACGTCTTCCGGTCGTGGTCGCGCGGGGTGCTCGGCGCCCGGGGCGGCGAGCACGGCTTCGACCGCCACGGCGTGGCGCTCACGACCTGCCACCGCGCCAAGGGCCTCGAGTGGTCCGTCGTGATCGTCGCAGGGTGCGAGGCCGGGCTCCTGCCGCACCGCCGCTCCACCTCGCCCGAGGCGCTCGACGAGGAGCGCCGGCTCGCCTACGTGGCCGCCACCAGGGCGAGCGAGGAGCTGCACCTCACCTGGGCGCAGCGACGCACCACGCCTTGGGGGACGCGCACCTCCGACCGATCGCCCTACCTCGACGAGCTCGAGCGCAGCGTGGTGCGCCCGGTCGACGAGGACGTGGCCCGCGCTGAACGCACGGCGGGCCTGCGCACCGCCCGGGCTGCGCTCGTCCCCCGTCCGGCTGGCGAGCGCCCGTAGCGCCCGACGAGAGCGCCGGCTCAGGCCCCCGGCCACGGGATGGCGGGATCCCCGTCGATCTGGCGGATGAACTGGTCGAGGTACCACCGCCGGTAGGCGAGCGCCTCAGGGGGCGCCTGGAGGGTCAGCAGGGAGCCCCCCCGCCGGCAGTAGTCGTCGGCTTCGTCGAGCAGCTGACCGAGCTGAGTGATCCCCGACTTGACCCCGGACGGCACCCGGAACACGACATCGACCGTCTCCTCGCCTCGCTCGACCGCTTCCTCGATCTCCAGACGGGTGGATTCGGCGAACCTGGAGAACCTCGCCTCGAGCGAGTCCATGAGGTCGAGCAGGCGCACGGGCACGTCAGCGGCGCTCAGATCAGCGTCTTGGAGGCGCAGCAGCGCGAACTCGCGCCGCAGCTCGTCCCTGTGCTCCTCAGCGGCTTGGTGGATGGCGAGTGGCAGCCCGAGGAGGTGCACGTCGACGAGCCCCTCTGTCCGGCCGACCTCGATCTGGGGCACGGTCCCCGACATCAGACGGGGACGAGCTCACGGGGTGCAGCAGCTCGAGCCCCCCGGAGCTCGGGGTCGTCGTCGGCCGCCGCCCACTGGAGGTCCTCGAGGTGCGCATCGGTGTGCTGAGGCTCGGCGACCAGGCTGATCGGGTCCGGTGTGGCTGGGACCTCGTCGTCCGAGGCGGCCACCACGGGCGGCTCGGGTGGGAGCTCGGTGAGGACCGCCCACACGACCTTCCCATCCTCGGTCTGCTCGGCGCCGGCGATGGTGGCGAGCGCCTCGACGATCACGAGGCCGCGCCCGGTGGCCGAGCTCTCCGAGTAGTGCTTGCGGTGGGGGAGGAGCGAGCTGCCATCGTGGACCTCGAGCCGCAGGCCGGCGACGTCGAAGCGCACGACGACCTCGAAGCCCGTCTGGCCGTGGAGCATCGCGTTCGTGGCGAGCTCGCTCATGATGACCAGGGCCGTGTCGAGTACGCCGTTGTCGACCTTGCCCTCGAGTGTCTCGGCGACGAAACGGCGGGATCGGCTGATGCTCGCGGGCTCGGCCGGCAGCTGCAGCCGGGCGGGCTCGTCGAGTTCCACGGACCCATCGTAGGGAGCCCTCGGTGGTTCCCGCCATTCACGTTGTTCGCTGCAGGCCGACGGTGGTGCCGCCGCCTGCCGCACGGCACCGGCCGACGCAGGCCTCCACGACTGCGCACTGTGGTGGTGGGTGCTGCGCCCATCGTCAGGCGCACCCAGGGGTAGGCCCGTCGCATGACCGATGATCCGAACCTGTCCGAGCTCCTGGATGACGACAAGCTGCCCGAGGAGTACCCGCCGGATCGCCCCCTCGGCGTGGAGGACCCCGGTGTCACCGCCGACCACGGAGCGACGGGCGACTCGCACCGCGAGCGAGTGGCGCGCGAGGAAGCGGACAGCACGGCGCCGCCATCCCCGGACGACGACGCCATCGCCCACCTGGTGGCGCCGGACGAGGGGACCGTGCCCGACCTGGAGGAGGACGTCGTCGCCACCGCGGTCGGTGACGACGACATCGGTGCAGAGGACCCAGGGGACGTCACCGGTGGCGCGGACACGACCCGCGACGTGGCGACCGAGCGGGTCGACGACCGCTCCGCCGAGGAGCTGGCCGTCCACGACACCGCCGACCCGCCGGTGCGCGAGGGCGACTCGTACCTCGACGACGAGCAGAGCCCATCGTGAGCGGGACCCGGGCCACCTCGTTGACGGGCGCGCCGATCCGATCCGCTCAGGCGACGACGAGGGAGACGGTGGTGCCGAGGGTCGACTCGAGGAGCCCCTTGCGCTCGTCGGCGACGTAGCGCTCGAGGCTCGGGTCGGCGCCGCGTGCGATGTCGAGCACGATGCGCAGCTCGTCACCGCCGTCCTCGCAGCGGACCGAGCGCACGACTTGTGCGTGGGTGCGGTCGAGGCCGATGGCGACCCGGAGCAGGCCGGCCAGGGTGGCGACCATCCGCTTGTCGTCCGCGCTGAGGGCGGCGTGCTCGGCGTGCTTCGACTTGGGGGCGCTCTTGCGGTGGTAGCGGGCGATCTGGGCGATCAGCTCGATCTCGTGCTGGGTGAACCCCAAGAGCCACTCGGAGTTCCTGATCACGTAGTAGCTGTGCTTGTGGTGGGCGTCGTGGGAGATCGACA